>NZ_JBBPFS010000005.1:0-410289 GCF_038069765.1 Arthrobacter sp. G119Y2 | reverse complement strand
GCTCCCGGGCCCGGACCGAGATCCTGGTCCTGATCAGCGCCGAAACCCTCCTGGGCGCCGACGACCAGCCCGCGGAACTGCACGGCTACGGACCCATCAGCCCCGAAACGGCACGGCGGATGGCCCGTGAAGCGGCGAAGTGGACACCGGTGGAACGGAACCCGGACACCGAGGAAGTCCTGCGGGTGGGTAAGCGGCGGAAAGTACCGGACGGGTTAAAGCAGTTGCTGCGGGTCCGGGACGGGACGTGCCGGTTCCCGGGCTGCCGGACCAATGCGGTGATCTCCGAAATCGACCACACCAAACCCTGGGCGCAGGGCGGCGCCACCGATCACGACAACCTGGAGCATTTATGCCGGCGGCACCACATGTTCAAAACCAAAGGATTCTGGAAAGCCTGCCAGCCCAGCCCCGGAATCATTGAGTGGACCTCGCCGGGAGGACGAAAGTACCGCACCGAACCACGCCTCGCCCTGGCCCGGGACACAGCACCAGCCCCAGCCCCGACCACCCAGGCGCCCCTGGAACCTGCAGCTGTCACGGCGGAAAACGGGACGGAGAGTGCGGCATGTACTGCGCATGTTGCGGGGTCGGGGGCGGAGCATGCCGCAGGTGCTGTGGGTTTCGGCGACCCGGACGACTACGGAGACGACCCACCACCCTTCTAGACACAGCCAACCGCTCATGGTCATCACATAATGACCACTGTTTAGGCGGGCCCAGTTCGGGTCGTGCCCGACTTTCCTGCCAGCCCTTGGCGTGCGGAGTCTGATGAGTATCTGAACCCATCACTCCTGTCCCAGGCCCGAGCCCGGGTGGTGCCAATCCCGGTGGCATCATTCGGTCCCGGGGCCCGAGCCCGGGTGGGCTGCCTGAACCCGCGGCCCAAACCCGGGTGGCCCAACCCGGATGACACAAACCCGGGTGGCCTGCATCAATCGGAGAAATCCCCGGCATCACGACGGAACCGGGTCAGAATTTCCGTTAGCTCGGCCAAGTCATTCGGTGCAAACCCGGAGCGGGAAAAAACTTCGCTATTCAAAGCCGACGCGGCAAGGGGGACAAGCTTCCGACCTGCCGGAGTGATCTCCACCAAAACAGTACGACCATCAGAGGGATGCTTCCGGCGCTCCACCAGACCCGCCTGCTCCAGACGGTCCACAGCATTGGTCACTGACGTCGGATGCACCTGAAGCCGCGCACCGGCTTTAGCCATCGGCAAGGCACCGCTGGCCGTGAAGCTCAGCAGAGCCAGAAGCTCGAACCGGGCGAATGTCAGGCTAAAGGGCTTGAGTACATTCTCCACTCGCGTCAGCAGGATCTGATGGGTCCGCATCACCGCGGTGACAGCCGCCATGCCCGCGGCCGCGTCACCCCATCCATGTTCTTCCCAGTGTCTGCGGGCTTCCGCGATGGGATCCTGGGGTAGGGGCTGTGAGCCCTGGCACTCCGGCTTCCCGGACTCCGACTTGGAAGCCCCGGGCATCGGCACAGACGTCACCGGCGCAGCTCCGGAAATTCATCGTCCCGAAACTCTACGCGATCTCCTACCGGTCTGCTGTTCCCCCCGGCGTCCGCCTCGGTCTCCAGAGCCCGCAGCTGCACCCTGCGGATTTTGCCGGACATGGTCTTGGGCAACTCATGGAATTCCAGCCGCCGCACCCGCAGGTACGGAGCCAAATGCTCCCGTGCATAGGTCAGGATGGACAGCGCTGTCTCGCGGTTCGGTTCCCATCCCTCGGCTAGAGCAACATAGGCCTTGGGAACTGCGAGCCTCAGCTCGTCGGGAGCGGGCACGACGGCGGCCTCAGCCACCGCAGGGTGTTCGATCAGGACACTCTCGAGTTCAAACGGACTGATCTTGTAGTCGGAAGCCTTGAAGACGTCGTCGGTGCGGCCGATATAGGTGATGTAACCGGCCTCGTCCCGCACCGCTATGTCGCCGGTATGGAAGTAGCCGCCGTCCATGGCTGCCTTCGTACGCTCGGGATCGCCGCGGTAGCCGGTCATCAGGTTCAGCGGCCGGCGGGACAGATCCAGGCAAATCTCGCCTTCGTCAGCGCTCAGACCGGTTGCCGGATCAATCAGAACCACCGGAACTCCGGGCAGCGGACGGCCCATCGATCCCGGATGCAGCTCAGCACCGGGGGTGTTCCCCACCAGAGCCGTAGTTTCCGTCTGCCCGAAACCGTCACGGATGGACAGCCCCCACGCGGACTCGACCTTGGAAATCACTTCCGGATTCAGCGGTTCGCCGGCACCGATGAGTTCCCGCAGCAGGGCAGGCCGTTCCCCGAGGTTGGACTGGATCATCATCCGCCACACAGTCGGGGGCGCACACAGACTGGTGACACCCGCCCGATGCAGCTGCTCCAACAAAGCCTCGGGCCGGAACCGTGCGTAGTTGTAGATGAAGACTGTCGCCTCCGCATTCCACGGAGCAAAGAAACTGCTCCAGGCGTGCTTGGCCCAACCCGGAGAACTGATGTTCAGGTGGACGTCCCCCGGCTGCAGGCCGAGAAAGTACATCGTGGAAAGGTGCCCCACCGGATAGGACACCTGGGTGTGTTCCACCAGCTTCGGCCGGTTGGTGGTGCCGGACGTGAAATAGAACAGCAGCGGATCAGCGGCATCGGTGACCGTCTGCTGCTGCACCGGATCACTCGCATACGCGTCCGCATAGTCCAGCCATCCGGTAGCCGGCTGCACGTCTGAGCCGCCCGGTGAGCCGCCCGGTTGGCCGCCGACCAGAATCCTGCCGTAGCCGCCGGGTACGTCGTCGAACTTTCCGGCATCGGCTGCATTGGCGATAACCCACCGGGCGCCTCCGCGGCTGATCCGGTCGGCAAGGTCCGCACTGCCGGCAGCGGAAGCAGTGGGCATAATGACGGCGCCGAGCTTCATGGCGGCGAGCATGCTCTCCCAGAGTTCCACTTGGTTGCCGAGCATCAGCATCACGGGATCTCCCCGGTTGACTCCACAGGCAGCAAGCCAGGCGGCGACCTGGTCGGAACGGTGCACCATGTCGTCGAAGCTGTACTTCCGCTCCGATCCGTCCTCTTCCACGATCCACAGGGCGCAGGCATCATTGCCGCGCGCCATGGCGTCGAAATAGTCCACCGCCCAGTTGAACCGGCCGTCCAGCCGGGGCCAGGTGAAGGTGTCCACCGCTTTCTCGTAGCTGCCGGCGAGGGCAAGCAGCTCATCGCGGGCGGCACGGAACATAGTAGTGGCGCTGTCCTGGTTCATTGTTCCTCTTTCGAATCATGCGCCCTGCGGGCTGTGCTCGAACCGCGCGCAGCGTCGGCGCTGCGCGGGCTGACGGGGCCGGTCCAGGTGAAGGCCGGCTCTGCCTTCGCAAGAAAGGCGCGGACACCGATAACGGGATCCGCAGCTGCAGCCATTTCCTGCTGCCAGCGGTAGCTGGCCTGTTCCAAGCTGCGCTGCTCCTCGCTGGCCTGTTCCTCGCTGTGCTGCTCCACGCTGGCCGAGGCATCGGCAGCATTACCGGAATCCACAGAGGCAATGATGTCGACGAGTTCCTTCATGGCCTGCAGCGAAAGCTGGGACCGTCCGGCAAGGCGCCGGGCGAAGGACGCGACGTCGGTCCAGAAGTCCGCCTGCGGAATGACCCGTTCCACGAGTCCCAGGCGCAGTGCCTGCTCGGCGGGAACAAAATCCCCGCTGAACAGCAGATATTTTGCAGCCCCGGGCCCTGCAAGCCGAACCAGCCGCTTGATCCCGGACAGCGGATAAACAATGCCGATCTTGGCCGGAGTGATGCCGAAGACGGCACGGTCGGAAGCGAGGCGGAAATCGCAGGCTCCCGCGACCTGCCAGGCACCGCCGAGGCAGTACCCGTCGACGGCGGCAATCACCGGTTTGGGGAAGGCCGCTATCGCTTCCTCCCCCGCCGTGACGTCACCGCCGTCGTGCAGTCCGTTGTCCGGATTGTGCAGGATGGCCCGCAGGTCGGAAATGTCCGCACCGGCGGAAAAATCCTCCCCGTCGCCGCGGATAATCACCACCTTGACGCTGTCGTCATGCTCCAGCGGTGCGAGTACGACGGCGAACTCCCGCCACATCGCAGCGGTCAGCGTGTTGCGGCGCCCGGGATTGGCCAGCAGCACAGTTGCCACCGGACCGTCCCGGGTGACCTTGAGGGACCCTTTGCTCATTTGCGGCCTCAGCCGCGCAGCTTGACGTTAATCTGCTTTGTCTGGGTGAACCCCGCGAGCATGCCCTCCAGCGACACCTCCCGGCCGATACCGCTTTGCTTGTAGCCGCCGTAGGACTGCCCCACCACCTGGCCTCCGCCCTGGTTCACCTGCACCCAGCCGGCGTCCACGCGGTGCGCAGTGTTCAGCGCATTGTCCAGGTTATGCGACCACACGTAGGCGGCCAGTCCGTAGTGGGACTCGTTCGCCATGCGGATGACGTCCTCGGTGTCCCGCCACGGAATGGCAACCAGGACCGGGCCGAAAATCTCCTCCTGCGCCAGCCGGAAATCGTTCCGGCCGCCGCCGAACACCGTCGGCAGATGGAAGTAGCCCTCCGTCAGCGGACCCTCCTCCGGAACGGAGCCGCCGAGGATCGTGGCCATGGAACCGCGGCCCTCCTCAAGATAACCGCTGATGGAGGAGAACTGGCTGTTGTTAATGACAGCACCCATGTCGGTGGCCTCATCCAGCGGGTCGCCCACGGTCAGGGCACCGAGCTTTGCCGAGAGCCGTTCGAGGACCTCGTCGTAAATGTCCTCGTGCAGGAACAGCCGGGAACCGGCAGTGCAGCTCTGGCCCTGCCGGGTGAACCGGGAAGCGAGCAGCAGTCCGTCAATCAGTTCCTCGTCGACTGCGTCCGGGAAGACAATCGAAGGATTCTTTCCGCCCAGCTCCAGGGACACGTGGGCCAGCCGCTCTCCGGCGGTGCGGGCGACACCGCGGCCAACTTCCGTGGATCCGGTGAAGGAGACCTTGTCAACGCCGGGGTGCTCGGCCAGGGCAGCACCAATGACGCTTCCCCGCCCGGTCAGGGCATTGACGGTTCCAGCCGGCAGGTGCTTTCCGCAGATTTCGGCCAGCAGCAGGATGGTCAGCGGCGCGTCGTCGGCCGCCTTCAAGATGACGGTGTTGCCCGCGGCCAGGGCTGCCGGAAGCTTGAACCCGGCAATCATAAGCGGCGAGTTCCAGGGCAGGATGCACGCCACCACGCCAAGCGGTTCCAGCCGCGTGTACTGCAGCTGCCCCTCGCCGGCGGGCAGGGTCACGCCCTTGGCCTCACCGGCAATTCCGGCGAAGTACCGGAACAGGGAGACCAGCGTGGTGACTTCAGGCCGCGCCTGGGTGCGCAGAGCGTTCCCGGTATCCAGGGCCGTGAGCCGCGCGAAGTCTTCGGCACGGGCTTCGATCTCGTCGGCGATGAGGGACAGCGCCCGGGAGCGGACGGTGAAGTGGGCGCTGCGCCAGCCGGGAAATGCAGCCCGGGCAGCGGAAACGGCGCGGTCCACGTCTTCGGGACCGCCTGCCGGGACCCGTGCAATGACGGTTTCCCGGCGTGCCGGATTCATGACGTCCCGCCACTGCCCCGACGCAGCCTGAACCGGCTCGCCGCTGATCCACATTGGCTGGTCGACCCCGGACAGGAAGGAACTGTAATCGGAACGCTCTGCGCTGCTGTCGGCGCTGTCAGCGCTGCGCTCCGCTTCCGAGGGAATGTTGAGCTGGGTCATGATGCCTCGTTTTCTCGGTCGTCGTACTCGGATTGCTCGGGTGGTGCGGTGCTGCTGGGGTGGTGCGGTGCTGCTGGGGTGGCGCGGGATTCTTGGTGTCCAGGCTCAGCGGTGCTTGAAATCGGGCTTGCGCTTCTCGATGAAGGCCGCCATGCCTTCCTTCTGGTCCTCCAGACCAAAGACGGAATGGAAAACCCGGCGCTCGAACCGGATGCCGGATTCCAGCGTGGTTTCGAAGGCGGCGTTGACGAGTTCCTTGCCGAGCATTGCTACCGGGGCGGACATGGAGGCGATGGTCTCTGCGGTGGAACGGGCGTCGGCGAGCAGATCGGCAGCAGGCACAACACGTGCCACCATGCCTGCCCTTTCGGCTTCCTCGGCACCGATGGTCCGGCCGGTGAGGATCATTTCCATGGCCTTGGCCTTGCCCACTGCACGGGTCAACCGCTGTGAGCCGCCGATTCCGGGTATGACCCCGAGCTTGATTTCCGGCTGCCCGAACGTAGCCGTATCGGAGGCAATGATGAAGTCGCACAGCAACGCCAGTTCACAGCCGCCGCCCAGGGCGTGGCCGGAGACGGCTGCAATCACCGGGGTACGTACGGCAGCGAGGGTGTCCCAGCCGCGGAACCAGTTGCCGAGATACATGTCCATATACGATTTTTCGGACATTTCCTTGATATCGGCTCCGGCAGCGAAGGCCCGTTCGGAACCGGTAATGATGATGGCTCCGATTTCCGGATCGCTGTCCAGCTCCGTTGCTGCCGAGACCACATCCTGCATCAGCCCGTAGTTCAGCGCATTCAGTGCTTTGGGGCGGTTCAGCGTGATGATGCCAACCCGTCCGCTGCGCTCCAGGAGGATGTTCTCGTACTCGCTCATACTGCTCCGCTCTGTTCTGCCGGCAGCTGTCCTGCCGGCTGTGTCTGTCCTGCCGGCTGTTCCGCCGGGTAGTGTCCGTCCGTGGGGTGCCGGTGCTGTCCGGCATCTGCTTCCGAGGCCGAGGTAGCGGCCCGGATGGAACTGATGACGGAGGAAAAGTCCTGTCCTCCGCCGCCGGACGCCGTGAGGTCCCGGTAGATTTCTCCCGCCCGCCGCCCCAGTTCCGCGCGGACTCCGGTGGAATCCAAGGCGTCCGCGGCAAGGCCCAGGTCCTTGGCCATCAGCGCCGCGGCAAAGCCGGGCTGGTAGTCCCGGTTGGCGGGACTGGCAGGAACCGGGCCGGGAACCGGACAGTTGGTGGTTAGAGCCCAGCACTGCCCTGATGCGGCGGAGGCGACGTCGAACAGCGCCTCGTGGGTCAGGCCCAGTTCTTCCCCAAGTACAAAGGCCTCGCTGACCGCAATCATGGAGACGCCGAGGATCATGTTGTTGCAGATCTTGGCTGCCTGTCCCGCCCCGGCATCGCCGCAGTGCACCACGCGTCCGCCCATGATTTCGAGCAGGGGCAGCGCTGCCGCGAAATCATCCGCGGCCCCGCCGGCCATGAAGGTCAGGGTGCCCGCTTCGGCGCCCACCACGCCCCCGGAGACGGGAGCATCCAGTCCGCGGTGCCCGGTCTCGAGCATCAGTGCATGGGCTGTGCGGGCATCGTCAACGGAGATGGTCGAGCACTCCAGGAACAGGGCATCCGGCGCAGCGGCCGCGAGCAGTCCCAAAGCGTCACCGTCACCGGACAGGACATTGAGCACATGCTGGCCGGTGGGCAGCATGGTGATGACGACGTCGGCCTCCGCCACGGCCTGATCTGCAGTGGCCGCCATGCGGATGCCCTTGGCTGCGGCCCGCTCCGCTGCAGCGGGAACCGGGTCGAAGCCGCTCACCGGGTACCCGGCGGCCACCAGATTCGCAGCCATCGGCCCGCCCATGTTGCCCAGCCCAATGAAGCCGACCCTGGTGTCCCGGCCCGGGCCTTGCTGCTGCGGTTCCTGCGTCATATCTGCTCCTGGCTGGTAGTGAAAACGTCGCGCCGGCCCTGGACGGGTTCGAAGTACGCGTCCACGTCGGCCTGGCGCACATCCTCAAGGGCGGCCGGCTGCCAGCGCGGCTCACGGTCCTTGTCGATCACCTGTGCCCGGACGCCCTCGGCGAAGTCGGGTGCGGCAAGGGCATGCAGGGAGACGCGGTACTCCTGCACCAGGACGCTGACCAGGTCCGGAAGCTCGCGCGCCCGGCGCAGCGACTGCAGCGTCACTTTCAACGCGGTCGGGGATTTGGCGCTGATCGATCCGGCGGCGGAGTTGGCGTCCGTCTCCCCGGAACGGAGCAGGGCATCAATGATGGTTTCGACGTCGTCGTGGCCGTAGCACTCGTCGATCCAGTGCTGCGCAGCCGCCAGCGGGGCCTCCGGAGCCTCCTGCGCAAAGTCCTGCAGGACCTCCCCGGCCGGCCTTTCCGCGAGCGCGGCGGCCAGGTCCTCCAAGCGGCTGCTGTCCATGTACAGGTCCGCCAGCCCCAGGAGCAGTGCATCCGGGCCGGTCATCATTCCGGCGGTGAGGGCGGCATGCGTGCCCAGCTCTCCGGGGGCACGGGAGAGCAGGTAGGTGCCGCCGACGTCGGGAACAAAACCAATGCCGGTTTCCGGCATGCCCACCTTTGTGCGCTCGGTGACGATCCGGTGGCTGCCGTGGGCGGAAACGCCGACGCCGCCGCCCAGGACAATTCCGTCCATCAGCGCCACATAGGGCTTGGGATAGCTGCTGATGCGGGCGTTGAGTTCGTATTCCTCTGCCCAGAACCGGGCGGATTCAGCGCCGCCGTTGCCCGCGTCCCGGTAGATGGCCACGATGTCACCCCCGGCGCAGAGTCCGCGCTCGCCGGCGCCGGACAGCAGGACGGTCGCCACGGCGTCGTCGTGCTCCCACTGGTCCAGTGCTCCGCGGATCAGGGCAACCATGCTGGCCGTGAGCGCGTTGATGGCCCGCGGGCGGTTCAGGATGATCCGGCCCAGGTGACCGCTGCGTTCAATCAGGACCTCGGGCTCGGCGTTCTCCGCCGGCGCCGGAGAGGTCGCCGCTGCCAGAGACTGCTCGGGTGCGCTGCTTTTCGTCATCTCAGGCCTCCGCCAGCGTCCGGCCCACAATGAGCTGCATGATTTCGTTGGAGCCTTCCAGTATTTGGTGGACCCTCAGGTCCCGGACAATCTTTTCCAGGCCGTACTCCGAGAGGTAGCCGTAGCCGCCGTGCAGCTGCAGCGCCTCGTTCGCCACCGCGAAACCGTTGTCGGTGGCCACCCGCTTGGCAGTGGCGCAGAGCGTGACGACGTCGGGCGCCCCCCGGTCCAGCGCATCCGCGGCCCGCCGGAGCATCGTCCGGGCTACTTGGAGCTTCATTTCCATGTCGGCGAGCCGGAAAAGGAGCGAGGACTGCTCAATGAGCGGCTTGCCGAAAGCGGTGCGCTGCTTCAGATGCGCCACGGTCTGGTCCAGGGCAGCCTGTGCACCGCCCAGCGAGCACGCTCCCATGTTCAGGCGTCCGCCGTTCAGGCCCTTCATGGCAATCCCGAAACCGGAGCCCTCCTCCCCCAGCCGGTTAGACACGGGAACCCGCAGGTCGGTGAAGATTACCTGGCCCGTGGGCTGCGCATTCCAGCCCATCTTGCGCTCGGCAGGGCCAAAGGACAGTCCCGGGGTGTCCGCCGGAACAACAATGGCGCTGATGCCCCGGGCACCGGCACCACTGGTGCGTGCCATGACGATGTAATACGCGGAGCTGCCGGCGCCGGAGATGAACTGCTTGACGCCGTTCAGTACGTAATGGTCGCCGTCCCGTTCAGCCTTGGTCGTCAGGGCCGCGGCGTCGGAGCCTGCGCCCGGCTCGGTGAGGCAATAGCTGCCCAGCGACTGCATGGAAGCGAGTTCGGGAACCCAGCGCGCACGCTGGTCCTCGGTACCGAAGGAGTCGATCATCCAAACCACCATGTTGTGGATGGAAATGTAGGCCGCGATGGACGGATCCGCCTTGGACAGTTCCTCAAAGATCACGACGGCGTCGGTGCGTGAAAGGCCGGCACCGCCGTGTTCCTCCGCCGCGTAGATTCCGCCCATGCCGAGCTCACCGGCCTGCGCCAGGACGTCCACCGGAAAGTGCTTGGTTTCATCCCATTTGGCGGCGTTGGGCGCCAGGGCCCCGGCGGCGAAGTCCCGCACCATGTCCCTGATTGCTTGTTGATCTTCCGTGAGTTCGAACATGCCCCGCCCTTCATTGGTACCGTGGACGCCAATTTACTTGGACTACCTAGTAATTGCTAGGGGCAGGCTGGGAGAGATTTTATTCCCTTTGCGTCACCGGGCTTCACTACTCTTCACGCGGCGCCACATTCTTTGCCCGGCTTCACCCCGGACCAATAGCGTTGATGTCTCCCGGCTTACCCGCCCTCCTGGATTTCCGCCCTTATCCATCGCGGATTTTCCACCCTTACTCACCCCGGAAGGGGACACTTCCATGCTTATTTCCGGCCTCTTTGTCGGCATGGCGCTTGGCTTCGTGATGCAGCGCGGACGTTTTTGCGTCACGGGTGCCTTCCGCGACATCTGGGTGACCCGCAATACGCGGTGGCTCACCGCGTTCATGGTGGTTGTTGCCGTACAGAGCATCGGAGTTTTCGCTCTCGATGCGGCCGGTGTCATTTCCCTGGAATCGGGACCGTTCCCGTGGCTTGCCACGGTAGTGGGCGGTTTAATCTTCGGGTTTGCCATTGTCCTGGCCGGAGGCTGCGCCACCGGAACGTATTACCGTGCCGGTGAAGGGCTGGTGGGCAGCTGGCTGGCCCTGATCACGTACGCCCTGTTTGCCGCCGTGATGAAAACCGGACCGCTGTCCGGGTTCACCTCATCCATGCGGTCGGTCACCGTGGAGCAGAGCACCTTCCACTCGGTCCTGAATGTCTCGCCGTGGGTGTTCGTGGCCATCCTGACGGGGGCGGTGGCCCTGGCGGTACGCCATCACCTGAGCAAGCCGAAGTTCACCATGGCAACCCCGCCGGCCTCGAAGTCCGGGCTGGCACATCTGTTGTTTGAGAAGCCCTGGAATGCCTTCGCCACGGCGGTGGTCATCGGTTTGATCGCCATCATCGCGTGGCCGCTGAGCTGGGCCACCGGCCGCGAAGCGGGCCTGGGCATCACCACGCCGTCCTCTAACGCGGTTAACTACCTGGTGACCGGGGATCCGGAACTGGTCGACTGGGGTGTCTTCCTCGTCCTCGGAATTCTCGTGGGTTCCTTCATCGCGGCGAAGGGCAGCGGTGAATTCCGGATCCGCATTCCCGACGCGCCCACCGTCCTCAAGAGCCTTGGCGGCGGCGCAATGATGGGCGTCGGTGCCGCGCTTGCCGGCGGCTGCACCATCGGAAATGCCATGGTCGAGACGGCCCAGTTCAGCTTCCAGGGCTGGACCGCCCTGGTATGCATGATCCTGGGTACGGGCCTTGCCGCGAGGATGACCATCATGAAGCGCCGTCCTGCGTCTTCCGGGAGCAGCGGAGCAGCCGGTGCCGCCGGGGCTTCCGCTGCCGCCGGCGTCCGCAGCTAGGTTCGCAACACCGGACTTATTAAAATTCCGAGCCCCTTCCCGATCCGCAGGCATCCCTGCCTGCATCCCCGGCATCCCCGCCGGCATCCCGCCCAAAACCCTCCTCAAAACCCTCCTCAAGAATCCCTTCCCGAAAGGAAGAATCCACATGGCACAGGTAACCCTTGAAACCAACGGGCAGGTCTGCCCCTTCCCCCTGGTCGAAGCCAAGGACGCAATGACTACGCTGGCAGCCGGCGATGAATTGGTCATCCACTTCGACTGCACCCAGGCCACTGACGCCATTCCGCGCTGGGCTGCCGAAAGCGGCTACCCGGTCACCGACTTTTCCAAAATTGGTCCGGCGGAATGGTCCATCACGGTACAGAAAGCCTAAGGACGGCCCGGCTCAGGGGTGCTTCCCCTGAGCCTCCGGGTGGGACAGACTGTGGGCCTACAGATCCGCGCTCACCACGTGCAGCAGCGGAAAACGTCTACCCCGGGGGTTCCGCGTGTCCGCTCCACTGTCTTCCACGTCCGGCAAGTCAGCGTTTGGCAACCTAGAGTCCGGCAAGTCAGCTCCCGGCAACTTAGAGTCCGGCAAGTCAGCTCCCGGCAACTTAGAGTCCGGCAAGACGGCGCCCGGCACGTTAGAGTCCGGCAAGTCAGCTCCCGGCAACTTAGAGTCCGGCAAGACGGCGCCCGGCACGTTAGAGTCCGGCGCCACGCCTGCCGGTGCCGCACCCTCCGTCAGCACACCTTCCGGCAGCCAAGCCCGCAGCCAGACACTCGGAGACCTGCCGCGACGCAGCGCACAGCGGTATCCGCGCCGCACGGCCCTCGTTGACGGAAGCACCCGGCTGACTTTCGCGGAATTCGAGCAGGCCGTGGCCGCAGCAGCATCCGCCCTGCACGGCAGCGGCATAAAGCCCGGTGACCGCCTGGCACTGCTGTGCCGCAATACCTGGCAGTTTGCAGTCCTGGCCTTCGCAACCGCACGGGCCGGCGTGGTGCTGGTTCCCATCAACTTCATGCTCGGACCGGACGAGGTTGCCTACGTCCTGGATCACAGCGGCGCCAGCGCCTTCGTTGTTCAGGACGCCCTCGTTCCGGTAGCCGAGGCCGCCATGGCCGCCGCCGAAACGGACGCCGTCGTCGTGCGTTCCTGCGTCTGCAGCGGGACAGACGCTCCGCCGGCCGGGTGGACCGATGTGCAGGACTGGTTCGAGTTCGACAGCGCCGGTCCTGACGCTCTCCCGGGTGGCGCCCACGTGGGCGACGACGATCCGGTGCGCCTCATGTACACCTCAGGCACGGAGTCCCGCCCCAAAGGTGCCCTGATGTCCAGCCGGTCGCTGCTGTGGGAGTACGTCTCGGCCGTGGTGGACGGTGACATGAGTTCCGACGACGTCGACCTGCACACCCTTCCGCTGTACCACTGCGCCCAGTTGGACTGCTTCCTCGGACCGGACATTTATCTGGGGGCCACCAGCATCATCCTGCCAGCACCGGATCCCGCCGCCATCCTGGCAACCATTGAGCGGGAGAAAGTCACTAAGTTTTTTGCCCCGCCCACGGTGTGGATTTCCCTCCTGCGTTCGCCGCACTTTGACGCCGCTGATCTCTCCTCCCTGCGCAAGGGCTATTACGGAGCGTCCGCCATGCCGGTGCAGGTCCTCAAGGAACTGCAGCAGCGCCTGCCCGGCGTCCGCTTCTGGAACTTTTACGGGCAAACAGAGATGGCTCCGGTGGCCACCATCCTGGGCCCGGAGGACCAATTGATGCACGCCGGTTCAGCCGGCCGGCCCTCCCTGAACGTGGAAACCGCAGTGGTCGGCGAAGACGGCAGTCCGCTTCCGGCCGGGAGCGTGGGTGAGATCGTGCACCGCAGCCCGCATGCAACCCTGGGCTACTACCGGGACCCCGAGCGCACAGCCGACGCGTTTGCGGGCGGCTGGTTCCATTCCGGGGACCTGGGGTACTTCGACGACGAAGGGTACCTCACCGTGGTGGACCGCAAGAAGGACATGATCAAAACCGGCGGGGAAAACGTTGCCAGCCGGGAGGTGGAGGAAGCGGTTTACCTGCTTGACGGCGTGGCCGAGGCGGCGGTGTTCGGCGTTCCCCATCCGCACTGGGTGGAGGCGGTGGCCGTTGTGGTGGTTCCGAAGTCCGGAGCCGCATTGACGCCGGAAGCAGTGATGGCCCACACACGGGGACTG
Organism: Arthrobacter sp. G119Y2; assembly: GCF_038069765.1. Classification (NCBI taxonomy): domain Bacteria; kingdom Bacillati; phylum Actinomycetota; class Actinomycetes; order Micrococcales; family Micrococcaceae; genus Arthrobacter; species Arthrobacter sp. G119Y2. Next base: position 396,831 of record NZ_JBBPFS010000005.1, on the reverse strand, counting down.
CTGGCGGGCTATAAGACGCCCAAATATGTGGTCATCGCCGACTCCCTGCCCAAGAATCCCAGCGGAAAGATCGTCAAGCGGCAGCTCCGGGAGGAGCACAGCGGGCTCGGCCAGCCGGCCACGTCCAACCCGGCGGGGGTTTAGGGAAGGGCCAGCGGGGTTAGGGAAGCGCCAGCGGGGGTTTAGGAAAGGGCCAGCGGGGGTTTAGGGAAGAGCCAGCGGGGGTTTAGGGAAGGGCAGCGGGGTTTGGGAACGTGTGGGCTCTGGGACGTGCGGGGTCTAGAGACCAGGCCGGGTGCCGGCAGCAGCTGCCGCGAAACGGTCCGCCAGCCGGCTGAATGCTGCTGTCAGCTCGGGCGGGGACTCGACGTAGATGTCGGCGTCGAACCGCCCGAGGGACGCGGCGAGCGCCTCCCAGGACCAGGATCCGGACGTCAGCCGGCACCGGTCCGCACCCAGGGGTTCAACGCTCCCGTCCCCGGCAAACGGCAGCACCTCGTGGGCCGGAAGCAACAGAATGACGGTGCCCCGGCACGGCCAGGCGTTTTCCTCAGCTGACCCGCGAAACCTTGCCCGGACAAAATCATGCACGTTGCCGCCGGGAACCGTGCGTTCGGCAAAGCGCGGACCGGTAGGGACATGAGGAGTGATCCGGTCAGCCCGGAAGATCCGCCAGTTCCCGCGCTCGAGGTCCCAGGCGACGAGATACCAGCGTCCGCGGGAGGCCACCAGGTGGTGCGGTTCCACCCGCCGGCGGTGCAGTGGACCTGCATGCTCCGCATAGTCGAACCGCAGCACCTCGCGTGCACGGATGGAAGCGGACAGGGCCAGCAGGACCCCCGGCGCTGCCTGCGCGGTTCCCTCCCGACGGGCGGGAAGGGTGGTGAAACGGAGCGAGTCGAGGCGGCGACGCAGGCGGGTAGGCATTACCTGGCTAATTGTCGCCAGCGCACGGCCGGCTGCTTCCTCAATGCCCGCACCCGTAGACGTTGCGCTCCGCAGCGCGACCGCCAGCGCGATCACCTGGTCATCGTCGAAAAGAAGCGGCGGGAGCTCGGCTCCGGCATCGAGCCGGTAGCCGCCGTGCGGTCCCTTCACCGCCCGGATGGCATACCCCAGTTCCCGGAGCCGGTCCACGTCACGGCGGACAGTGCGGTGGCTGATATCCAGACGCTCGGCCAGGACCTCGCCGGGCCACTCGCGGCGCGCCTGCAGGAGGGAGAGCAGCATCAGCAGGCGCGAAGTTGTCGACGGCATGTTTTTGATACTAGGCGGAATAGAGGACGGAAATAGACCTCTACTGGGAGAAGAGTGGCTGTTGCCGGAGAAATTCCCCGGCCTGCAAGCACTCAGGAGAACAACCATGAGCGTCACCACCACTCCCCATCTCAATTTCCGCGGCGAAGCCCGGGAGGCCCTCGAGTTTTACACTTCCGTGTTCGGCGGGCAGCTCCTGGTCATCAGCAACCAGGATGCCGGCAGCACGGAACGCCCGGAGGAGGCGGACCAGGTTAAGTTCGGCCAGGTGACCGGCGTAAACGGGTTCCGGGTCATGGCCTACGATGTGCCGGCAAGCGTCCCCCTCGACCGGGGCGACAAGCCCTTCTTCGTGTCGGTGCGGGCCGATTCGGAGCAGGAGGTTTCGGAACTCTGGGACCGCCTGGCGGAAGGATCAACCATCATGGCCGACCTCGCGCCGTCCGCGTTCTCCCCCGCCTACGGAATGCTGGCGGACCGTTTCGGCGTCGTCTGGGTACTGGACGTTGCCGTGGCCTACAACCCGGCCTAGGCAGCCTGCCACAGGTGCATCGCCGCGTAGGAGCGCCACGGCGCCCAGTCCCCCGCGCGGTCGGCAAGGACCCGGTGTGCTGCCGCTTTGCCGATGCCTTCCTCCAACACCCCTGCCGCCTTCGCACCCGCAACAAGGGCAACGTCTCCGGTGAGCCACGCATCTGAATCGCCGAGTACGCGCATGGCTATGTAGGCCGCGGTCCAGGGGCCGATCCGCGGACGGGAAAGCAGCCGGGCACGCAGAGTGTCCGAATCCGACCCCGCCTGCACATCCAGTTCCCCGCTCGCCAGGTCCCGTGCCGCAGCGATTACGGCACGGACTGCCTGTCCGGGCAGCCGGAGCGGACGGTCCGGGTCCGGCTGCCCGCCCGGGACGGGCTCCGGCACCCGGGCGAGGATGTCAGCCGGTGCGGGAAACAGGCGGTCCAGGCCGGGGAATGCGGAAGCGAAGGGAGCCCCGGCCTCCGTCGTGAGGCGGCTGAGGTGGGTCCGGGCGGCAGCCACGGAGATTTGCTGGCCCACGAGCGCGCGCACCACCAGTTCGTGCGGATCAACGGCTCCGGGGACCCGGATCCCCGGGGTGCGCTCCACCAGCGGGGCAAGCGCGGGATCGGCCGACAGTGCGGTGTCGACGGCGGAGGGATCGGCGCCGAGGTCCAGCAGGCGCCGCACCCGCTGCAGTGCGTGCTCGGCATCGGCGGGCGAGGCCAGTTCCAGCTGCACGCTCAGCTCCCAGCCTCCGCCGGCGGCAGCAGCAGCGATGCTGATTGCTCCCGGCCCGTGCGGAAGCGAAAGCGTGCGGGCATACCGCAGTTCTTTCGGGTCGCTGAGCTCCGCGGCCTCCACCCCGCGTACCGCGCGGACCGCCAGGAACCGGAAGATCCCCGGCGCGTCAAAGGGTTGCCGGACGGGCAGGTTGATTATCACCGCTCCAGTACAGCATGGCGGAAAGATCTGCCTGACCGGCTTAGTCCTGCAGACACTGCGTAGCGAACACAGGATCCGAAACCTTTGACCGAGTTGCAAAGCTGCCTTAGTTTTGCTCGTACACGTCATTCGAAGAGAGAGCGCAGCAGATGGAACACAGGTACCTCGGCAACAGCGGACTTAAAATCTCCGAAATCATTTACGGCAACTGGCTGACCCACGGCTCCCAGGTGGAGAACGACGTCGCTGCCTCCTGTGTGCGGGCGGCGCTCGACGCCGGCATCAGCACTTTCGACACCGCCGACGCTTACGCCAACACCATTGCGGAGGGAGTCCTGGGCGCGGCGCTGAAGAATGAACGCCGCGAGTCCCTGGAGATTCTCACCAAGGTGTACTGGCCCACCGGTCCGGGCGGCCACAATGACTCCGGCCTGTCCCGCAAGCACATCATGGAGTCCATCAACGGCTCCCTGCAGCGGCTGCAGACTGATTACGTCGACCTGTACCAGGCCCACCGGTACGACTACGAGACGCCGCTGGAGGAAACGATGCAGGCGTTCGCCGACGTCGTGCGCCAGGGCAAGGCCCTGTACATCGGCGTCAGCGAATGGAACGCCGAGCAGCTCCGCGCCGGCCAGGACCTTGCCCGGCAGCTCGGCTTCGCGCTGATTTCCAACCAGCCGCAGTACAACATGCTGTGGCGGGTCATCGAAGCCGACGTCGTGCCGGCCTCCGAGGAACTGGGCATCTCCCAGATCGTCTTCTCCCCGATGGCGCAGGGAGTGCTCAGCGGCAAGTACAAGCCCGGCGCCGAGCTTCCCGAAGGCAGCCGTGCCACGGACGCCAAGGGCGGGGCGAAGATGATCGGCCGCTGGATGGATGACGAGGTCCTGGCCGGGGTGCAGAAGCTTCAGCCCATTGCCGACGAGACGGGCCTGACCATGGGGCAGCTGGCTGTTGCCTGGGTTCTGCAGAACCCGAACGTGGCCGGGGCCATCATCGGTGCCTCCCGGCCGGAGCAGGTCACTTCCAACGTGCTGGCCGCCGGCGTTGAACTCAAGCCGGACGTGCTGGCCCGCATCGACGAGGCCGTGGGCGGACTTGCGGAACGGGATCCGGCGAAGACCCAGTCGCCGGAGTCCCGTCCGTCCTAGCTGCTAAATCCTGCTCACTACTCTGAGGGCCGGGTCTTTGATTCCAGACCCGGCCCTCAGACTGCGCTCAGCGGAGCCCTGTTTCCTGCCAGATCATGGGCAAGATACAGGGCTCCGTGCACGCCGGCCAGATCCGCGAGCGCCGGACTGCAGATGTAGCCGCTGTCGGGACGGGTCAGCGGATGCCCTTCCAGAGCCCCGCCCACGACTTCCGCAAGCTGCTCCCGGGAGGCCTGCAGCAGGCCGGGAAGCTTCAGGACGCCGCCTCCGAGGATGATGCGGTCGGGAGCAACGGTGTAGGTAACTGCAGCCAGCAGCTGGGCCAGATAGAAGCCCAGCAGGGGCACGGCTTCCCGCTGCAGGGCGCCGAGCTGTTCCCCGGGGCGGCCCCAGCGGGCGCGGACGGCCGGTCCGGATGCCAGTCCTTCGAGGCAATCACCGTGGAACGGACAGGTTCCGGGGAAGTCATCGCCGGGATAGCGGCGCACCGGCAGATGCCCCATTTCAGGATGGCTGCGCTGCAGGAACGGAACTCCGTCGGCAGCGAAACCCGCGCCAACCCCCGTTCCGACCGTCACGTAGGCCACGTTCCGCAGACCCGCTCCCGCCCCCGACCGCTGCTCCCCCACGGCGGAGCCGGTCACGTCGGTAACCACCTGGAGCGGCATGGCATCCCCCAGGCCCAGGGCACGGGGAATGTCGGTGTTGCGCCATCCCGCTTTGGGAGTGGACGTGATCCACCCGTAGGACGGCGAGGAGCTGTCCACGTTGACCGGGCCAAACGCGGCCAGGCCGACGGCCTCCAGCACACCTGCCGAGGCGTAGCCGTCCAGGAAGGACCGCACCGCGCCCAGGGTCTCAGCCGGAGAGGTAGTGGGAATCCGAAGCCGGTCCACAATGGTGCCGGGTGCGCCGGTCTCGGCAACGGCGCAGATGACTTTAGTACCCCCGGTCTCGATCCCGGCGATCACAGCGGCCGTCCCAGGGAGCCCGCCGGCACTGCCGCACCCGCATCCGCTGCCGCACCCGCATCCACATCCGCACCGGCACCGTGGGCGACCCCGTCCGGCTCCGGGGCGCTGTCTCCGATGCTGCGCAGCACCGGCCAGGCACCTGCCGACGGCGGCGCAGTGAGCAGCGCCCCGCCATCGCGCCGCGAGACGGTGAAGGTTACCGATTCTCCGGGCAGGAGGGTGCGCATCATGTCATCGACCTGCAGCAGCGAAGCCGGAACATCCAGGTCAGCGGCCAGCCGGTCGGCAAAGAGGCAGAGATCGCGCAGCAGCGTTTCAGCGCGGACCGTCACCTGCAGCGCACCCCCGGAGAGCTCCACCGAGGACTCAAAGCGCGGAGTTTTCGTGTCGAAGGCCGCATCCGGCACAAAGAACCACAGAGCGCGCTGCTCCTGTCCGGCAGAACCATAGTCGGCCACCAGGAACTCTTCTCCCCCGTTCCCGGAAGACGCCAGCACGGAGTCAAGCTGCACTCGGGACGTTGAATCGGCAGCCGTCTCCAGCCGATAGTGTCCGCTCGCCACTTCGGTGCCGTCGACACGCAGCCGCCGGACGCGTATCTCGGCCTGCCAGGGCCCGGTGCCGTCATTGACGGCCACGAGTTCCAGTCCGCCGGTTCCGGCGGGATCGTCAGTGCCTCCCGGGGTTACGGGCACAATGGTCACCAGTTCCGGAGCGAAAGAACGCCGCAGCCCGTAGAACACCGGCTTTTCGATTCCGGCGCCGTCCACAGCGGACCAGCTGAGTACGGGCCAGCAGTCGTTCAGCTGCCAGATCACCACGCCGGCGCAGCGCTCGCGGGAGCGCAGCCATTCCGCACCCGCGCTCTGCGACCGGGCCTGGACCACCTGGGTCAGGTAATGCCAGTCCTCCGCCGTGTCCGGAGTACCGAAGTAGGGCTCCAACCCGCGGGCGAGCTTTTCCATGCCGCGGTCGGCACGCATATGGTGGGCCACCTGCGGGTTGTCCGGCAGCAGCTCCCCCTCCGTCACCGCGGCCCGCAGCGTGCTCCATGCCGGAGGTGCGCACCAGCCCATTTCGGAGACAAAGGCCGGGTCGACGTCGCGGTAGTGGGTGTAGTCCTGGTCATTCCAGACGGTCCAGATGTGCACCGGACCGCTGGCCGGATCGTTGGGATGGATGTCAAGGGACCCTGACCAGGGGCTGTTCGGCAAGTAGGGCCGGCCGGGGTCCACCCGGTCGATGACGCCGGGGAGGATCTCAGTGTAAAACCTTGCACCCCACGGCCGGCCCTGCAGGATCTCCCGCCATCCCCAGTCGTAGTCGCCCCAGACACACTCGTTGCCGCCGCACCACAGCACCAGGCTCGGGTGTGCCGCCAGCCGGGCCACGGCCTGTTCGGCTTCCAGGGTAACGCTGGCCACCATCTCCGGTGATTCGTCATAGGCGCTGCAGGCGAAGAGGAAATCGTGCCAGACCATCAGGCCGCGTTCATCGCAGCCGTCCATGAAGGCCTCGGTGGAGAAATAGCCGCCGCCCCAGACGCGCAGCAGGTTGGCGCCGCCGTCGACCGCCTGGTCCAGCCGCCGGCCGAGCCGCTCATCCGTCACTTCGGCAATGAACGGGTCCTCCGGGATCCAGTTGTAGCCGCGGATCCGCACCCGCCGGCCGTTGACCACAATCGCCCACCCGGTGCCGCCCCCGGCTGGGCTCTCATCAATCTGAACGGTGCGCAGGCCCACCCGCCGGCTGTCGGTGGCCAGCACGCCGCCGTCGTCGTGCACCACCTCGACGCTGAGCCCGTACAGGGGCTGCGCGCCGAGTCCCGCCGGCCACCACAGGCGCGGTTCCGTGACTGTCAGTTCAAGTGACGTGTCGCCGGCCGAGTTCACCGGGGCGGCGGAGCGCGCCACTTCCTTGCCGTCGGGATCCGTCAGCACTGCGGCAAGCGTCAGCCCGGACGGTGCGGTGCCCGGAAGAATGACCGGAAGGTCAATTCCGACAGTGACCCGCACATGCGCCGGAGCAGCGTCGCCGCTGCCGTCCGCAGATTCAGCGCCGGCGAGTTCGACGGCGGGACGCACCGACTCGATCCTGGCCCGGGACCAGGTCTCCAGCCGGATGGGCTGCCAGATTCCGGCTGTAATGTAGTGCGGTCCCCAGTCCCAGCCGAAGTTGCAGGCACTCTTGCGGACGTAGGCGTAGGGCTCGTCGTAGGGCCGCGGAAGTTCGCCGACCGCGCGCTCGCATTCGTGTGCCGCATCCCAGGCGGAGCCGAAAGTAATCGCCAGGACATTCTCGCCGACAACCAGGCGGTCGCTGACATCCCAGCGCCAGCCGACATGCTGGTCCGAGGTGCGGGCGATTTCCTGTCCGTTCAGGCGGACGACGGCGAACGTGTCCAGCCCTTCCGCCACCAGGTCCGTCCGGGGCTCCGGCGATCCGGCCGTTTCCGGGGTTCCGGGCATTTCGGGGGTGCCGGGCCAGGTGAAGGTGCGGCTGTATGTCCAGGTGGAGTGCCCGATCCAGTACTGGTCCAGCTCACCGAAGCCGGTATCCGGATCCTCGAGCAGGCCCGCCGCCATCAGGTCGGTGTGGACCTGTCCGGGCACGGTGGCTGCCAGCGGCGTTCCGCGGCGGGCATAGGCGGGGGTGTCCTCGGGGCCGTCCTGCCAGATCAGGTCCCACGGACCGCTGAGGTCCAGGGATGCGTGGTGGGCGGTGCGGGAGGGTGTCATGGTCGAAGCTCCAAACGGTGTTCAGGGATGGGGTGCAGAGGGCCGGATCAGGCGGGCAGAGGGCCGGCCGACTCAGGCGTTCAGGGGCCCGGCCGACTCAGGCGTTCAGGGGGCCGGCCGGATCAGGCAGGCAGAGGGCTGACCGAATCAGGCGTTCAGGCGTTTTTCCGGGTTGGGTGCCGCTTCAGCCAGCAGCTGTGTGTACTCGTGCCGGGGATTGAGGATGACGTCGTCCGCGGGTCCCCCCTCGACAATTTCGCCTTTGAACATCACCAGGATGTCGTCCGAGAAGTGCCGTGCGGTTGCCAGGTCGTGCGTGATGTAGAAGACGCCCAGGTTCTCTTCGCGCTGCAGGTCCGCCAGCAGATTCAGGACGCCGAGCCGGATGGAGACATCCAGCATCGACACCGGTTCATCAGCCACCAGGATGCGCGGTTCAGGTGCCAGGGCCCGGGCGATCGCAATGCGCTGGCGCTGTCCGCCCGAGAGCTCATGCGGTTTGCGCTCCGCCATATCCGGCTCGAGCCGTACCCGTTCCAGCAGGCGGTGCACGCCGGCCATGACCTCCTCGCGGCCTGACGCCTTGCCGTGCAGGATCAAGGGTCGCCCCAGATGGTGGGCAATGGTGTGATACGGGTTCAGTGACGCAAAAGGGTCCTGGAAAACCATCTGGACGTCGCTGCGGTACTGCTTCAGCCCCGCACCGCGGCGGACAACGGGGGTTCCGTCCAGAACGATCTGTCCCGATGTCGGTTTTTCCAGCTGCATCAGCAGTTTTGCGAGCGTTGACTTGCCGCTGCCGCTTTGGCCGACCAGGGCCACGGTGCGTCCGGTTTCGATCGAAAAGCTGACGTGGTTGACGGCGGTAAGCACCCGGGAGTGCCGCCCGTCCCGCAGCCGGTATTCCTTGACCAGGTCCCGGACTTCGAGGACGCTCATCGCTGCACTCCGCTCTCATGGTCGGTGACGGTTCCGCGGACAAAGCCGCCGCGTTCGCCGGTAAGGCTTGGAAAGGACGCCAGCAGCGTGCGCGTGTAATCGTGCTGCGGATTGGTGTAGAGCTCCACGGCATCACCAAGTTCCACGATCTCGCCTTCACGCATCACCGCTATGCGGTCGCTGATTTCCAGCAGCAGCGGCAGGTCATGGGTGATGAAAATGACGGCGAAGCCCAGCTCTTCCCGCAGCCGGGTGATCTCGCGCAGGATTTCCCGCTGGACCACGACGTCCAGGGCGGTGGTCGGCTCGTCCATGATCATCACCTGCGGATCCAGCGCCATTGCCATGGCAATCATGACGCGCTGGCGCATCCCGCCGGACAGCTCATGCGGATAGGACAGAAGCCGCGAGCGGTCCACGCCCACGCGTTCGAGCAGTTCCGCGCATTTCTCCCGGCGGTCCTTTTTGGACATGTCAGGCCGATGCGTGGTGAAGATGTCTTCCATCTGTGCCCGGATGGAGATGACCGGGTTCAGGGAGTTCATGGCCCCCTGGAAGACCATCGAGATCTTGTCCCAGCGAAAGGCCCGGAGCTCCTCGCCCGACAGTTCTGCCAGATCGATGCTGTAGCCCTCCCGCGAATGGAAGGACGCGCCGCCTCCGGTGATGACGGCCGGAGGCTTCAGGAGACGGTTGATTCCGTAGGCGAGGGTGGATTTGCCGCATCCGCTTTCGCCGGCGAGGCCCAGGATTTCGCCCCGTCCGAGGGTCAGGGTCACGTTCCGTACGGCGCGGACGGTCCGTTCACCCTGGTATTCAATGCTGAAGTCCTCGACCGTGAGGACCGGGTGGCTGCGGGCTTCCGCGGCACGGACAGTGCGGGTGGCGGGTCCTGGCCGGGTTTCCGCTATATTCACGGGCTGGTCGATGCTCACAGGGCACCCTCCTTGTCAGCCAGGCGGAGCTGGGCCTTGGAAACGTTCCACTTGCGGCGGGTGGCCCGCGTTTGGGCCCGGAGCTTGGGATTGATGATCTCGTCGATCGAGAAGTTGATCAGCGAGAGGGCTGCCCCGAACGCCGCGATCAGCAGTCCCGGCGGCACGAACCACCACCAGGCCCCGAGCCGCAGGGCCAGCCCGTTCTGGGCGTAAAACAGCATGGTGCCCCAAGTGAAGGAACCGGATGCGCCGAGGCCGAGGAAGGACAGGCCCGCTTCGCCCAGGATCGCGAAGATGACGGCGAAAACAGCTTGGGACGCCAGCAGCGGAATCAGGTTGGGCAGAATTTCGACGCCCAGGATCCGCCAGGACTTTTCACCGGAGACCCGGGCGGCAGCAACGTAGTCGCGGTTGCGGACGCTGAGGGTGAACCCGCGCAGCACACGGGCCGAACCGGCCCATCCGGTGATGGCGAGGACCACTGCCACCAGGTAAATGCTTTTGTCCGGGACGTAGCTGGAGATGATGATGACGAGGGGAAGGCCCGGGATCACCAGCATGACGTTGCTGAACAGCGAGAATGATTCATCCAGCCATCCGCCGGCGTAGGCACCGACAATTCCGAAAATTGCGGACAGCAGTACTGTGAGCACGCCTACGATCAGCCCGATGGTCAGGGATCCGCGGGTCGCATACGCCAGTTGGGCGAAAACGTCCTGCCCGGTCTGCGTGGTGCCCAGGATAAAACCGTCGCCGGGACCGGAGAGGCCGATGTTGTTGACCCTGGACGGGTCGCCCACCAGCATCGGTCCGAAGAGCCCGAATGCTGTGATGGCACCGGCGATAATCAGCCCGGCGGCAAGCTTGGGTGTCATGGGAGGGAAGGCCCGCTTGGGCCGGGTACTGCGTGCCGCGGCAGCTGCGACGTCAGGATCCTGCGTGGTGCTGGTCATGGCCGGCCTTTCAGCTTCGCGCCCGGGTGCGGGGATCAATGATGGTGTAGAGCAGGTCGACGAGCAGATTTGCTCCAAGCACCGAGAGGGTAATGACGAGGAAGACGCCCTGCATCAGGGAGTAGTCGTTGCTGCTGACGGCGTTCAGCAGCGCCGAGCCAATGCCCGGGTAGGAGAACACTGCTTCGGTGACGATGGATCCGGCAACCACGAACCCCAGGGAGATCGCGAAGCCCGCCACTGACGGCAGGACCGCGTTCCGCGCCGCGTACGCCGTCATGATCCGCCGCGGGCGCAGTCCTTTGGCTTCGGCGGTGAGGATGTAGTCATCGGAGAGGGTGGAGACCATCATGTTGCGCATTCCCAGCATCCAGCCGCCCACCGAGGAGATCACGATGGTCAGGGCCGGCAGCGTGCCGTAGTAAATCAGGCTGCCGATGAACTCCCAGGACCATCCGGGCGAGGTGGTGTAGACGTTGTAGCCGCCGTTGAGGGGGAACAGCTGCCAGGTGCTGCCCAGCAGGAACAGCAGGATCAGGGCCAGCCAGAAGTAGGGCACGGACTGGAACATGGTGGTGACGGGAATGAAATTATCCAGCCACGAACCGCGCTTCCAGCCGGCCAGCATTCCCAGGCCGACGCCGATGACAAAGGAAATGAGCGTGGCGATGCCGATCAGCCCGATCGTCCAGGGCAGCGTCTGCCCGATGACGTCGGCAACCGAGGCGGGGAAGTACGCCACCGAGACGCCCAGGTCCAGGGAGAAAATCTTGCCCAGGTACTCGAAGTACTGCACGGGCAGGGAAGCCTGGGAGTTGGTGCCGAGGAGCAGCTCGATGGCTTCCCGGGCTTCAGGGCTCACCGGGCCCCGCTGGGCGAGTTTGGTCAGCATCATGTCCACGGGATTTCCGGGCATCAGGCGGGGAAGGAAGAAGTTCAGGGTGAGGGCGGCCCAGAAAGCCACCAGGTAGAACCCGATCTTTTGAAGGATGTATCGCATTACCACTACTTTCTGCAGCAGGAAGGGAGGGTCCGTGCTGTTGCCGGTCCTGTCAGGGACCGGCAACAGCCCGAGGGTTACTTCTGCGCAGGAGTGAGGTTCTTCAGAACAATTCCGTTGTCCCAGGCCTTCCAGGAGGCGGGAAGAGCGTAGGTGTCCTCTTCACTGGGCCAGCCGGTGGCCCGGTCGGTGTTGAACTCCGACAGCATGGAGTTCACGTAGATCGGGATGTAGGGCAGGTCCGTGGCGATCTGCTCCTGGATGAGTGCGTACTGCTCTTTCTGGGCTGCCTCGTCGTTGGTGGCCCGGGCTACGGAGATGGCCTCGTTGACAACCGGGTTGTCGTAACGGGCCGCATTGCCGGCAATGGCGGATTCGCCGACAGGCGTAGTGTTCTGGACGTTGTACCACTTCTCGTACGTGAAGTACGGGTTGTTGGACGGCTGCAGTCCAATCGAGTCCAGCGAGAGCTGGAACTGTCCCAGCGTCTGGTTGCTGTTCCACTCGTTGTAGGTCACCTGGGTGGGCTTCAGTTCAATGCCAACCTCGGCCAGCTGCTGGGTCAGGGCATCATTGATGGAGATGTAGTCGCTCCAGCCGGAAACGGTTTGAATGCTCAGGCTCAGGCGCTCGCCGTCCTTGGTGCGAATTCCGTCGCTGCCCTTGGCCCATCCCGCTGCCTCGAGGACCTTCTCGGCTTCGGACGCGTTGGCGCTTTGCGGCACTTCCTTCAGTTCAGGATTGGAGATCCATTTGGCGTCGCGCTCGGGCAGCACCATGACGGGAGATGCCGGCTCAGCGAAGCCGCCCCCTGCCAGCTGGTTCAGCTGTTCCCGGTCCATGGCAAGGTGGATCGCCTGACGGACGGCTTGGTCGGTCTGCGGCCCCTCGCATCCCAGGGCCTCATTGGCGCAGGTAAAGATGGACGTCATCATTGCCGGAGTGTTCACGTAGGAGAGGTTTTCATTGTCCTTCAGGATGGTTTCCAGACCCGGCAGGAAGGAGCTCATCCAGTCAATCTGCCCGTCCAGGAGGGCACCGGTTGCGGCGTCGGCCGACTCGAGGGCGATGTACCGCACTTCCTGGATTTCGGGTTTCCCCTCTTCCCAGTACTGATCGTTCTTTTCCATCAGATAGCTCTGCGCCGTAAAGTCCTTGACCTTGTACGGCCCGGTTCCCACCGGATCCGAGTTGATCTCCGTGATCGGATCGGCCACGTCCTTCCAAATGTGCTCCGGCACGATGCCGCGGTTGCCCAGCACGCTGGGCTCCTGCATGAATGAATTCTCCGGGAACGTCAGGACAACGGTGTTCGTGTCTGTTGCCTCTGCGGTGGCCGAGAGCCCCGTCGTGTTCAGCTCGGGGGTTTCACTGACCAGGTTGAAGGTGAACGCGACGTCCTCGGCCGTGAAGTCTTCGCCGTCGGACCACTTCACTCCTTCGCGGGTGGTGATGGTCAGCTCGGTGCCCGCCTCGTTCCACTCGTAGGCTGTGCCCAGGAGCGGGGTCGGATCTTCCTCGACCGCGGCGTTGAACCAGAACAGCGGTTCAAACACGACGCCCAGGGTTGGCTGCAGGGCTGTGGTAGAGAACGGATTGAAGTTCTCCGTGATGGTGCCGGTGGAGCCGTTGAACACCGTGATGGAGGAGACCGCGTCATCAGCGGATCCTCCGCCGCCGGAGGCGCAGCCGGTCAGGACCAGAGCCGTGGAGCCCACGATGGCAGCGGCAGCCAGCCCCAGCCGTTTCCGCGCCGGACGCCTGCCTGAAAATTTGAAGGACATCGTTGTACCTTTCGAGATTCGGACGGCCGGTGCGCCGCCGGGATGTGAGGTTCACCACAAACTGAACCGCTGGGTACTTTCTTAGGCGACTTTATTAGGCGAGTCAAGGAACTCCCGGCGATTGCTCGGTTTATTTCCTTGCCGTTGATTTATTTGCCGCAGCCTTATCTACTGGCCGCCGCCCGCTGAGCCGCTGGCGACGGCCTCCAGGTGGACCAGCACGGCCTGTTCCGGAAAAAGCGCCGGTACTTGGATTCCCGCTTCTCCGAGGACGCGTCCGCTGAGCACCGTCCCGTCTCCCTGCTGCCAGGGCGGCGCTCCGCTGCCGGGCAGCGGGCCCGGCCCGATCTGCCGGAGCCGGTACCGGAGGCCGTGATCCAGGCCCGGGAGCCGCACGGCGCCGGGCGGCCAGGTGACGGGCCGGGACAGCAGGGACAGGGCGAACACCGCCTCGGTGCGGTCCGGGCCGATTACCCCGGCAATGGACAGTTCGTCTCCCGGATGATCGCTGCGGACGGTACGTCCGCTGTGCAGCAGGGGTCGAAGCTGCTTGTGGACGCGGACCCAGGCTGCCAGTTCCGCGAGATCCGCTTCCGGCAGGTCATTGATGTTCCACTCGATGCCAAAGTGGCCGAACATTGCCGCCACGGCACGGAAGGAGAGTCCGTGGGTGCGCCCGGTTGTGTGCGAGCGCGGGCTTCCCACATGGGAGCCGGTCAGTTCCGGGGGAACCAGTTGGGCGGTCCAGCGCATAATTCCCAGCCGTTCCAGCGGGTCAATGCAGTCACTGGCCCAAATCCGGTCTGTCCGTTCCAGGATTCCCAGATCCACCCGCGCTCCCCCGGAGGAGCAGGATTCGATTTCCAGTCCCGGATGCTCACGCTTCAGGTCGTCGATCAGCCGGTAGACGGCTTCCGTCTGCAGGTGCACCTGCGGAGCGCCGGTGGAAGCGGAACCGGCATCCACCAGGTCCCGGTTGTGGTCCCATTTGAGGTAATCGAGCCGGTACTCCCGGACGAGGGCACTGATGCACCCGAAGATGTAGTCGTACGCCTGAGGCACGGCGAGGTTCAACACCTGCTGGCGGCGCGCCTCCATGGGCATCCTGCCCCCGGTCTGGAGGATCCATTCCGGGTGTGCCCGGGCCAGGTCGGAGTCCGGGTTCACCATTTCCGGTTCAACCCACAGGCCGAACTGCAGGCCCAGTTCCCGTACCCGTGCAACCAGGGGATGCAGTCCCTGCGGCCATACATCGGTATCCACCGTCCAGTCCCCCAGCCCGGCGCTGTCACTGCGCCTGCCGCGGAACCACCCGTCGTCGAGCACATAGCGTTCGACGCCCACCCGGGCGGCCCGCTCAGCGAGTTCCAGCAGCGGCGGCAGCCGGTGGTCGAAGTACACGGCTTCCCACACGTTCAGGGTTACCGGGCGTGGAGCAGCCGGATGGTGGGGGCGTGAGCGCAGCCAGTCATGAAAGCGTGCCGCCTGGGCGTCCAGCCCGTCCCCGTAGGCGAAGTACAGCCACGGGGTGGCATAGCGTTCCCCTGCCGCGAGACTGATCTCCCCGGGCAGGAGCAGTTCTCCCCCGGCCAGCACCGTCCGCCCGCTTGCCGTCCGCTCCAGGTAGGAGACGTGGTTTCCGCTGAAGCCCACGTGCAGGCCCCAGGTGTCGCCGCTGCGGAAGCCGAATCCGCGGGTTCCCGCGGTCAGGACAGTTGCTGCGTCGGCTCCGGTGCGGCCCCGCCGGGATTCACGCAGGTGCGTGCCGACGGTCAGCGCGCGGCGCTGCGGAACCCGCTCCTTGGCCCATCTGCCGGCGAGGTCCAGGACCTCAGCCGCCACCGGGGGCACCGGCAGGGCAAGGACCAGCTGCTCGAGCTCATACTCATCGGAGTGCAGGTTAGTGACGGCCGCCTTCGCCCTGAGCATTCCGGACGGGGTCAGCCGGAGTTCGATCTCCAGGGCAAGGCCGGCATCCGGATCAGAACCGCGGGCAGTCAGGCGTCCTCCGGCCGCGTGCTCCCTTCCACCCGGGCCGTCGCCGCGCACGGTGTTCTGTTCCGGGCCGTCGCCGTGCACCACCTCGTATTCCATCCCGCCGAAGGCCGGAGACCAGGAACGGCCGCCGCTGCGGTGTCCCCGCAGGCCGGGAGCTCCCATCCACCCGGAGGCGTGTTCGGGCACGACGCTGAGCCGCACCGGCTGGTCCGTGGTGTTATCCGGCAGCGGCACCATTTCAAGCGCCAGTGCGCCAAGCTCCGCCGTCGAACATTCACCGAGGTCCGCGCCCCAGTGAATGACGGCGGGCAGGCCGTCGGCCGGACAGTCGAGGACAACGCTGACGCCGTTGGCGCGGAAGTGGACAATGCGGGAGGAAGCAGGCATGGGCGCTCATTTCGGTGCGGGATAGGCAAGGGTTAGTTTGAAGACTAAAGTAAGTGATCTGAGTTACACCACCATCCCGAGGAGAAACCCATGACAGCTGCGACACCGCTTTTTGAAGGGCGCCGCCTGGTGTTTGCGGGCGACAGCGTCACCGACTGCGGCAGGCGTGAAGGGGCCGGAGGCGGCATGGGAGACGGTTATGTCCGCAGCTTGGCCGAAAGTGCACATCTTTCCGGGACGGCCGTTGTTAACCGCGGCGTCGGCGGTGACCGCGTTGAGGACCTCGCAAGGCGCTGGGATGCCGATGTACTTGGTGAATCCCCGCACGCCGTGTCCGTCATGATCGGAATCAATGACACATGGCGGCGATACGACGCCGGCCAGGAAACGGATCAAGCCACTTTCCTGGCCAGGTACCGGGCGTTGCTGGAGCGGCTGGCACCGGACACCGAACTGGTGCTCATGGAACCGTTCCTGCTGCCCGTGAATGCCGAACAGCAGGCCTGGCGGCAGGACCTCGACCCCAAAATTGCCTGCGTCCGCCGGCTCGCCAAGGAATTCGGGGCGGTGCTTGTCCGCACCGACGAGATCCTGACTGCACTGGTTGCGGCAGGTGCGCCGCCCGAGTCCCTGGCCCGCGACGGCGTTCATCCCACGCCTCAGGGCCATGCGGCGATTGCCGGTGCCTGGCTGGAAGCGGTGTTCGCCCCTAGAGGGTAACGGCCGCTGCCGCGCCGTTTGTCCATCCGCCCGACAAAGGACCAGACCGTGAACCAAACCCGCCCCCGTGAATCATCACGCGGGAAAATCCTCGACCTTATCCGGGTTTCCGGACCGGTCAGCCGCGTGGAACTCGCCGACATGACCGGCCTGACGCAGGCCACCATCTCCACGGCAGTACGTTCCCTGCTCAATGACGGCGTGGTCCTCGAGGCCGGACGCGGCGAGTCCACCGGAGGTAAGCCGCGGATGCTCCTGGAGCTGAACCCCGTCTCCAGGCTGGGACTTGGCGTTCACATCGGGCAGGACTACATCACCTATGTGGTGGCGGACCTGAGCGGGCGCGTGGTCGGCCGCCGCCGGGTCAGCGGGCCCGGTGATGCGTCACCCATGGCTGTAGTCAGCCGCATCACCGAAGACATTGAGCGCCTGTTTGACGCGCTGTCCGTGGACCGCAGGACCGTGGTCGGAATGGGGCTTGCCGCGCCCGGGCCCCTGGACCGCACAGCCGGAGCCATGATTGGTGCGCCGTCGTTCCGGGAGTGGACCGACTTCCCGCTGCGGCGGGCCCTGTCCACGACCACCGGGCTGCACTGCGAGTTCGACAATGACGCCACCGCCGCTGCCATCGGGGAATTCTGGCTCGGAGCCACGGCCGGCTACACCAGCTACGCCTCGGTGTACATGGGCTCCGGGATCGGCGCCGGGATTGTCATGGACGGCACCATCTATCAGGGCGTCAGTTCCAATGTCGGGGAAATCGGACATGTCAGTGTTGATGCCAACGGGCTCCCCTGCCCCTGCGGAAACATCGGCTGCCTGGAACTGTACGCAAGCCCGCAGGTAGTTGTTGCCCAGGCTGCGGACGCCGTCGCCCGCGGTGAACTCGTGCTGCCGCTGACCGGAATAGTCTCCGAGGATTTCGCCGCCGTGGGTACCGCAGCGAACGACGGCGACCCGGTTGCTCTGCGACTGATCGCCCGGTCGGCCGAGTACGTGGCAAGCGCCGTTATTTCCATGGTCAATCTGCTGGACCTGCAGCTCATCGTCCTCGCCGGCAGCGCTTTCTCCACCGCCGGATCCTTTTACGTCGACACTATTTCCTCCGCCCTGGACAAGCGTGCCATGGCCCGTGCCATCCACCCGGTGGAGGTGCGCATGTCCGTCAACGGCAACGATGCCGCCGCACTCGGCGCTGCCACGCTGGTGCTGCAGGACCGTCTCTCACCGCGGACACTGCGATCGGTGTCCATTGCCTGAACCTGCACGGGCGGACCGGCGTTCAAAAAGTGCTGCCCTGCCCGTACACACGCCTCACATCCCGGAGGAACACACATGAGCTTGCCCTTGGCCACTCCCCTTCCGCTGGCCGGCCGGACCGCCGTCATTACCGGCGTCAGCCGCAGGAAGGGCATCGGCTATGCCGTTGCCTCCCGGCTGGCACGTCTGGGCGCCAACCTGTACCTGGCCCACTACTCGCCCCACGACGCTGAACAGCCGTGGGGCGCAGACCCGGTTGACGACGTCGTCGCTGCGCTGCGCGAACAACTGGCGGACGGAGCGCGGCTGGCCCACGGGAGCACCGATCTGATGGCGGCCGACGGCGCCGCCGGGGTCATCGACGCCGCCGTGGCTGCCCTGGGGCACCTGGACATCCTGATCTGCAATCACGCCCGCAGCGGCGGTGACGGTCCGCTGGCGGAGATGACCGCGGAAAAACTGGATGAGCACTGGCAGGTTAATACGCGTTCAACGCTGCTGCTGACCCGAAGCTTCGCCATGCAGCACGACGGACGAACCGGCGGCAGGGTCATCTGGATGACGTCCGGCCAGATCAACGGCGGGGTGATGGAGAACGAAATCGCCTATGCCGCCTCTAAAGCTGCCCTCGCCGGCATCACCCCGTCGGTGGCGGCCGACCTGATCCGCAGCGGAATTGTCCTCAATACCGTGAACCCGGGTCCCGTGAACACCGGATATCTGGACCTGGATACTGCCGACCGGCCTCCCGAGGTTCTGGCGGAGGTCCTGTCCCGCTTTCCCGGCGGACGGTTCGGCGAACCGGACGATCCGGCGCGCCTGATTGCCTGGCTCGTGAGCGATGAGGGCCGGTGGATGGTCGGCCAGGTGCTGACCAGCGACGGCGGTTTCCGCTGAGCGCCTGAGCGGCTGGCGCAATGAGTGACGGGGACGAGTGGTGGGACATCGTGGACGCCGGGGGGACACCGACCGGTGCCGTCTTCCGCAGGGGTGCGCCGCAGTGGCCGGCCGGAGGTTTCCACCTGATTGCAGCGGTCTGTGTGCAGCGCGAAGACGGAACGGTTCTGCTGACCCGGCGTGCCGCCGGCAAGGAGTTCGCCTTCGGATGGGAATTTCCGGGCGGCAGTGCGCTGGCCGGCGAGTCGAGCCGTAATGCGGCGAGCAGGGAACTGCGGGAGGAGACGGGACTGGATGCGGAGCCGTCGGGGCTGGAGTTGATCGGGAGATTCACTGAGACCTCGGCCCTCCTGGATTTCTACGTCGCGCGCGCGGGACCCGCCTTGGAAGTGACGCTGCAGGCCAGCGAGGTCATGGCTACCGAGTGGGTGGCACCGGAGGAGGTCGTTCGGCGTCTGGCCGCGGGTGCCATGGCCGCGCCCTGGGCGGCTCGCCTGAACTGTCTGTGGCCGTCAATCAGGCATGCGCTCACTAGGACGCCCTGAACGGTAGGGAGCCCTGAACGATATGGCGCACTGAACGATAGGGAGCCCTTAACGATACGGCGCCCTGAACGATATGGCGCACTGAACATCCCCGGGCAAGGGGAAGGAGCACTTCCGTTGAACCTTTCCCGCCGGTGCCGTGTGTGCCACTATGAGCCCCACAACACTTTGGCTGGTGCAAGGGGGGGACGCGATGTTGAAAAACCGGGGTGCCGTGGCCGCCGTTCTTCTCACACTGCTTGTCGGAGCCTGCTCGGCAGGCACCCCGGCAGAGCCTTCCACTGACGGCCTTCCGTCATACGCCTCGCTGGAGGAAACCCGGCAGGCTGTGTCCGGGCAGCTCGACTGCCGGGAGAATCCGCCCCCGCCCACGGCCGACATGGGAAGCAACGGGCAAATACCCGCCGAATCAGTGAAGTGCACCCAAACCGTGGAAATCTTCCACTTTGACACCCCTGATGCGCGGGACGAGGCCTACACGCTGATGGCCGGCGCCGGGGAATCCGAAGGCTCCGTCTACTTCGCGGAGGGCAAAAACTGGTTTGTTGTCGACTACTCCGAGGTGGGAGTTGGCTCAGCAGATCCCGAACCGCTGGACCTCTCAGCTTTGTCCGAACCCCTCGGCACCCGGTTCACCGAGGTGAAGTGAGGTGAAGTGAGGTGAAGTGAGGTGAAGTGAGGGCCGCACACTTGCCGTGAGTGAACCCGCCGTTAAGCAAACCCGCCGTGAGCCCGCCGTCAAGCGTACTGGCCGTGCTGCACGGCTAGACAACCACCAGGTCCGTTCCGCTCGGCTCATGGTCGGCCATGGCAACGCTGCGGACCGCCGGGTCGTCGTACGTGTTCCAGTAGTAGGTCATGGTCCGGGACGAGTAGAGCCCGGTGTAGGTGGTCTTCTCAAACTCGCCCGAGCCCATGGCCGCACTTCCCTCAACCATGGCGACCCCCTGCAGGGTGTGGAACGCGCGGCTGACGTTCTCCTCTTCGGTCGTCTTGGGCGGGTAGTGCGCATGGACGTACGCTGCCCGTACAAACCGGGACGGCGAGTAGTAGTCGCCGGGGATGCCCCGCATGAGCGACCCGGAACCGAACGGGGTCAGGTGCGCCTGGTTGAGCACTACCTCCTCCGGGAAGTCAGGCGAGGTGTTCAGGTAGTTGCGCAGGTTCTCGTGGTGCCAGCCGAAACCGGGCTGGTTGGCCAGGACGTCAACGTCGTCGTGGAAGACATGCATGCCGTCGGCCGTGTACTCCACAACGATCGAGCGCGTCGAGTCGCCGATTAACCAGTGCAGCAGCGAGCTGGGGTACTTCTCGTTGATCGGCCTGTCGACAATCACAACATCAGCGAGCGCTGCCTCGACCTCGTCAACGGTGGAGAACTGGGAGGCCACCCAGAGCGGAAACTCGAACGCGGCGACGTTCGTCGCGCCCTCGACAGGTGCCGGAGCGTACTGCGCGTACCCCGGGAAGTTCAGGCCGCCCACGGCCAGGCCTGCGTCATTGCCGCAGTCGAAGTAGAGGGGGGTGTCCTCTTCCACGATGCCCATGCCGATAACGGCGTACTGAATCTTCGGCACCGCTCCGAAGGGCGACTTGGTGGCGTACCCGGTGGGCGTCAGCACCACCCGTTCCCCGAAGTCGGACGTCCAGTCGAGGTTGCGGGCGAAATAGAGGTTGCCGCTGCCGTCCGTGAACCTGATGCCTGTGCACATATTGATGCTCCCTGGTTAGGCGGAGTGCTGGAGGACCTTCCCCTGTCCGCAGACCCCCGAAGTGACACTGCCGGCGGGCTGCCGGGGAGGTTACGGTACCGGCCGCCGGCCCGGTAACCTCCCTGCCCCTTTCAGGTTAGGCGCGGACCCGGGCCGGGCGGCAGTACCTTCTCACCAAATCGGGCTGCGCGGACGCATACAACTCCTAGGAGGCGTTCTAGGAGGCGACGCGCACCGGCTCCCCGGCGGCTTCCACAGGTGCTCCGTAACGCTCAACCTCGATCTCCTGCAGCGATTTGCCCTGCGTGTCGGGAGCGAAGGCCACACCCACGACGGCGGCGACCAGGAGCAGCGCGATCATGGTCAGGCCCAGCGGAACGAACCCCACGGTGGCCAGCATGGTCGGGAAGAAGAAGCTGAGGATACCGGTGGCCGTGCGGGCTGCGAAGAACAGGACGCCCTGGGCTCCGGCCCGGTAGCGGGTGGCGAACAGCTCGCTCGCCCACAGCCCGTAGAAGGCCTGCGCGCCGATACCGGCCGAAACGCCCCACAGGACCACGAAGGCACCGAGCACCAGGGGAACCGGCGGTGCGAAGACGAGCAGTACCCAGGCAATGATGCCCAGCGCGGCACCGATGCCGTACAGGAGCCGGCGGCTGTAGCGGTCCGCGAGACGCATGAAGCCGAAGTACGTGGCCAGCACGGTGAAACCCCAGAGGACCACCTGCAGCATGTTGGCCTGAACGCCGTCCAGCCCGCCAACCGCTTCATAGATCCGCGGCATGAAAATGCCCATGGCTCCGGCTACGGTGTTCCAGAACGCGTAGACGCCAAACAGGAAGAGCAGCGCCTTGACATTGATCCGGTTGGTAAAGAGTTCCGAGTACTTGATCCGGGGCCGGCGTCCGGTAGCGGAAGTGCGCTTGGCCTCCGCCTTTTCCTCGGTCCACAAGACGGATTCCTTCAGGCCCTGGCGGATGTACCAGGTCACGAAGGCCACCACAAACAGGTGCAGGAAAATCAGCCGGCTGCCGAGCAGTCCCAGCGGACCCACCAGGACGGCAAGGGCGAACCCGATAACCGGGCCCATGGACCACGCCAGCTGGGCGGTGCCCACATGGGCGGCCCGCTTGTCGGCCGGTGCCTCCTCGGCAATGTAGGTCCATGACGCCGGAACGCCGGCGCCCACTGCAATGCCCGTCATGACAAACGCGGCAAGCAGCATCCAGAAGTTGCCGGCAAAGGCGGCCAGGAGGACGCCCGCCATGTAGAGCATGAGGTCATAGGTGTAGATGAATTTGCGGCCGTACCGGTCACAGAGCGGGCCGCCGATGGCCGCGCCGATAGCTGCACCGAAGGCATTGGCGCTCAGTGCGGCCAGCAGTCCGGTGAGGTAGTTGTCGATACCCAGATATTCCTGCCACAGGGACAGGCTGGAGGCGATGGCAATGATTGACCCCGCCTCGATGTAGTTGGACATCGCCACCGAGATCGTGGCCTTCCAACCCTTGGTTTCCTTGCTGCCGATACGCACGCCGTTGTGTCTCCTGATCTCTGCGGTCCGCCGGTGTTTTCAGTCCGGGCGAACGTCTTTGGAACGTTTCATTAAAACGATTCAATGTTAGACTCGACACAGACTACAACACCCCCGACGGAAGCTGAAACCGGCGTACGTCATGACTTCGGAGGCTTATATGCAGCGGGTTTGCTTCACTCTTCAGGTCCGTCAGGACTGCCTGGACGAGTACCGGAGACGCCACTCGGAGGTGTGGCCCGAGATGCAGCAGGCCCTGCGGGAAACCGGCTGGCACAACTACAGCCTCTTCCTCAAGCCGGACGGCCTGCTGATCGGCTATCTCGAAACCGAGGATTTTGCTGCTGCCCAGGCCGCCATGGAGGAGCGCGAGATCAATGCGGCATGGCAGGCCTCCATGGGAGACCTTTTTGAGCCCATGGACGGCCGGCGCCCGGATGAGGCCATGGTGGCACTGCCGGAAGTTTTCCACCTCGACTAGGAATACGGCAGCGACGCTCAGATTTGCGTCATATCCACCACGAAGCGGAACCGGACGTCATTTCCTTCGAGCCTGGCGAGGGCAGTGTTAATGTCCCGTGCCGGCAGCACTTCCACATCCGCGGTGATTCCGTGCCGGCTGCAAAAGTCGAGCATGGCCTGCGTTCCCGCAGTACCGCCACTGCCGGCAGAGGCAATACTCTTCCGGCCGATGAGCAATGCCAGTGGATCGAACTGCATGGACCCGAGCGCGCCGAGGGCGCAGAGCGTGCCGTCAAGTGCCAGCGCACGGACGTAGGGGGTGAGGTCATGGGGAGCGGAGGCGGTGTCAATGATGAGATCGAAGCGGTTTGACTGAGCCTGCATGGCGGCCGGCTCTTTCGACACGACCACCTCGTCGACCCCCAGCCGCTTTGCCCCCGCAGCTTTTTCCTCCGAGGTGGTGAACAGGACCACGCTGGCACCGAGGGCATGTGCGAACTTCACCGCGAGGTGGCCCAGGCCGCCAAGGCCAACGATTCCCACCGTTCTGCCAGGTCCTGCCTTCCAGCGGACAAGAGGTTCCCATACGGTGATTCCGGCGCACATCAGCGGAGCGACTCCGGCGGGATCGAGGTTTCCGGGAAGCGGATAAACGAACTTTTCCGTGGCGATGTATTCCCGGGCAAAGCCGCCCTGAGTCGCGGATCCGTCGACGCGGTCGGTGCCGCCGTAGGTCAGGGTGGGGAATTGCTCGCAATAGTTTTCCTGGCCGGCGGTGCACATGATGCAACTGCCGCAGGAGTCCACGATATTGCCGACGGCCACCTGGTCCCCCCTGCGGAACCGGGTGACGTCCGGTCCCACGGCACGGACAATTCCGACAAACTCGTGGCCGGCGACCAGGGGTTTGTTTCCGTGGCGGTGAATCTCATTGAGGTCCGAATGGCAAACCCCGCAGAAAGTCACATCGATGGCGACATCCCTGCTGCGGAGGTCCCTCCGTTCGATAATCCCGGTCGTCAGGGGCTCATTGTCTGCAGCAGCGACGAGTGCAGTCGTTTTTCTCATGGGGTTTCTTTCCGCCGTGTAGGAGTGATGGGTATCAAGAAACAAACTAGTTAGTTACTCGATGGAGCGACGCTACTCCGGGCGCACAGGAAAAGCAACCAACTAGTTTGTTACGGTGGAAGAATGAAGCCAGGAGACGCAACCCGCGAACGGATCCTCACTGCCGCGGGCGAGGAGTTCGCAGCATACGGAATTGCCGGCGCCCGGGTGGACAGGATCGCGGCGAATGCCCGGGCGAACAAAGCTCAGCTCTACGCGTTCTACGGCAGCAAGGATGCCTTGTTTGAAACGGTCTTCAAGGCGTCCCTGGACGGCATAGTGAACGCCGTTCCCATAGACGGGGAGGACCTTCCCGGATATGCGGTGCGGCTCTACGACGAATACCTCGAGCACCCCGAGCTCGTTCGCCTCGCGACCTGGGCCCGGCTGGAACGGCGACCCACCGGGCACCTCACCGCCCACACGGACCGACTCGATGCGGACAAGCTTGCCGCCATCGCGAAAGCCCAGGATGCCGGATACATCGACGAGTACTTCACGCCGTTCGAGGTCCTGACCACGGTCATCGCAATCTCCATGACCTGGTCCCCTGCCAGCACCACCTTCACCGCGGCGAAGTCCGATGAGGCCGCGGACCATCAACGCCGCCGCGAGGTCCTCAGCAGAATCGTCCGCAGGACTTTCACACCGGCGTCCCGGGCGGGCACAAAAGCCGGCGGTTAACCACGCACGGACCGGCTCCCGCGAAAGCAGGAACCGGTCCGCGATGTGCGATCCGTTGCGTATCAGTCAGGCAATCTAGCCGAGGTGGGGAACGGCGGGAACGTCCATCAGATCCTTCTTGGACAGGCGGATCATGAAGAAACTGATCGGAGCTGCCAGGGCAATGGCGGCACCGGCCCACATAAACGCCGAGGAATAACCGCTGACGAGGGCTTCAAGCTGCGTGAGCGGCAGGACTTCCCTGTTGCTGAGGTAACCCGACACTGCTGCCGTGTAAATCGCAGTGAACAGTGCGGTACCGATGGAGCCGCCGATCTGCTGGGTCGCCGAAACAGCGGCACTGGCCACACCGGCGTCGTGCTCGTCGATGCCGGCCAGCGCAACGTTCTGCAGCGGCACAAAAATCATGGCGAGCCCGAAGCCCAGCAGGACCAGTCCCGGCAGGACTTCCAGGGCGTAGTTTCCCTCCACCGTAATAAAGGAGAGCCAGAAGAGGCCGACGGCGCCCACCACCGGGCCCAGCGTCATCGGCAGGCGCACCCCTGTACGCGGCAGGAATTTGGACAGCACGCCCGCACCGGCGGTGATGGCTACTGTCATGGGCAGCGACGCCAGGCCGGACTTCAGCGGCGAGTAGCCCAGCACAATCTGGAAGTAGAACACCAGGAACAGGATGCCGCCCAGCAGTGCGGCACCGGTCAGGGTGGAGACCAGGAAGGCGCCGCCGCGGACCCGGTTGGTCAGGACGCGCAGCGGAAGCAGCGGGTTGGACACCTTGGATTCCACCAGGACAAACAGGGCAAGAATAAGGGCACCGGCGGCCAGGAAGCCAAGCGTCTGGGCGCGGGCCCAGCCGTTTTCAGCCTGGGCAAAGCCGTAGACCAGCGCGGCGAGGCCGGCAACCACCAGGATGGCTCCGGGCAGGTCGTAGCGGGTGTTGCCGTGCGCCTTGCTTTCCCGGATCAGGGGCAGGCCGGCCGCAATGGCAACGACGGCGATTGGCACATTCACCAGCAGGCACCAGTTCCAGGACGCGTACTGGGTCAGGACGCCGCCGAGCAGCAGCCCGATTGCCGCACCGCCACCGCCGATCGCGCCGTACACGGCAAACGCCTTGATGCGGTCCTTGCCCGAGGGAAAGGTGATGGTCAGGATAGCGAGCGAGGCCGGGGCCAGCAGCGCGGCGAAGGCACCCTGCAGTCCGCGGGCAGCCAGGAGGACCTCGGTGCTTTCAGCGAATCCGCCCAGCGCGGAGGCTACGGCGAAGCCGAGCATTCCCACCATGAACGTACGCTTGCGGCCCCAGTAGTCCGCAATGCGGCCGCCGAGCAGCAGCAGCGACCCGAAGGCCAGGGCGTAAATGGTGACGACCCAGGTGCGGTCGCCGTCGGACATGCCGAGCTCGCGCTGCGCATCGGGCAGGGCGATGTTGACGATGGTTCCGTCCAGGACCACCATCAGCTGGGCCAGGGCCAGGACGCCGAGGAGCATCCAGCGGTGCGGATGGGCGGAATGGTCGACGGCCGGAGGCAGTCCGGCAGTGGTCGTACGGTCCATGTAGGGGAAAACCTTCTTCAAAACGAACTAGTTGGTTGGCTTAGCTAGACTACAGGTATGAGAACCGACGGCGAAGCCACCAGAGCCAGGATCCTTGCGGCGGCCAGGACCGAGTTTGCCCGCTACGGCCTCGCCGGTTCACGCGTGGACCGGATTGCCGCGGAGGCGAAGGCCAGCAAGGAGCGTCTTTACGCGTATTTCGGTGATAAGAAGGCTTTGTTTGCCGCGGTCCTCGCCCTGAACCTGCAGGAGACCACGGATCGGATCCCGCGCGATGCCCTGGACCTGCCGGGCTTCGTGGGCGCCATGTTCGATCATGCGACGCAGAATCCCGACCACCTGCGCATGCTCGACTGGGCCCGGCTGGAAAATGAACCCGGGCTGGCTCCCCGAACGCCCTGCGGCAGGCCCGGGCCGGCAACCGAAGATGTTGTCCGGGCCCAGGAGCAGGGCATCATCGATTCCCGGTGGGACCCGGAGGACCTGATAACCCTGCTCCTGTCCCTGGCCACCGCCTGGGCGCAGTCCCCCGAAACGCTGTTCACGGGCGAACCCGAAGCGAAGGATGAGTTCAGGAGCCGGCGCCGGAACGCGGCCATTGCCGCAGCCTGCCGGCTGCTGGAGCCCAAGGGCCCGGGCCTGGGGAAGTAATCCCGCGACTCCGGAGAGCACACTGATTGGCGGATCTGCTGTCCGGGGCAATACTGGGAGGGTCTTCGCACCAGCCCCGTCCCCGCCCGAGAGGCCGCCAGTGTCAGAGCGAACCATTGTCATTACCGGAGCCAGCGACGGCATCGGGGCCGCAGCCGCGCGGAGCCTGCGCAGCCTGGGCAACCGCATCGTCGTCGTCGGGCGGTCCCCGGAAAAAACCGCTGCCGTGGCCCGGGAACTGGACAGCGACTACCTGCTGTCCGACTTTTCACGCCTTGACGACGTCCGGGCCCTGGCAGCGGATCTGCGGGAACGGTACCCGCGCATCGACGTCCTGGTGAACAATGCCGGAGGCATTATGCGCGGGCGCGAAGAAACGGTTGACGGGCACGAAAAGACACTGCAGGTCAATCATTTGGCACCGTTCCTGCTCACCAACCTGCTGCTGGACCGGCTGGCGGAGTCCCGGGCCAGCGTCATCAACACTTCCAGCGTTGCCAACAGCCTCTTTGCGCACTTTGACATCAACGACTTGGAGGCGCGCAGGAAGTACACACCGAATCTCGCCTACGGCAACACCAAACTGGCAAACATCCTGTTCACGCGCGAACTGGACGCGAGGTACCGGGCCGACGGAATTTCCGCTGCCGCCTTCCATCCCGGGGCTGTGGCCTCATCCTTCGCCGCAGGTTCCACAAGCGTGATGCGGCTGCTCTACCGCACGGCCCTGAACCGGTTCCTGATTTCGCCGGAACAAGGGGCGCAGACGCTGGTCTGGCTGGCCACTTCGGAACCGGGAACGGACTGGCAGCCGGGCAAGTACTACTACAAGTGCAAAATCTCCACGGCCAACAAGGATGCTTATGACGCCGCGCTGTCTGCCCGGCTCTGGGATGAAAGCGCACGGATGGTGGGACTGCCCGCCGGACGGTAGGTAACGGTCGGTGAACTCTGCGCCGCGAGCCTGCGCAGATCCGCCAGGGACCCGGAAACGGCGCCGGCCGCCCGCGCCTGCACCAGCACGTTGCCCAGCGCCGTCGCCTCAACGGGCCCGGCGATCACCGGCAGCCCCGTGGCATCGGCCGTGAGCTGGCACAGCAGCGTGTTCTGCGAGCCGCCGCCCACAATGTGCACGACGTCGATGCGCTGCCCCGACAGTTCCGCCGCCAGGGCCAGGGTGCGGGCATAGGCGTCAGCCAGGGAATCCAGAATGCAGCGGGTCACCGCGGCGGGGTCCTCCGGCAGGACGAAGCCGCCCGCGGCGGCCGCAGCGCGGATACGCCCGGGCATGTTCCCCGGTGCAATGAACTCATCGGCATCCACGTCGATCAGCGGCCCGCCCGGGGGCAGCAGCGCTGCCGACGCCAGCAGGTCCGGGAGCTCCGGTTCCGGGCCCGCCGCGGACCACTCACGCATGGATTCGCTGAGCAGCCACAGCCCGCCGACATTGCGCAGGTACCGGATGGTGCCGTCCACGCCCCGTTCATTGGTGAAGTTGGCCCTGCGGCTGGCCTCGCTGAGCACGGGCGCCGTCAGTTCGATTCCCGCCAGGGACCAGGTGCCCGAGGAGATATACGCGAAACCGGGCTCCAGAGCGGGGACAGCGGCCACCGCCGATGCGGTGTCGTGCGAGCCGACCGCCACCACCGGCGTTCCGGCGGGCAGGCCGGTCCGCTCGGCCACGGCCGGCAGCAGGACGCCCACGGTCCGGCCCGGGGCGATCAGCTCGGGAAACAAGTCCTCCGGCAGTCCCAGCGCGGCCGGGAAAGCGGCGGCCCACTCCCCCGCCGCCGCGTCAAACAAGCCCGTGGTGGAGGCGTTGGTTTCCTCGGTGCACCGGGATCCGGTCAGCCGGAAGGCCAGCAGGTCCGGAATCAGCAGCGCCTGTTTGCCGGCCAGGTCCGGCTCGCAGGCCAGCTGGTACAGCGTGTTAAACGGAAGGTACTGCAGGCCGGTGGTTGCATACAGCCGGGCTTCATCCAGGACCGCGTGGACCCGCGGCACGGCGGCGGCAGTCCGGCCGTCGCGGTAGCTGTGCGGCAGCGCCGCCATCACGCCGTCGGCGTCGATCAGTCCGTAGTCCACCGCCCAGGTGTCGATCCCGATGCTGACTATTGTTTCCGACTCCTCGGCGGCGCGCGCGGCGGCCCGCGTGAGTCCGTTGAGCACCTCCTCGAAGATTCCGGGCAGGTCCCAGCGCAGCGCGCCGTCGATCTCCCGGACCCCGTTGGGAAACCGGTGCACGGTTTCCAGTGCGACTCCGCCGGGCCCAATCCGACCGAGGATAACCCGGCCGGACGAGGCCCCGATGTCGACGGCGGCAAACACGCCGGCCCCGGCCTGCGTGTCCGGCGTGTCCGCGCTCATCGCAGGAAGGCCGCCGCTACGCCGGCGTCAACCGGAATGTGCAGGCCGGTGGTGTGCGAGAGGTCCTCGCCGGTCAGGACCGCCACCGCATTGGCCACGTTCTCCGGCAGCACTTCACGCTTGAGCAGGGTGCGCTGGGCGTAGAACTTGCCCAGTTCCTCCTCGGGCACCCCGTACACGGCCGCGCGCTTGGCGCCCCAGCCGCCGGCAAAGATGCCCGAGCCGCGGACCACGCCGTCGGGGTTGATGCCGTTGACCTTCACGCCGTACTCCCCCAGTTCCGCGGCCAGCAGGCGCACCTGGTGCGCCTGGTCGGCCTTGGTGGCGGAGTAGGCGATGTTGTTGGGTCCGGCGAAGACCGAGTTCTTGGAGGAGATGTAGATGATGTCCCCGCCCATGTCCTGGTCGATCAGCACCTTGGCCGCGGCCTTGGAGACAAAGAAGGAGCCCTTGGCCATGACGTTGTGCTGCAGGTCCCAGTCCTTTTCGCTGGTTTCCAGCAGCGGCTTGGAGATCGACAGGCCGGCGTTGTTGACCACCAGGTCAAGTCCGCCGAAGGCCAGCACGGTCGCGTCGATCGCAGCCTGCACCTGCGCTTCGTCCGTCACGTCCGCCTGCACCCCGACGGCGGTGTCGGGGCCGCCGAGTTCCGCCGCCACGGCCCGGGCGTTCTCCAGGTTGAGGTCGGCGATGACCACGCATGCCCCTTCTGCAGCGAGCCGGGTGGCGATGGCCTTGCCGATGCCCGAGGCCGCACCGGTCACCAGCGCGATGCGGGTGGCATGGGACTTCGGCTTGGGCATGCGTGCCAGCTTGGCTTCCTCCAGCGCCCAGTACTCAATCCGGAATTTCTCCGACTCCTCGATCGGAGCGTAGGTGGAGATGGCTTCGGCCCCGCGCATGACATTGATGGCATTGATGTAGAATTCGCCGGCTACGCGGGCGGTCTGCTTGTTTGCACCGTAGGTGAACATGCCGACGCCGGGGATGAGGACGACGGCGGGATCCGCGCCGCGCATCGCCGGGGAGTCTTCGCTGCGGTGGCGCTCGTAGTAGGCCCGGTAGTCGGCGCGGTACTGTTCGTGCAGTTCCTTCAGCCGGGCGACACTGTCCTCGACAGAGGCATCCGCGGGCAGGTCAAGGATCAGCGGCTTGACCTTGGTGCGCAGGAAGTGGTCCGGGCAGGAAGTGCCCAGTGCGCCCAGGCGGGGGTGTTCGGCGCGTGCCAGGAAGTCCAGGACGACGGCGTCGTCGGTGAAGTGCCCCACCTGCGGTTTATCGGTGGAGGCCAGTCCCCGGATCACCGGTGCCAGGGCGGCGGCCTTGGCACGGCGGTCGGCTTCGCTCAGAGGTGCGTAGCCCGGCAGCAGGGCGCCAAAGGGATCCTTCCGGCCGTTGGCTGCCATGTACGCCTCGGCGGTTTCGATGATCCAGAGCGAATTGGCCTCGGCCTCTTCGGACGTGGCGCCCCAGGCGGTGATGCCGTGGCCGCCCAGGATGGTGCCGATGGCCTGCGGGTTCGCTTCCTTGATGGCGGCGATGTCCAGGCCCAGCTGGAAGCCCGGGCGGCGCCAGGGCACCCAGACAACCCTGGAACCAAAGATTTTCTGCGTCAGGGCTTCTCCGTCGGCAGCCGTGGCGACGGCGATGCCGGAGTCCGGGTGCAGGTGGTCCACGTGGGCTGCGTCAACCAGGCCGTGCATGGCGGTGTCGATCGACGGTGCGGCGCCGCCCCTGCCGTGGAGGCAGTAGTCGAAAGCAGCCACCATCTCATCTTCGCGGTCCACCCCGGGGTAGGTGTTCACCATGGCGCGCATGCGGTCCAGCCGCAGCACGGCCAGGCCGGATTCCTTCAGGGTGCCGAGGTCTCCGCCGGAGCCCTTGACCCAGAGCAGTTCAACGTTCTCCCCGGTGACGGGGTCCCGGTCAAAGCCCTTGGCGGAGGTGTTGCCGCCGGCGTAGTTGGTGTTGCGCTTATCCGCGCCGAGACGGTTCGAGCGGGCAATCAGCGCGCTGACGGTTTCGTTGGTCATCTGTTTATGCTCCCCATCCGGCCTGCTGGCCGCCCTGGCGTTCAGTGTTGATTTTGTCCTGGTAGCCGCTGGCCGCGTAGGCGGCCAGCGGGTCGGCAGGCAGTCCGCGGGATTCGCGCCACTGCGCAAGGCCCGGGCGGACGTCGGTGTAGAAGGCGTCCATGAAGACGGCGTTGGCGCCCAGCACATCTCCGGCAGTCTGCGCGGCGTCGAGCGCCTCGGCATCGACCAGCAGAGCCCGCGCCATCATTTCCTGGACATTGAGCACGGACCGGATCTGTCCCGGAATCTTCTCTTCGAGGTTGTGGCACTGGTCCAGCATCAGGGAGACTCCCGATTCAGGGCCGAAGCCTCCGCCGCGAACAACTTCAAACAGGATCCGGAAGAGCTGGAACGGGTCGGCCGAGCCGACAATCAGGTCATCATCCGCATAGAAGCGGGAGTTGAAGTCGAAGGAGCCAAGCTTGCCCAGCCGCAGCAGCTGGGCCACGATGAACTCGATGTTGGTGCCCGGCGCGTGGTGGCCGGTGTCCAGGCAGACCAGCGCCTTCTCGCCCAGGGCGAGGGTGTGGGCGTAGGAGGTTCCCCAGTCGGGAACATCGGTGTGGTAGAACGCCGGCTCGAAGAACTTGTATTCGAGGACCATGCGCTGGTTCTCGCCGAGGCGGTCGTAGACCTTTCGCAGCGACTCCCCCAGCCAGTCCTGGCGGGAGCGCATGTTGCCCTGGCCCGGATAGTTGGTGCCGTCGGCAAGCCAGATCTTCAGGTCCTGCGACCCGGTCTGGTGCATGACATCGATGCACTCGTACATGTGGTCAACGGCCTTTTGCCGGACGGCGGGGTTGCTGTGCGTAAGGCTGCCGAACTTGTACTCGTCGTCCTGGAACGTATTGCTGTTGACCGTTCCGAGGGCGATGTTGTGTTCCTTGGCATAGGCGCCCAGCTCCGCGTAGTCGTCAACCTTGTCCCACGGGATGTGCAGGGCAACGGCGGGGGCGAGCCCGGTCAATTCGTTGACCTTCGCGGCATCGGCGATCTTTTCCTGGATTGTGCGCGGCGTGCCCGGGGTTGCGAAGACCTTGAAACGGGTGCCGGAATTTCCGTAGGCCCATGAGGGGACCTCGATTCCCAGGCCCTCCAGGGCGGGAAGGATGTCTGTCAGTGACGTCATTGGCTGTACTCCAAGCTGGCGGAAGGTGGAAAGCGATCCCTGCGGCCGCCGTCGTTCCCGGACCGCCACCGGACCCGCGGTGCAGCACCCGAAGGTGCTGAATGCAAAGGCGCTGGGCCCGCAGGCCCACGGTGTGTTGAATCGTTGTGCTGAATGGCTGTGCTGAATGGCTGTGCTGAACCGACCTGTCGGATCGCTGATCCGTTGAATCGTTTCATTTATACGATTCAAACCTAGGGTTTTCGCGATACGCTGTCAAGACAGGTGCCGACACAAACATTGGGGGTCACAGTGGCAGCGAGCATAAAAGAGGTGGCCGCGCGCGCCGGCGTGGCCGTGGGAACAGTCTCAAACGTCCTCAACCATCCGGACCGGGTGTCCCCGCCCACCTTGGAGCGGGTCATGAACGCCGTGGACGCGCTGGGCTTCGTCCGCAACGACGCCGCACGGCAGCTGCGCGCGGGCCAGAGCCGGACGATCGGAATGATCGTCCTTGATTCCTCCAACCCGTTCTTCGCCGCCGTCGCCCGCGCCGCGGAGAATGAGGCCACCCGGCACGGCGCGGACATCATCCTCGGCAACAGCGGCAGCGACCCCGAGCGTGAAGCCCGCTACGTGACGCTGTTCGAGGAGCAGCGGGTGCAGGGCGTGCTGATCTCGCCCTCCGGCGACATCAGCAGCCGGCTCCGCTCGCTGCGGGACCGCGGAGTGGCCGCCGTCCTCGTGGACAGCGAATCCGAGCCTGCGGTCCACAGTTCCGTCTCGGTGGATGACACTGCGGGCGGCTTCATGGCCGCGGAACATCTGCTGGAGACCGGACGGCGCCGGTTGGCGTTTGTGGGCGGCTCTCCCGGCATCCGCCAGGTCGCCGACCGGCTGGCCGGGGCCCGCAGCGCCGTCGACCGCGTTCCCGGTGCCCGCCTCGAAGTCCTCCAGGCCGCGGATATGACCGTCCTCGCGGGACGGGCCGTCGGCCAGGACCTTGTGGAACGGGGACGGAGTGAACTGCCCGAGGCCATCTTCTGCGCCAATGACCTCCTGGCAGTCGGCGTCCTGCAGTCCCTGCTGCTGATCAACGGCCTGCGGGTGCCGCAGGACGTGGCGCTGATGGGCTACGACGACATTGATTTTGCCCAGTCCACAGTGGTGCCCCTGTCTTCCATCCGCCAGCCCGCCGAGGAGATCGGCCGCACCGCCGTGCAGCTTCTGCAGGAACAACTCGGTGACACCCCGTCCCCGCCCCGGCAGGTGAGATTCACGCCCGAACTGGTGGCGCGCCAGAGCACCGGACCTTCAGCGGCCTCGGCCTAACCCGGCCCGGCTGGCTTCCCCAGCCAGCCCTCCTCCCTGGCTTCCCCAGCCAGCCCTCCTCCCTGGCTTCCCCCTCCAGCTCTCCCGCCTGACGCCCCGGCCAGCCGGAAGGCCTGTTCGGGCACCGGGCCGCTGGATACCCTGAAAGATCGGGGTGGCCCGCCGCAGGGAGTGAGGATCCATGTACGACTCAACCGGCATCAACGTTTCCGTTCCGCCGTCCGGTCCCGGCTGCGTGGAGTGCACAGCCGAAGGCAGCTGGTGGTTTCATTTGCGCCGCTGCGCCGAATGCGGCCACATCGGCTGCTGTGACTCGTCTCCGAACCGGCACGCCACAGCCCATGAAGCGTCAACCGGCCATCCCGTCATCCGCAGCTACGAACCGGGCGAGAACTGGTTCTGGGACTACCGGAGCGGATCGGTCTTCGCCGGCCCGGAACTGGCTCCGCCCCAATCACATCCCCTCAACCAGAGCGTCCCGGGGCCGGCCGGCCACGTTCCGCCGGACTGGGAAGCCAGACTGGCAGGCTGACCGGCAGGCATGCAGGCTGGCAGGCTGGCAGGCTGGCAGGCTGACCGGAACGCGGCGCGCCGGCACCCGGGCAGACTCCGCACCGGCACGGACACCGGGGCAGGCACCGCAGACACCTGCATCGGCGCCGGAACAGACGCTGGCAGCCCCCGCCGGCCGGCGGGGGCTGCCCCGTGGATACCCGAACCGGACGACGCTACCGCGACCGATGTTTACAGCGTAAGCTGGAGTCATGACTCGTACATATGTTGTTACCGGATCAGGATCGGGAATCGGCGCCGCTACTGCCGAACTGCTGCGCGAACGCGGCTATAACGTGGTGGGCGTGGACCTGCGCGGCGCCGAGGTCGAAGCCGACCTCAGCACGCCGGAGGGCCGGCGCGCAGCCGCAGACAAGGCCCGCGAACTGGCCAACGGCCGGATCGATGCAGTCATCGCCTGCGCCGGCATTTCAGCACCGGCTCCGATCACCGTCGCCGTGAATTACTTCGGAGTAACGGAATTCCTGGAACTTCTGGCGCCGGACCTGGCCAAGAGCGACGCTCCCCGCGCCGCCGTCGTCAGCTCCATGGCGTCCCTGCAGCCGAACTCACCTGAACTGGTGGAAGCAATGCTCGCCGGCGACGAAGCCCGTGCACTGGAAATCGGCGCTGCGCTTGCCGAGCAGGGACCGCGCGTCGGATACCTCAACTACCCCTCCTCCAAGCGCGCCCTCAGCCGCTGGGTTCGCCGCGCCAGCATCAGCGACCAGTGGGCAGGGGCCGGCATTCCGCTGAACGCCGTCGCTCCGGGCACCGTCCTCTCCGCGATGACCAAGGACCTGCTGTCCACGCCGGAAGGCCGCCAGATGGTGGACTCCTCGGTGCCGATGCCGCTGAACGGACACTCCGAGCCCGTGGTCATTGCCCGGCTGCTGGCCTGGCTGACGAGCGAGGAAAACACCCACACCACCGGCCAGACCATCTACACCGACGGCGGGGCCGACGCCACGCTGCGCGGTGATGACATCTGGGGCGGAGCCGGCCAGAGCCTTCCGGCCTAGCGAAACAGGAAGTCTGAACCAAGAACTGCAGAGCAGTTTGAACTAAGAACTGCGAAGCAACTATGAAGCACGGCGGCGGCCCCGGGACCCAGGTTCCGGGGCCGCCTTTCGTGCCGCCGTCCGCCCGGCCGCCGTCCGCCGGAGGATTCCCAGCCGCAGCGACACATAGGCCAGGCCGCCCAGCGGTATCGGCAGCCAAAACTGCGCAATCCGCCAGGACAGGACGCCCAGAACCGCCACATGGCCGGGTGCACCGAATGCCGTGAGCATGGGCACCAGGATCCCCTCGACAAGACCAAGGCCGCCCGGCGTGAGCGGCGCCAGCGCCGCCAGGTTGGCCAGCGAGTAGGCCAGGAGCAGTTCTCCCGGATTGAGGACATGTCCGTACGCGGCAACAAACAGCCAGAGACAGGCGGCGCTCAGCAGGTACCGCATGGCAGCAAGGAGCACTGCTGCACCCAGCCGGCGCGGTTCGGTGCGGAACAGGTGCACCTCCGCGGCGATCGTCCGCACAAACTGCTCCGCGGAATCCTGCTTAACTACCCGCACGGCGCGCGCTGCTGCCCGCGCCGCACGGACGGCCGCATCCAGATGCCGGTCCAGGACGATCAGCGCGATCAGCGAAAGCCCCAACAGCACCAGCACAACAGCCCCGGCAACGCTGAGGTACCTGCCGCCGGCGCCGCCGCCGTGCCCGGCCAGCAGCCCGGCGGCAAAAAGTGCTGCCAGCACCAGGTTTGAGCCCACCACTTGGATGGTGGCGGCGCTCAGGGCGTTTTGCGACTGCACTCCGCACCGCGTCAGCAGCCGGAACCTGACCGCAGCCGCAGTCGCGCCGCCGCCCGGCACCGTGTTGTTGACGGCCAGGTCACACAGGTCGATGCGCAGCAGAGTAAAAAAGCCGGGACGACGATCGCCCAGGAGTACGGCGCGCGTCAGCAGGCTGTAGCTGGCCTGTGACGCAGCCTGAAGGGCCAGGGCAAACAACACGAGCACCGGCGGCAGCCGCAGCAGCGCGGTAAACACGTTGCCCGATCCCACCAACTGGGGCAGGACTATGTATTCGATAACCAGCACGACGGCGAGCAGGGCCGCCACCCACCGGAGCAGCCGGGAGCCGCGAATCCGGCCCCAGGCCGAACGCAGGTGCAAGGTCATGCTCCAAGGACAGCAGAACCGCCGGAGTTGGGCCAGAGGAACGCCGGCGGATCACCCGGCCGGCGCGAAGGCGGTTTCGACTTGCACCGAAGGGCGTCTTCCTGACACGATGTTGGCATGATGCTGACAAGGTGTTGGCATATGTATCCCACAACTCCTGGAGATTCCCCATGTTTCTAGCGCTGCGCGAACTGCGCTTCGCCCGGGCGCGGTTTGGCTTGATGGGCGGCGTCATCGCCCTGATCGCCATACTGATGGTCCTGCTGTCAGGCCTGTCGTCCGGACTGGTCAATGACGGCGTTTCCGGCTTGAAGGCCATGCCTGCCACGGCTTTCGCCTTCAACGAGGGCACCAAGACCGACAACGCGTTTTCCCGAAGCGTTGTCGATGAATCCCAGGCCGAAGCGTGGCGCGGCCAGCCCGGCGTCGAGGATGTCGCCCTCATGGGTGCCACCATGATGAACGGTGCCACCGGTGACGGCACCCAGGTGGACCTCTCACTCTTCGGCGTCGAATCCGATTCCTTCCTGGCCCCGGAGATCGGTGAAGGCCGCGCTTCCTCGGCCCCCCATGAAATTGTTGTCTCCAGCACCGGAGCCGACGAAGGCCTGGAACTGGGCTCGGTCGTTACCCTGGACCGGATCGGCACGGAGCTGACCGTCGTCGGCTATACCCCCGGCCAGGCAACCTTCGGGCACGTCACCATTGCCTACCTTCCGCTTCCGACCTGGCAGTACATCGCAGCCGGCGATGCGGCACCGGGAATGCCCTCTGCCGCCGACGTCGCCGCCGAGCACCGTGACACGGCCAGCACCGTGGCACTTCTGGCCGAGGACGGCGCAGACATCGACTTCGCCGCCGGCGACGAAGCCGCAGGCACCGTCACCTCCTCGCTCAAAGAATCCTTCAACGCCTCGCCCGGATACTCTGCCGAAACACTGACGCTGCAGATGATTCAGGTGTTCCTCTACGCCATCTGCGCGCTGGTTGTCGGCGCGTTCTTCACGGTGTGGACCGTCCAGCGAAAGCACGAACTGGCGGTTCTGCGCGCCATCGGCGCCTCCACGGCCTATCTGCTGCGCGACGGCCTGGCGCAGGCCGCAGTGATCCTCATCGGCTTCACCGCCCTGGGCGTACTGGCGGGCCTGGGAATGGGATCCGCCCTCTCCGGCACAGCGATGCCGTTCGCCCTGGAGGCAGCCCCGATCGGCCTTGCCACGGCCCTGACGATCCTCCTGGGCCTCATCGGCGCGGCGGCCGCCATCATACGTATTTCCCGGGTTGACCCCCTGGCTGCACTTGGAGGACAGCGATGAGCACCACAACCGAAACCCCGACGGACACCGCCCTCGGACTCGTCATCGAAGGCGCCAGCCTGGCACTGGGCGACGGAGACAGCACGGTACAGGCCCTGGACAATGTATCCCTCACCGTCCGCCCCGGAGAACTTGTTGCCGTGGTCGGCCCCTCGGGCGCCGGCAAATCCAGCCTGCTGGCGGCAGCCGGCGCTCTCACCTCCCCGGACAGCGGAACCGTTGCGGTCAACGGCACGGACCTGGCGACC
The DNA here is from genome assembly GCF_038069765.1 of Arthrobacter sp. G119Y2. Taxonomy (NCBI): domain Bacteria; kingdom Bacillati; phylum Actinomycetota; class Actinomycetes; order Micrococcales; family Micrococcaceae; genus Arthrobacter; species Arthrobacter sp. G119Y2. Next base: position 358,941 of record NZ_JBBPFS010000005.1, on the reverse strand, counting down.
CTGAACAGCGCCGCACGCGCCCGCTTCCGCCTGCGCAACATCGGATTCGTGTTTCAGTCAGGCAACCTGATTCCGGCACTGACCGCCGCGGAGCAGCTGGAACTGGTGCACCGCCTGGCCCACGGCAAGGAGCGCTTCGATCCACGGGAGCTGCTCGCGGCGGTGGGCATGGACCATAAGCTGAAGAGCCGGCCGGACCAGCTTTCCGGCGGAGAACGCCAGCGGGTGGGCATTGCCCGCGCCCTGGTCACGAGGCCGCGCCTGCTGCTCGTCGACGAGCCAACAGCCGCACTCGACCGGCAGCGCAGCCAGGACGTGGTGGCACTGCTGGCGCGGGAAACAGCCGAGCGCGGCGTTGCTACAGTTATGGTGACGCACGATCACGACGTACTGCACCACTGCCACCGGGTAGTGGAGATGGTCGACGGACGGCTCATCAACCCGTAACCGCAGCGAACAGGAGGGCTTGTGCCCCGCATTACCGCCCCAACGGTCGCAGAACACCGCGCGGCCCAGCAACGGGCGCTTCTGGATGCGGCACGGACTCTGCTGGCCCAGACGGGCGAGGCCCCCAGCATGGCCGAAGTGGCCGCACTGGCCGGCCTCGCCCGCCCGAGCGCCTATCAGTATTACAAGTCGCGCCAGGACCTGCTCCACGCCCTGGTGCTGGACGTCTTTCCGCGGTGGGCGCAGCGGGTCGAGGAGGCCATGCGTGCCGAACCCGAACCAGCCGACCGGATTCTCGCCTACGTGCTGACCAACATTGCCCTGGTTGCAGAAGGCGAGCACGCCGTCGGCAATGCCCTGGCCGCCGTTGCCCCCAGCGAGGAACTCAACACGCAGAGCGCGATGATGCATTCGCAGCTGCTGGATCCGCTGGTGGGCACCCTCCAGGAAATGGGTTCCCCGGACCCGGCCGCCACTGCCGAGCTGATCAACGGGATTGTCCACACAGCTACCAAACTGCTGGAGGGCGACAGAACGCAGGCAGACGTCGAGGCACGCGTCACCGAACTCCTGGAACCCTACGTACGGGAGCACCGCCGCGGCACTCCCGGAGAGCAGCACTCATGACCGCCCTGCACAGCACCCCTCCCCGCACCGGACGCAGCCTCTGGCTGTTCCTGGCACTCGACGTCGTCCTCATCATCCTGTTTGCCGCCCTGGGGCGCGACACCCATGAGCACGGTCTGGACCCGGCGGGGATCCTCATCACCGCTTCACCGTTCCTTGCCGCCTGCCTGGGCGGCTGGGCACTTCTTGGCCGGCGGCTCTCCCCCGCCTCGCTGTGGCCCGCCGGTGTCCTTCTGTGGGTCTTAACCGCGGGAGCCGGGCTGGGAATCCGCGCCCTGGCCGGCGGCGGTGTGGCCCCCAGCTTTGCGCTGGTGACGTTCTGCGTCCTGGCCGCCTTCCTGCTGCTCCCCCGGACCGCGGCAGCACTGGCCGGCCGGGCCCGCCGGTCCGCCGCGGTCCGCCGGGCCGTCGCCCCGTCCGATAGGCTCGACACCAGGGCGTAATGTCTCCGCCCCATGGCAGCACCACGAAAGGGCCCATCATGATCACCGCTTTTGTACTCATCCAGACCGACTCGGCACGCATCCCCGAATGCGCCGAGGAGATCTCTGAGATAGAAGGCATCAGCGAGGTCTACTCCGTGACCGGTGAGTGGGATCTCATTGCCATTGCGCGGGTGCGCCGCCACGAAGACCTGGCCGATGCCATCGCCAACCGCCTCTCCAAGGTGGAGGGCGTCATCGGAACCACCACGCAGATCGCGTTCCGGGCCTACTCGCAGCATGACCTGGACGCCGCGTTCTCCCTGGGGTTTGACAGCTGACAGCAGCCGAGCCGCCCGCAACTCACCCGCAACTGCCGGACTGATCCAGCCGCTTTTATCACGGTTTTGCAACATTCAGGTTAAGAAGCTATAACTTTTCCGATCGGGTTTTTACGGTTTTTGCGGCATTCCGGGCCCCGGGACTGTCGCTCAAACGTCCCCGGAAACAAAAAATGAGGCCGTCCCGGATCGGGAACGCGGCCTCATTTTTCTGCCCTTTTTACCCGGATTTACCCCAGACTCACCCCGGAACCGCCCCGGATTCACCCCGGTCTCACCCCGGATTCACCCCGGCACCCTGATTTGCCTGCCTGCTTCTGCGGGCCTGCTTCTGCAGCCTGCGGGGCGGGCTTAAGCGCCCCGGTTCAGTGCGTGACCTCGATCCAGCGGTCCAGCGCTGCCTGGGCGCTGCCGCCGTCAATGGCAGCTTCCGCACGGACGATTCCTGCGGCAAGACGCTTGGTAAGGCTGCCTGCGGCATCGGTATCGAGCGCCACCAGGGCGGCAGCGGCGTTGAGGACCACCGCGTCGCGCACCGGACCGCGGTCACCGGCCAGCACACTGCGAACCACCGCGGCGTTGGCAGCGGCGTCTCCGCCCCTCAGATCCTCCAGAGTGGCCCGGGGTATCCCGAGGTCCAACGGATCCACTGTTGACGTCTCCACGGCCCCGTCACGGACCTCCCAGACGGTGGACACGCCCGTCGTCGTCATCTCATCGAGCCCGTCCTCGCCCCGGAACACCAGGGCGCGCACGCCGCGCGCAGCCAGGACGCCGGCAATGAGCGGAGCCAGCCGGGCATCGGCAACGCCGATGGCGGAGGCGGCCGGGCGGGCCGGATTGGTCAGCGGGCCCATGAAGTTGAAGGCGGTGGGCACGCCCATCTCGCGCCGGGGGACAGCTGCGTGGCGCATGGACGGGTGGAACACCTGGGCAAAGCAGAACGTGATTCCTGCGGTGAGCGCGGCCTCGGCCACGCGGTCAACGGTCAGGTCCAGCCGTACTCCGAGAGCTTCGATGACATCAGCCGAACCGGAGGCCGACGACGACGCACGGTTGCCGTGCTTAACCACCTTGGCGCCGGCGCCGGCGCAGACAAGCGCAGCCATTGAGGAGATATTGACTGTGTTGTGGCGGTCGCCTCCGGTCCCCACGATGTCCAGCGTCTCCCCGGGGATCTCGATGGGCCTGGCATTTTCCAGCATGGCCTCCACCAGGCCGGTCAGCTCCTCCACGGTCTCCCCCTTGGCCCGCAGCGCCACCAGGAAGCCCGCCACCTGGGCATCGGAGGCCTCTCCGGCCATGATCGTGTTCATGGCCCAGCGGGTCTGGTCCGCGCGCAGGTCCTGACGCGAAATCAGGGCGTGGAGAAGCTGCGGCCAGGCGTGTTCGGAGCTCGGATTCGTAGTCACATCCCCTAGGTTATCTACGTTTCGTAGAAAATACTGATTTGTTTCTGGAGAGCCAGTTCCGCGCCGTTACTGGGATCTGCGGGGTTTCGGCACTATTTAGACTCGCCGCCCGTCTATATCTGTTGGAGAACTGGAGCGTTTTACGTCCATAATGTCTATGTGACAACAGCGACCCATGCCCCCAGTACCCCGGCTCACCCCACGCTGAACCGCCCCAACATGGTTTCCGTCGGAACCGTAGTGTGGCTGGCCAGCGAACTGATGTTTTTCGCCGCCCTTTTTGCCATGTATTTCACTCTTCGCTCCACCTCGAGCGACCTGTGGGCCATGGAGACGGAGAAGCTCAACGTTCCGTTTGCGTTCGCGAACACGGTGATCCTTGTTCTTAGTTCCGTTACCTGCCAGTTCGGCGTCTTCGCCGCAGAACGCCTCCAGCCGCGCCGCACGGGAGGACTGTTCCAAGTCTCCCGCTGGGGCATGGTCGAGTGGTTCCTCCTCACCTTCGTCATGGGCGCGGTGTTCGTATCCGTCCAGGCCTACGAATACGCGATGCTCGTTACTGAAGGAGTTTCGCTTTCCTCGAACTCCTACGGTTCGGCCTTCTACCTGACCACCGGCTTCCACGGCCTCCACGTCACCGGTGGGCTGATCGCGTTCCTGTTCATCATTGGACGGGCCTACGCAGCGAAGCGCTTCGGCCACTTTGAAGCTACCTCCGCGATCGTGACGTCGTACTACTGGCACTTCGTGGACGTAGTCTGGATTGCCCTGTTCGTCATCATCTACTTCCTCAAGTAACACCTGCTTGAGCCGGCAACCCTTAAGAAACCCAAAGTGGCACCAGCACACCAAAGACCACACAAGTTAGGAACCACCAAGTGAAGGCACTATCGCAAAGGCGACGTCATCCCCTAGCAGCAGTTGCGCTGCTGCTGCTGGGACTCCTCGTTACAGGTGGGCTCTACGCAGCAGTCAGCGGCGCCAACGAGGCCAAGGCTGCGAGCAGCACCGCCTACACGGCTGATGACGAAAACCAGGGCGAGAAGCTCTTCATCGCCAACTGCGCCACCTGCCACGGCATGGACGCTTCCGGATCCGCCAACGGCCCCTCCCTTGTAGGTGTGGGCGCAGCCTCCGTCGACTTCCAGGTCGGCACCGGCCGTATGCCGATGGCAATGCAGGGCCCGCAGGCGCAGCAGAAGCCCGTTCAGTTCACCGAGGAACAGACCAGCCAGCTTGCTGCCTACGTCGCCAGCCTCGGCGCCGGTCCCGCTGTTCCGGACGCCGAGACGGTCAATGCCGCCGCAGGCAACGCTGCCGAAGGCGGCGAGCTCTTCCGCGTCAACTGCGCCATGTGCCACAACGCCGCCGGCGCCGGCGGCGCCCTGACCGAGGGCAAGTTCGCTCCGTCCCTCGAAGGCGTCTCGGAGAAGCACATCTACGAAGCCATGGTCACCGGCCCGCAGAACATGCCGGTCTTCAACGACGCCAACATCTCCCCGGAAGACAAGCAGAGCATCATCGCCTTCCTCAAGAACATCGAAGCCAACGGCTCCCCGGGCGGTGCGGAACTCGGCTCGCTGGGCCCCGTGTCCGAAGGCCTGTTCATCTGGACGGCCGGCCTTGGCCTTGTCATCGCTTTCACCATTTGGTTGACCGCCCGGTCTTCCTAGACATCACCCGCGCTCACCTCTCGGGGTGACATCACAGTTACACATAGGTCTATAAATGCAGTTTCAAGAGAAGGATGAGGGGGATCATGGGCGACCATAGTCACGGCAGTCCGAACACCTCGGGCACCGTCGCTACGGCTGGCCAGGGCGACGAAGAGAAGTTCCGGAATCCCGGTCTTCCTCCGCACCGTCCTCGCCTGGCCGATACGAATCCCCACGCTGAGAAGCGGGCCGAACGGCAGGTGGCGGCACTGTTCGTCATCTCCATCATCGGTACGCTCGTGTTCTTTGTCGGCTACTTCGGCATCAAGCTCGAAGGCGGCCACACCATTGCCGACATCAGGGTGCAGAACCTGCTCCTGGGGCTCGGCACCGCATTTGCGATGCTCGGCATCGGCGTCGGCATTGTCCACTGGGCCAAGACGCTCATGCCGGACCACGAAGTCATTGAGGAACGGCATGAAATCCGTCCCGAAGAGGACCGTGCCGTCGCTGAGAAGATGCTCGGGGACATTGTCGAGGAAACCGGGATCAAGCGCCGGCCGCTGATCCGCAACACCCTCCTCGGCGCCATGGTCCTGGCACCGCTTCCCGCCATCGCCATCTTCCGCGACCTGGGTCCGCTGCCCGGCAACGTTCTGCGCCACACCATGTGGGACGAAGGCGTACACCTGACGCGCGATCCCAGCGGCACCCGGATCAAGGCCTCCGACGTCACCCTCGGTTCGGCGTTCCACGTCATCCCCGAGGGCCTGAACGAAGCCGAGAACATGCTGGAGGAGAAGGCCAAGGCCGTCGTCCTGCTCATGCGCCTGGACCCGGATTCCCTGAACGCCTCCCCCGGCCGCGAAGACTGGGGCGTGGACGGCATTGTCGCGTACTCCAAGATCTGCACACACGTCGGTTGCCCGGTTGCGCTGTACGAACAGCACACCCACCATCTGCTGTGCCCGTGCCACCAGTCCACCTTCGACCTGACGCAGGAATGCAAGGTCATCTTCGGACCGGCTGTCCGCCCGCTGCCGCAGCTGCCCATCGCAGTTGACAGCGACGGCTACCTCGTCGCCCAGAGCGATTTCCATGAACCCGTTGGACCGAGCTACTGGGAGCGTGGCTAACCATGAGTGTTCCCTCTGCTACCCCTTACGAGGCCAAAACCCGTTTGGGCCGCGTCACCAACTTCGTCGACTCCCGGGTCGGCGGCTCTGCCATGGTCAAGGAGTTCGGCCGCAAGGTCTTTCCCGACCACTGGTCATTCATGTTCGGCGAAGTGGCGCTGTACTGCTTCGTCATCCTGCTGCTGTCCGGAACGTTCCTGACGTTCTTCTTCGACCCGTCGATGGCGCACACCACGTACAACGGCAGCTATGTCCCGCTCAAGGGCGTGGGCATGTCCGTGGCGTACGAGTCCTCCCTGAACATCTCCTTCGATGTCCGCGGCGGCCTCTTCATGCGCCAGGTGCACCACTGGTCCGCGCTGCTGTTCGTTGCAGCCGTATCCGTGCACATGCTCCGTGTGTTCTTCACCGGCGCCTTCCGCAAGCCCCGCGAGCTGAACTGGGTGGTGGGCGGCGTCCTGCTGATCCTGTCCCTCGCAGCCGGCTTCACCGGCTACTCCCTCCCCGATGACCTGCTTTCCGGCAACGGCCTGCGGATTATCGACGGCGTGATCAAGTCTGTTCCGGTTGTCGGAACGTACATCAGCTTCTTCCTCTTCGGCGGAGAATTCCCCGGAATGGATATCGTCGGCCGCCTGTACATGCTGCACATCCTGCTGGTGCCGGCCCTGATCCTGCTGATGATTGCCATCCACCTCTTCATGGTGGTTGTTCACAAGCACACCCAGTTCCGCGGCCCCGGCCGTACGAACAACAACGTTGTGGGCTACCCGGTTGGTCCGGTCTACGCTGCCAAGGCCGGTGGATTCTTCTTCATCGTCTTCGGCATCATCGCTGTCATCGCCGGCCTGTTCACGATCAACCCGATCTGGAACTACGGACCGTACGACCCCTCCCCCGTTTCCGCCGGTACCCAGCCTGACTGGTACATCGGCTGGGTTGACGGCGCCCTGCGCCTGATGCCGGGCTGGATCGGGAACATCCCGATGGAATGGAACATTCCGTTCCCGTGGGGCACCAACACGCTCTCCATGAACGTGCTGTTCCCCGCCCTGATTCCCGCCGGCATTGTCTTCACCCTGCTGTTCGCCTGGCCGTGGATCGAAGCCTGGCTGACCAAGGACAAGGCAGTCCACAACCTCCTGGACCGCCCGCGGAACGCCCCGTTCCGCACCGGCGTCGGCGTAGCCGGCATCATCTTCTACTGCGTCATGTGGGCTGCAGCCAGCTCCGACCTCATCGCCACGCACTTCATGGTGTCGCTGAACGACGTGACCTACTGGCTGCGCTTCCTGGTCATCTTCGGCCCGCTGATCGGCTTCGCCGTCGCTCGCCGCATTGCCCTGGCCCTGCAGCGCAAGGACCGCGAGATTGTGCTCCACGGCGTGGAGAGCGGACGCATCGTCCGTCTTCCGCACGGTGAGTACATCGAGGTCCACGAGCCCGTTGACGAGTACAAGCGCTACAAGCTCGTCGACTTCGAGTCCCCCGAGGTGTCCCCGGCCCAGCCGGACGCCCGCGGCAAGATCTCCGGCAAGGAGAAACTGCGCGGACGACTGTCGCGGTTCTTCTTCGAGGACCGGGTCGCCCCGGTGACTCCGAGAGAGCTTGAAGCAGCGCACCACCACGAGTCCCCCGCTGAAATTGAAGCGGAAGCGGAAGACCAGGCTTCGATCACGAACCGGTAGTCCTCCGCGGACAGCATGACGGATATACCAAAGGGAGCCGGTCAGCATTTGCTGACCGGCTCCCTTTGCGTTGAGGCCATGTGCTGAGTCCGCGGGCCTGGTCCGGGTCTTGGCCCAAGCCTCGGCTCGGGTCTTGGTTCAGACCTCGATTCAGGCCCCTCGTCAGGCCCCTCGCCGGCTAGTCCAGGACAAAGGGCTTCTTCGCCGGAAGCGGGTGCCGCCGCTTCCACTTGCCCGGCTCCGTGAAGGCCGAAGATCCGATGCTCAGCTTCGTGAAGTCCAGATTCGCGTCGCGCAGCACCACCAGCATGCCCTTGACTGCCTTGGGGACGTCCGGGACCAGGCAGAAGATGTTCAGCTTGCCGGGGACGAATTCACTCTCCTCGACCGATCCCAGCCCCCGCCACGAGAAGTAGGACGCCAGTGCGGTGCTGGCCTTGTACTCGAGGTAGCGGTCCCGTTCCGTGCCTTCGGCGGATTTCAGGGCGTACTGGGCCACGACCCAGTGCTGTTCCTCCGGAGCCAGCTCCGTGTAGCCCAGCTCGGCGGACTTGGCGGCAAAGGCAGCGAACTTCTTTTCAGCTGCGGCTTCATCGATATCGGCAACAACACTGCTGGTTCCCATGTACCCGACGGGTCCCTGGTTGATCATGAACTCTTTGGACTCGGCGTCGTACATCGCTTCGCGGAAGTGCAGGACCCCCTTGCCGTCCCGGTGATACATCACGGTGATGTTGTTCATAGTGCAGAAGCCTTCCTGGCTGGGTAACGCGGTTTGTGGGGTTCAACCTGGTCGAAAAGGAATAAGGACATGCGGGCTTCGCCGGCAGCAGCGGAACTGCCGCTCCGCAGGCGCCTGTACGGCGTCAGGAGCCCGTATGCCTGCCCGGGTGGTAGGAACGCGGCGTCCGCATGCCGGGCCGCTGCAGGGGCACCCAGAGCTTGTACCGGTCCGCACGGTAGTAAGACACGGAATAGTCCACCATCGAACGGGCCACGTACGCATGCCGCTGGATCTTCAGCAGCGGAGCACCGAGCTCGACGTTGAGCAGGCGGGCGGTCGACGCCGACGCGGCGGTTGCCTCGATGGTGTCCTCCCCCCACTCGATCAGCATGCCGTAACGCTCACTAAGCACGCGGTAGAGGGAGGTGGGCGGCTCTTCATCGAGCATTCCGGGAACATGCGAGGCCGGAATGAAGTTCTCGTCAACGCTCATCGGCTCGCCGTCGGCCAGGAGCTGGCGGCGGAACCGGATGACCGGCTGGCCGGGGTCGATCTGCAGCTCCCGTGCCACGAGATGGGACGCGCCAATCTGTTCAAAGCTGAGGACGCGGGCATCCGGCACCATGCCGCGCCGGTGCATTTCCTCGCTGTAGGACGTCAGTTTCACCTGCAGGTCCATCTTGGGACGTGCAACGAAGGTTCCCAGTCCCACCACGCGTTCGAGCACTTCGTCGGCGACCAGTGCATCGATGGCCTGCCGCACCGTCATCCGTGCCACGCCGAAGTGATCGGCCAGCACCCGCTCCGAGGGGATGGCAGTGCCGGCAGCAGCGTGCTGATCCACGAACCGCCGGAGGATGTCCTGCAGCTGCTGGTGTTTGGACACCTCCGACAGAGGGTCGAGCAGCTCAGGGAAGTTCTTGAAGGCCTGGTGCACTAGATACGCCGATTTCCGGAGTCCGCTGCCCTGCTCATACGGTTCCTTTCCTCGGCGATGGTGCTCCCTCAAGGATAACGGCCGCGGACCCGGGCCAGTAACGGCGCTGCGTGTGCTCAGTGCCGGTTGAATCAGTGCAGGTTGAATCGCTCCGTGCAGGTTAAATCAGTGCAGGTTAAACCAGTACAGGTTAAATCAGGGCCTGTTAAACAAACAGAGGACCCGCTCTCTCGAGCGGATCCTCTGTTGAATCCAGGCCATGCCCGGAAGGAAAGTGCCGGAGCCTAGTGTGCGTGGGCTCCGCGGCTGTATTCGAATACCCAGCCGACCAGGGCGATCAGTGACAGGCCTGCACTGATGTACAGGACCCACCAGCCAACGGCCATGCCCAGGAATCCGCCGGCGGCGGAGAGGCCGAGCAGCAGGGGCCACCAGCTCCAGGGGCTGAAGAAGCCCTGCTCACCGGAACCCTCGTGGATTTCGGCGTCGAGCCGGTCTTCCGGACGGGGGCCGATGCGCTTGCCCGTGAAGCCGATGTAAAAGGCGATCATGGCCGACATGCCGGCTGTCAGGAACAGTGCCAGATAGCCCACCGGTTCCATCCACTCGACGAGGTAGCCGTAGACGACGCCGACAACCAGGAAGAACGGCGCCATGTAAGCGAAGAGCTTAGTCTCTACCTTCAATTGACTTTCTCCTTACGGTCACCGGGTCCGAAGACCTTGCCGGCGGCCGACGTGTCGGTCACCGTCTGCTGCAGTTCAGGGTGGTGCAGGTCCAGTGCCGGGCGCTCCGAACGGATGCGCGGCAGGGACGTGAAGTTGTGGCGCGGAGGCGGGCACGAGGTGGCCCACTCCAGCGATCCGCCGAAGCCCCAGGGATCGTCAACTTCAACCTTCTTGCCGTGGCGCCAGGTGATGTACACGTTCCAGAAGAACGGAATCATGGAGGCGCCCAGGAGGAAGGAACCCACGGTGGAGAACTGGTTCATCAGTGTGAAGTTGTCCTCCGGCAGGTAGTCGGCGTAGCGGCGCGGCATGCCAAGCACGCCCAGCCAGTGCTGGATCAGGAACGTTGCGTGGAAGCCGACAAACAGCATCCAGAAGTGGATCTTGCCCAGGCGCTCGTTGAGCATCTTGCCGGTCCACTTCGGCCACCAGAAGTAGAAGCCTGCGAACATCGCGAAGACAACGGTTCCGAAGACCACGTAGTGGAAGTGGGCAACCACGAAGTACGTGTCGGAGACGTGGAAGTCGAGCGGCGGCGAGGCCAGGATGATGCCGGTGAGTCCGCCGAACAGGAAGGTGATCAGGAAGCCGATGCTCCAGAGCATGGGCGTCTCGAACGTAATCGAGCCCCGCCACATGGTGCCTATCCAGTTGAAGAACTTCACGCCGGTTGGCACCGCGATCAGCATCGTCATGAAGGAGAAGAACGGCAGCATGACTGCGCCGGTGACGTACATGTGGTGTGCCCACACGGTGACGGAAAGCGCTGCAATGGCGATCGTGGCGTACACCAGACCCTTGTAACCGAAGATCGGCTTGCGGCTGAAGACCGGGAAGATCTCGGAGACAATGCCGAAGAACGGCAGGGCGATGATGTAAACCTCGGGGTGTCCGAAGAACCAGAACAGGTGCTGCCAGAGGATTGCTCCCCCGCGTTCCGGGTCGAAGATGTGGGCTCCGAAGCGCCGGTCCGCACCCAGTGCGAACAGGGCGGCTGCCAGCGGCGGGAACGCCATCAGGATGAGGATACCGGTCACCAGGGTGTTCCAGGTGAAGATCGGCATGCGCCACATGGTCATGCCCGGGGCACGCATGCAGATGATCGTGGTGATGAAGTTGACCGCACCCAGGATGGTTCCGAAGCCCGAGAGGGCAAGGCCGAACACCCACAAGTCTCCGCCCACGCCCGGAGAGAACGTGGTGTTGGACAGCGGGGCATAGGCGAACCAGCCGAAGGAGGCGGCACCCTGCGGGGTGATGAAGCCGGCAACGGCGATGGTGCTGCCGAAGAGGAAGAACCAGAAGGCCAGGGCGTTCAGGCGGGGGAAGGCAACGTCGGGGGCGCCGATCTGAAGCGGCATCATGACGTTGGCAAAGCCGGAGAACAGCGGCGTTGCGAACATCAGCAGCATCACCGTGCCGTGCATGGTGAAGAGCTGGTTGTACTGCTCCTTGGTCTGCAGGATCTGCATACCGGGTTCAAACAGTTCCGCGCGGATGACCAGGGCCATCACGCCTGCGAGACAGAAGAAAATGAATGACGCGATCAGGTACATGAACCCGATCGTCTTGTGGTCAGTGGAGGTGATCCAACTGACGATGATGCGTCCCTTGGAGACGGGGACGACGCGCGGTGCAACTTGAGTATCTTCCGAAGTGTATTCGAGAGTAGTCACAGCTTTCCTCCTACCTCCTTACTTCGCTTGATTCTGAGTTGTACACGCGGTCGTACTCGGAGCCGACCTGGCCGTCGGGCAGGGTTGCCAGGTACTCGTCGTACTCGGCCTCCGAAACTACCTTGACGTTGAAGAGCATTTCCGAGTGGTACTCGCCGCAGAGCTCGGCGCACTTACCTTCGTAGGTGCCCTCGATGCCGGGAGTGATGTTGATGTAGTTGGTGCGGCCCGGGTAAAGGTCCATCTTCTGCAGGAAGGCGGGAACCCAGAAGGAGTGCTGCACGTCGCGGGAGTTCAGCTGGAGCTCAACCGTCTGGTTGACCGGCAGGTAGAGTGTCGGCATTTCCGACTCTGCCTTCTCCGTGCCGTCCAGGTTCACCTGGACATTGAGGTCGTACTTGTCCTCATTGACATAGTTGAAGTCCCAGGACCACTGCTTACCGCGGACGTCGACGACGACGTCGGGGTCATCTACGCGCTCACTGATGGCGCGGATGTCCTGGTCGGTGAAGTAGAACAACACCAGGACCATGAACAACGGGATCGCCGTGTAGAAGATCTCCAAGGGAAGGTTGTAGCTCATCTGCCGCGGGTAGCCGGTTTCGTTCTTCCGGCGGCGGTAGGCGACGATGCACCAAATGATCAGTGCCCAGGTGAGCACACCAACTGCCAGTGCCGCGATCCATGAATTGACCCAAAGGTCCATGATTCGGCCGGTGTGGTTGGTCATGTCGCGTTCCGTGGGCAACCAGCCTCTTTGGACTTCTGACGAACAACCCGATAAAAACAACGCGCCGGCCGACGTTACGGCTGAGATCTTTAAGATCCTGGCGCGTCGGCTGCTGGTTCGGTCCTGCGAACTCACAGACGGCCCTTCCTCTTGTTACGTGCAAGTGCGGCACAGCAGGCAGACAAAATCCCCCGACTGCGCACGATCAGTTTTACTACTACGTGTAGAGCTTACCCGCACGCGTGGCCATCCAGTGACAGACCGCACCGCGTTGGACGCAAAATACCGTGTATTACGGCACCTGCGGCCGCGGGCTCCCCGTTAGTGAAACGGGGTACCCGTGGCGAAGCTTAGTGGAACGAGTCGCCGCAGGCGCACGATCCGCCGGCGTTGGGGTTGTCGATGGTGAACCCCTGCTTGGAGATGGTGTCCTCGAAGTCGATGGACGCACCGGACAGGTACGGCACGCTCATCTTGTCCACGATGACCTCAACGCCGTCGAAGTCCCGGACGGCGTCGCCGTCGAGGACCCGCTCGTCGAAGTACAGCTGGTAGATCAGGCCCGAGCAGCCGCCGGGCTGGACAGCCACGCGAAGCCGCAGGTCGGTCCGGCCTTCCTGCTCCAACAGGCTGCGCACCTTGCCGGCGGCAACATCGGAGAGGGCAACTTCATGGGTCGGCAGCTCCGTTTCCGGGGCAGCGGCGGCTGCCGCATCCACGCTGGTGCCGGTTTCGCTGGTGGAAGTACTCATTGCTTCTCTCTTTCTTCACGTGGTCCGTGCACGGAAGGGCAGTTGCGCTCCCCCGGGCTCCGGGCCAGTTCATTCTCCATGGTACGTCGGTGCATGCACACAGAGGCAACGCGGCCGGGCCGGAAAAGATTTCCGAACCCGGCCGCGCCGTGCTGCCTACGCCCCTTTCGGGCCGTGCTGCCTACAAGCCTTCGCGGGCCAGCTTGGCCAGCAGCAGCGCTTCGGCCAGCACCGCGTTGCGGAAGTCACCGAGATCCAGGGACTCGTTGGCGCTGTGGGCCCGTGAATCGGGGTCCTCGACGCCGGTGATCAGGATCTGCGCAGCGGGGAACAGTTCGGTGAGGTCGGCAATGAACGGAATGGATCCGCCCATTCCGGACTCCACCGGCTCCACCCCGTCCCAGGCCTCCCGCAGCGCCCACAGGGCGGTCCGCGCGGCAGCAGCCGAGGTGTCCGTGGCGAACGCCTGCCCCTGCTCCCCCGGCGTGAACGTCACCTTCGCACCGAACGGTGCATGGGACTGCACATGACGCTCGACGGCAGCCATGGCCTCGGCCGGGCTCTGCCCCGGGGCAAGCCGCAGGCTGAACTTGGCGCGCGCCTTGGGCTGGATGGTGTTCGAGGACAGTGCCACCGTCGGAACGTCGATGCCGATGATGGACAGGGCCGGCTTGGTCCACAACCGCGAGGCAATCGATCCGGTGCCCGCCAACTGCACGCCGTCGAGCACCGAGGAATCCTCGCGGAAGTCCGCCTCGACGTATTCCACGGCTGCCGTGTCCGAGGAGACGAGGCCCTCAATGGCGACGTCTCCGGCGTCGTCGTGGAAGGTGGCGATCAGGCGAGCCAGCAGCGTGGGCGCATCCAGCACCGGGCCGCCGAACATTCCCGAATGGACGGCGTGGTCCAGGACCTGCACCTCGACCGTGCCGTCCACCAGTCCGCGCAGACTGGTGGTCAGCGCCGGAACGCCCACCTTCCAGTTTCCCGAATCCGCCACGACGATGACGTCGGCTTCGAGCAGGCTGCGGTAGGTTTCCAGGAACGTGCGGAAGGTGGGCGAGCCGGCCTCTTCCTCGCCCTCGATGAACAGGGTGATGCCGACGCCGGAGTCCTCCCCCAGCACCTCGTCAAGCGCGCGGAGGGCTCCGATGTGCGCCATGATCCCGGCTTTGTCATCCGCGGCACCGCGTCCGTAAAGGCGGCCGTTGCGCTCAGTGGCGGTGAAGGGCTCGGACTCCCACAGCGCCAGGTCTCCCGGCGGCTGGACATCGTGGTGCGCGTAGAGCAGCACGGTGGGCTTGCCGTCCCGTGCTGGACGGCGGGCGACGACGGCGGGCCCGCCCGGTTTGCCGTTGTTGTCAACGCGCAGGATCTGCACGTCGGACAGCCCGGCACCGCGGATCAGCGACGCCACGGCCGCGGCGCTCTCGTTGAGGCGCTCCGGGTCAAACGAATCCCAGGCAATGCCGGGAATGGACACGAGCGACTTCAGCTGCTCAACAGTGCGGGGAAAATCAGCGGCCACGGCGGAGCGGAGTGCGTCGATGTCCACTGATGAAGAAGAAGATTCTGGATTCACAGTCATAACAAAACAGTACATGCGGGCCCCCGGTCCGCCGGTGCCGCCGTCAAGGTATCCTAGAGGGGTGTTCGGACGAAAGAATGAAGCGCCCACCGCGCAGGAAACTGTGGACCAGGCTGCTGCGGCAGCCCAGACCAGCTCAGCCCGCACGGCCGCGGGGAAGGGAGCACCCACGCCCAGGCGCCGGGACCAGGTGGCTGCGCGCCAGCGCCCGCTGGTTCCCACCGACCGCAAAGCGGCGAAAAACGCGAACCGCGAGGCCCTGCGTGAAGAGCGCCTGAAGACCCGCGCAGCACTGGATACCGGAGACGAGCGCTACCTTCCCCTGCGCGACAAGGGACCGCAGCGCCGGTTCATCCGCGACGTAGTGGACTCCCGCTGGAACCTGGGCGAGTTTGTCATGATCGCAGCCCTCGTCTTCGTGGTGGTCAGCTTCATCCAGAACCTCACCGTGCAGAGCATTGTCATGCTGGCTTTCTGGGTCCTGATCCTGGCCGTCATCCTCGATTCCTTTATCCTGCGCGCCCTCCTCCGCCGCCGCCTGACCGAGAAGTTCGGCGGCCCCAACTCCGGCGACGTTTGGTACGGCGTATCCCGTGCGCTTCAGCTGCGCCGTTTCCGCCTGCCCAAGGCTTTGGTCAAGCGCGGCGAAAAGCCCGAATAACCGCATTCTTTACCAGATGATGAAGGGCCGCTCCGAAGAGCGGCCCTTCATTTTTGCGTCCGTGTCCTGAGGCCGGTTCAGCAGGCAGGGCTCATCCGGCAGGTGTGACTATCAGCAGGTGTAACTAGGAGCCAGTCGCTATTTCAGCAGCCGGGCCAGGCGGCGGTTGATGCGCGCGGCCCAGAACGGCCCCTGGTACAGGAAGGCGGTGTACCCCTGCACCAGGGTTGCGCCGGCCTTGAGCCGCTCGTGCACGTCGCGGGCTGATTCGACGCCGCCAACAGAAATGATCGCCGGTCCCCCGTCGCCCAGGCCGGCACGCAGCCGCTTCAGCACTTCCAGGGAACGGCGGCGCAGGGGAGCTCCGCTCAGACCGCCCACTCCGCAGGCAATCACCTTTTCCGGGTCGGTCACCAGGCCTTCGCGGGTGATGGTCGTGTTGGTTGCAATCACGCCGTCGAGTCCGAGGTCCAGCGCCAGGCGGGCGACGTCGTCGACGTCGTCATCGCTGAGGTCGGGCGCAATCTTTACCAGCAGCGGCACATGCCGTCCGGCCGCTTCGTCGGCGGCGGCTCCGACGGCCGAGAGCAGCGGGCGCAGGGACTCAATGCTCTGGAGCCGGCGCAGTCCGGGCGTATTGGGTGAGGAAACGTTCACCACGAGGTAATCCGCCTGCGGTGCCAGTTCGCGGGTGCTGATCAGGTAATCGTTCACCGCGTCGGCCAGGTCCACGGACTTGGTTTTGCCGATGTTGATGCCGATCACCGGCCGGTGGCTCCCGTAGGCCGCGGCCAGGGCCTTGCGGGCGGCGGCCACACGGGGAGCCACGGCAGCAGCGCCGTCGTTGTTGAAGCCCATCCGGTTAATGACGGCGCGGTCCTCCACGAGACGGAAGAGCCGCGGCTTGGGGTTCCCCGGCTGCGCCCGCCCCGTCACTGTTCCCACTTCCACGTGGCCAAAGCCCATATTGGTCAGGGCCACAATGCCGGATCCTTCCTTGTCGAATCCGGCGGCCAGGCCGAACGGAGACGGGAAGTCCAGGCCGAAGGCCCGGACCCGAAGGTCCGGTGAGGGACGCATCAGCCGGCGCATCAACGCACCGGCGGGGGTCCCTGCGGAAAGCTTGATCAGGTCAAAGCCAATTCGGTGTGCCTTTTCGGGGTCCATGCCGGCAAAGACGGCACGAAAGAAGGCGGGGTAGACGCGCATGGTTTTATGCTTGCACTGCCGCGGGCCTCCGCCAAATCCGATGGACGACTTCGCTGCTCCGCATCGAGCTGTGCCGGTTCCCGCGCAGCCGGCCCGCGCCTGTCCGGTTCGCTGCTGTCCGGTTCGGTGCTGTCCGGTTCGCTGCTGTCCGGTTCGCTGCAGAAGGGCGGCTACTCTCGATGTATGGGTAGCTATACAGGCACGGGGACCGGCGGCATGCAGTGGAAACCGGACATCCTCGGCGACGGTTACCAGTGTCTGACCCTGGATCTGGGGGAAGATGACGAGGGGCCCGTGGTGGCCACGCTGGTGTCCTACACTCCCGAACCTCCGGCTCCGCCCACCTTCTCCGGCCGGGTGCGGCAGATGCTGCACGGTCTCCGGGCACCCGTGGCAGCGGAGCCGGTTCACGCCGTCCTCTATATCCACGGCTGGAGCGACTACTTCTTCCAGACGGAGCTGGCCCACTTCTGGAGCGGCCTCGGTGCCGCCTTTTATGCACTGGACCTGCGCAAGTACGGCCGGAGCCTGCTGCCGGGCCAGTCCGAAGGCTTCACTCTGGACCTGCAGGAGTACGACGCCGACATTGAGGCTGCGCTGGCAGCCCTGACGGCACACATCAGGGAACACCGCGGTCCGGACACCCCGGTGCGGATATCCCTGATGGCGCACTCCACCGGCGGTCTGGTGGCCTCACTGTGGGCGCACCGGAACCCCGGCCGCATCGAAGCCCTGATCCTGAACAGCCCGTGGCTGGAGCTGCGCGGCTCCTGGATGGTGCGCAACGCAACGGCCTCACTGCTGGAACCGCTCGCCCGGCTGCGGCCCAAGGCCCGGCTGAAGGTCCCCGAAATGGACTACTACTGGCGCAGCATCAGCCGTGAAGCGGACGGCGAATGGGATCCGGACCCGGAGCTGAAACCGCCGGGGAGCTGGCCGATCCGGGCCGGGTGGATCACCGCGGTGCTCAGCGGCCACGCCCAGGTGGCGCGCGGCCTGGATATTCGGGTGCCCATCCTGCTGATGGCCTCAACCAGCTCGGTCATGGCCGGACTCTGGAACGAGAACATGAAAACCGCGGACACCATCCTGGACGTGAACCTGATGGTGCAGCGCGGGCTGCTGCTGGGTCCGCAGGTCACCGTATACCGGTTCGAAAACGCTCTGCACGATGTCCTGCTGTCGGCGGGACCGGTGCGGCGCCGGGTCTATGGAAAGCTCGAGCAGTGGGCGAGGGCCTTCATGCTGAAAAGCTAGCTGCCCGGCCCTGCACCGAATGAACGCCGGTCAGTCACGCACGCCAACGGCGGCGTCGTGCAGGACGAAGGTTGCAAACCCCAGCTCGCGCCGTGCACCGCTCAGCCAGGCGTCGCGATTCTCACGTGCAGCGGCGAATGCCTGGTCACGATCCTCGGTCGTCGAGGCCTCCCGCACGGCCCAGTCGACGAGTGATCCGGTCCAGCTGAACTGGTAGTCGTCCCACTCAGCCAACGTGCTGACGTGCCCGTACGACGGCTCGAACCCGTGCTCATGGAAGGCTCGCACGAGGCCGGCAAGGTCGGGATAGGCGTCGGCGGAAACCCCAAGCGCTGCCAGCGCAGAAGCCGACGGGGTGCCCTCCCAGATGCTGTCGCCGATCAGCGCCTGGCCACCGGGGCGCAGGTGCCGCCGGACAGCGCCCAGCATGTCCTCCAGCCGGCCGAAGGCGTGGCTCGCACCGACACACAGCACCACGTCGAAGACCCCGTCGTTCCAGGTGGCGGCATCCGTCTCGATCCAGCGCACCCGGTCGCTCAGCTTGCGCTCGTCGGCACGCCGGGCGGCAGAGGCCGGGACCATCTGGTCGATCCCTACGCCGGTGGTTCTGGGGTGGGTGAGTAGCAGCTCCTGCAGCCACTCCCCCTCGCCGCACCCGAGGTCAACGGCGCGGGCGCTCTCGCCCGGGCTCAGCCAGCTGACCAGTTCGCGCAGCCGCCCGGGCGCCACCGGCGCCGCGATTGGATGGCGCAGGTGGGCAATGTCGAACATCTCGGAGCGCTCCATCTCAGCGACGCTACAGGATTCAGCCGTGGCCGAGAGACACCCCGGAGTGAGGCGCGCGGTTCCCGCTCCCCCCTCCGCCCCCGGCGTCGAGCTGTTCGGCGCGGGTCTGGACAGACGCCGCGGCCTCGGCCCAGCTAGGCCGGGGAGGCCTGGTCCACCGCTCCCCCGTACCGCCGGTCGCGCCGTGCGTAGATCTCCACGGCTTCCCAGAGCGTGCGACGGTCCACGTCGGGCCACAGGGTGTTCATGAAGACCATCTCCGCGTACGCGGACTGCCAGAGCATGAAGTTGGACAGCCGCTGTTCGCCGGAGGTCCGCAGGAAGAGATCCACGTCCGGCAGGTCCGGTTCGTCCAGGTATTTCTGGATGGTTTTTTCCGTTATGGATCCCGGGCGCAGCTTGCCGCGGGCGACGTCGGCGGCGATGGCGGACACTGCGTCCGTGATCTCGGCCCGCCCCCCGTAGTTCACGCACATGTTCAGGGTGCACACGGTGTTGTCCCGGGTGGCTTCTTCGGCAATCTCCAGTTCCTTGACCACCGACTGCCAGAGCCGCGGGCGGCGGCCGGACCAGCGGATGCGGACGCCCCACTCGCTGAGCTGGTCGCGCTGGCGGCGCAGCACGTCCCGGCTGAACCCCATCAGGAAGCGGACCTCTTCCGGGGAACGCTTCCAGTTCTCCGTGGAGAAGGCATAAACGGAGACGTGCCTGATCCCCATCTCGACCGCGCCGGCCATGACGTCCAGGAGTGCGGCTTCACCGGCACGGTGGCCTTCGGTGCGGGGCAGTCCGCGCTGGTTGGCCCAGCGTCCGTTGCCGTCCATGACGATGGCAACGTGTTGCGGCACCAGGTCGGCGGGAACCGGCGGCGGCACTGCCCCGGAGGGGTGCGGCGCAGGACGGGCTGCCGGAGGGGAACCTACGGAAGGGGACTTTGAACGCAAGCTTAGACACGCTCCACATGTTGAAGTGATTTGACGACCCGTTCCAGGTGCCATTGAAGGTAGCTGCCCACCAGGCCGGCCGATTCCCGCCGCGGCTGCTGCCCGGCGTCGTCGGCGGTTTTCCAGTCGCCGGAGAGCAGGGCTGCCAGGAGAACCATGGTCTCGGGCGAGGGCGAGGCTGCACCCGGGGGACGGCATGCCGAACAAACCGCACCGCCCAGGGCCGGGGAAAACGCCGAATGCGGTCCCGGAGCCCCGCAGCGGGCGCACGCCGTGAAGCTCGGCGCCCAGCCTGCGGTGGCCAGGGCGCGCAGCAGGTACGAGTCCAGGATCAGCTCCGGAGCGTGGGCTCCGCGGTTCAGGGCCGCCAGTGCGCCGATCACCAGGTGGTAGTGGGCATTGGCCGATTCGCCGTCGACGTCGGTGAGCCGCTCCGCGGTCTCCGCAATGGCTGCGGCCGCGGTGTAGCGGGCATAATCCGACACGATTCCGTGCCCGTAGGCGCCCAGGGTCGTGGCCTGGGTAACGATGTCCAGGTTCCGCCCCGAGGAGAGCATCAGATCCGCCACCATGAACGGCTCCAGCCGGGCACCGAACTTGCTCGAAGTTCGGCGCACCCCCTTGGCCACGGCGCGCACCTGTCCATGGCTGCGTGTCAGCAGCACCAGGATACGGTCCGCCTCACCCAGCTTGTGGGTGCGCAGGATGACGCCCTCGTCCCGATAGGTCCGGGAAGCAAATGATTTTCCTGCCACCGTCTTATTTTCCCACGTTCGGCCGGAAGTGCGGCGCACCCGGGCACCGAAGGTGTCCGGGTGCGCCCGCCGCGGCGGTATTCCGGATCAGGACCGGTCGCGGATTGCCCGGTTCACCGCGGAAATCACGGCCTTGAGCGCCGACATGGTGGTGTTGGAATCAATCCCTACGCCCCAGAGCACCCGCTCCCCCACGGCCAGTTCCACGTACGCGGCCGCAGCGGCGTTTCCGCTCGCGGAGAGGGCATGCTCGGTGTAGTCCAGCAGCCGGACGTCGATGCCGTCTTCGCCCAGGATTTCCAGCAGCGCGGCGATGGGGCCGGTGCCGGTCGCCGTGCGCTTCTGCTGGACGCCGCCGTTCATCAGCGATGCGGTCAGCTTGAAGGTGCCGTCCTCGGCGGTGTCCGCGTTCACCGAGGTGAGTGCGTAGTGTCCCCACGGTTCGCCGCCGGACTCCGGCGTGTTCGGCAGGTACTCGTCCTGGAAGACCTTCCACAGCTCGGCACCGGTAACCTCGCCGCCGGCGGTGTCGGTCCTGCGCTGGACGACGCCGGAAAACTCGATCTGGGCGCGCCGCGGCAGGTCCATGTTGTGCTCGTTCTTGAGCAGGTAGGCCACGCCGCCCTTGCCGGACTGGCTGTTGACCCTGATGACGGCTTCGTAGCTGCGGCCGATGTCCTTGGGGTCGATGGGCAGGTACGGAACTGCCCAGGGAATGTCGTCCACGGTGGTGCCGGCAGCAGCGGCGTCCTTCTCCATGGACTCGAAGCCCTTCTTGATGGCGTCCTGGTGCGATCCGGAGAACGCGGTGAACACCAGGTCCCCGCCGTAGGGGGAACGCTCGGGAACGGGCAGCTGGTTGCAGTATTCGACGGTGCGGCGGACGTGGTCAATGTCCGAGAAATCGATCTCCGGGTCCACGCCCTGGCTGAACATGTTCATGCCGAGGGTGACCAGGTCCACGTTCCCGGTCCGTTCCCCGTTGCCGAAGAGGCAGCCCTCAATGCGGTCGGCGCCGGCCAGGTAGCCCAGTTCGGCGGCGGCGACGCCGGTTCCCCGGTCATTGTGCGGGTGCAGGGAGAGGATGATGGAGTCCCGGTTGGCGAGGTTGCGGTGCATCCACTCGATGGAGTCGGCGTACACGTTGGGGGTGGCCATCTCCACCGTTGCCGGCAGGTTCAGGATCATCTGCCGGTCCGGAGAGGCGTCCAGCACCCCGGCGACGGCGTTGGAGATGCGCAGGGCGAAGTCCAGTTCCGTGCCGGTGTAGGACTCGGGCGAGTACTCGTAGGTCACCTCGACCCCGCGCAGCTGCTCCTCATACTTTCTGCACAGCCGGGCGCCCGAGAGCGCGATGTCCACGATGCCGTCCTGGTCGGTGTTGAAGACGACCTTGCGCTGCAGCACCGAGGTGGAGTTGTACAGGTGCACGATGGCCCGGTCCGCTCCTTCGAGCGAGTCATAGGTGCGCTCGATCAGGTGCTCGCGGGACTGGGTGAGCACCTGGATGGTGACGTCGTCCGGGATCCGGTCGCCTTCGATCAGCTGGCGGACGAAGTCGAAATCGAGCTGGGAGGCGGAGGGGAACCCGACCTCGATTTCCTTGTAGCCCATCTTCACCAGCAGATCGAACATTTTGTGCTTGCGCTCAGGACTCATGGGATCGATCAGGGCCTGGTTGCCGTCCCGCAGGTCCACCGCGCACCAGCGCGGCGCCTTGGTGATGAGCTTGTCCGGCCACGTCCGGTCCGGGAGTTCAAAACTGATCTGGTCCTGGAAGGGAACGTACTTGGAGATGGGCATTCCCGAGGGCTGCTGTGCATTTCGCATGTCTGGTGGGGCCTTTTCTAGGAGTTCAGAAGAGCGGCCGGGCAACACAAACTCCGCAGCGAGGGGCGGCCTATTTGGTGGTTATGGCCCCGCCGCGGCAGCTAAGGAGAAGAAGCTCTGCGCGCACGTGACCACCCTAACAGCAGCCTGTGGGGCTGCCCAATTGTTAATTGCCAAACGCCGTCTGGCACGTAACCTGGGCCGCGGTCTGGCCGCTCAGTCCGCCCACGTCGCCGGCGTCGGGCATGGTGGTCCCGGTGGTGAAGTCCTCTCCCACCTGCACGCTCACGCCGTTGACCAGGTTGCTGGCCATGACCTGCACGGCCGGAACGCCGAGTGCTGCGGCCACCTGTTCGGCCATTTCAAGGTAACCGGGGCCATGGAAAATCTGGGTCGCCGGGCTGGAGTCGTCGATCCGGCCGGCGGCATCCGCCAGCGCGTAGCCCTGCGAGAGCAGGTGGGCGGCCAGGACCTGGTCACGCGATTCCGTGCCGGCGTCCGCGGTGCTGCCGGTGGCATCGAGGATCCGGACCGGAATGGTCGCGGGGTCAAACAGCGGTGCTTCCTCCGCCGGGACGGACGGGGTGCCGTCAGCGGGGGCCGTAGCGTCCGGCTCCGGTTCGGGAGCAGGCTCCGTAATGTCCCGGTCCTCCACCAGAGCGGTAAAGAGCGGCTCGGAGACTGCTTCGTCCAGGACCAGCCGGTTGTTGTCGTATTCGTACGGCACCACCGGGGCGGTAACAAAGGCCACCCGGCTGAGGTCAACATCCTTCAGCCGGCCGGCGAGGGCAATCAGCGACGTCGGGTTGGTCAGTTCCTTATCGACGGTCAGGTTCCGGGTGACCGTCTCGGCGATGGAATAGAGCTTGGGCAGGTTATTGAGCGTGCCCTCGTCCTGGACCTTCCGGACCATGGAGGCCAGGAAACTCTGCTGCGCCCGGATTCGGCCCTCATCGCCGCCGTTGCCGAAACCGTGGCGGGTCCGCAGGAAGGCCAGGGCCTGGTCGCCCTGCACGCTGCTGACGCCGGCGGGAAGGCTCAGTCCGGAGAGTTCGTCCTCCACCGGCTGGTTAACACAGACCTCAACGCCGCCCAGGGTGTTGGAGAGTTCCTTCACCGCGTCAAAGTCGGCCATCATGAAGTGGTCGATGCTCAGGCCCGTGAGCTCGTTGATGGCGGCCACGGTGCAGCCCGGCCCGCCGTTGCCCAGGGCGCCGTTGATCTGCGCGAGGTCCATGGCCGGGTAGGTGGTTCCGGTTTCCGGATCGGTGCAGGCAGGCAGCGGGACCAGCAGGTCGCGGGGGAAACTGACCACCGTGACGTGGGACCGGTCCGCTGACATGTTGGCCAGCATCATGACGTCGGAGTTGTTGCTTTCCTGGCCGTCGCGGTTATCCGTACCCAAGATCAGGATCTGCAGCGGATCCGTGTTGGAGTCCACCGGCGGCGCTGACTCCTGACCGGAGCCGAGGTTCAGCGGTTTGGTGTCCAGGTTGTTCTGCAGGCGGATAACCTGCACACCCACAAAGACCAGACCCGAAACCAGGGTCAGGGACAGAATCATGGCCGCGGCCCGCAGCACGGCGTGCGGAGCGCCGCGGCGCCCCAGATGCCGGCCGCCGGGGTTTTGCGATCCGGAGGCTCCGGACACTGAGTTTCCGGAGGGACCGGCACCCGTTACGGCACGGCGAGATGACATGAGCCGGTCCCCTTCAATGATTCGTGTTCTGATTCGTGGTCAACGACGGTGACTTGCACCTGAATGTTCAAAGTGTACGCGGCGACCCTGAAAAGAAAATTCAGGGTACCCGCATTCCGCCGGGGTTAGAAGCCCAGCTTCACCAGCTGCTTGGGATCCCGCTGCCAGTCCTTCGCGATCTTGACGTGCAGGTCAAGGTAGATGCGGGTGCCAAGGAGCGCTTCGATGGCCAGCCGTGCATTGGTGCCGACTTCCCGCAGCCGGGCGCCGCCCTTGCCGATGATGATGGCCTTCTGGGAAGACCTTTCCACGTACAGGTTTACCCGGATGTCCAGCAGCTGGTTGTCTTCGGAACGTCCCTCGCGGGGAACAATCTCGTCCACCACAACGGCCAGGGAGTGGGGAAGCTCATCGCGGACGCCTTCCAGCGCGGCTTCACGGATCAGTTCGGCGACCATGACCGCTTCCGGCTCATCGGTCAGTTCGCCGTCCGGGTATAGCGGCGGCGAGGACGGCATGTAGCCGGAGAGGACCTCGGCGACGGTGTCCACCTGGAAACCGTCCGCTGCGGATACCGGCACGATGTCGGCCCATCCGGCCTCGCCCAGGACCTCATTGCCCAGGGCCGTCACAGCCATGAGCTGCTTGGCCAGGGCCGCCCGGTCCACGAGGTCGGTCTTGGTAACCAGCGCCACCACCGGCTTTTTCTTCAGCGCAGCAAGCTGCTTTGCGATGTACCGGTCGCCGGGGCCCACTGCTTCATTGGCCGGGAGGCAGAAACCGATGGCATCCACCTCGGAGAGGGTGTCGGCCACCAGGTCGTTCAGCCGCTTGCCCAGCAGCGTCCGGGGCCGGTGCAGTCCCGGAGTGTCCACGAGGATCAGCTGGGAGTCCTCGCGGTGCACAATCCCGCGGATGGTGTGGCGCGTGGTCTGGGGCTTGGAGGAGGTGATGGCCACCTTCTGGCCCACCAGGGCGTTGGTCAGCGTGGATTTTCCGGCGTTGGGCCGGCCCACGAGCGAGACAAAGCCGGCGCGGAATTGTGGATCAGTCATTGCGGGGTACCAATTCTGTTGAATGGACGCGGGAGGGTTCCCTGCCGTCGTCGTATTGTGCGTCTGTGTCAGCGTCGCGGTGCTGTTTCCAGGCGATGATGTGGGACACGCGGTTGCGGCGGCCTTCCAGGCGCTCGGCATGGAGCACGACGCCGTCGACCACCACCTCGCTGCCGACAATCGGCACGCGGCCCAGGGCCTTGGCCAGCAGGCCGCCCACGGTGTCCACCTCGTCGTCCTCGAGGTCGACGTCGAACAGTTCGCCGAGATCATCAATGCCGGCGCGGGAACTGATGCGGTAGCGTCCCCCGCCGAGGTTCTCGATCTCCGGGCGCTCGGAGTCGTACTCGTCGACGATCTCGCCCACGATCTCTTCGATCAGGTCCTCCAGGGTGACCAGGCCGGCGGTTCCGCCGTATTCGTCGATCACCACCGCCACATGGGTGGATTCGCGCTGCAGCTCCTGCAGCAGTTCGCTGACCGCCTTGGATTCGGGAACGTACCGCACGCCGCGCGCAAACTCCTCCACACGGCGGACCGTGGCCTCTGAAGGATTGGAGTGCATCTGCGCGGCCACGTCCTTCAGGTAGAGGATGCCCAGAATCTGGTCGGCGCTGTCCTCAATCACGGGAACGCGGGAGTAGCCGGAGCGCAGGAACAGGGACATCGCCTGCCGCAGGTTGGACCCGGCGTCGATGCAGACCATGTCGGTGCGGGGCACCATCACGGAACGGACCTTCGTGTCTCCCAGTTCGAAGACGGAGTGGATGAGCTCGGCCTCCGTATTTTCGATCATGTCCGCTTCGGACGCACGGTCCAGCAGTTCACGGAATTCCTCCTCCGTGAAGAAGGCGGCATCGGGCCCCTGCGTGCCCGGCGCGACGGCGGTGCCCAGGCGGACGAGCCAGCCCGGCACCGGCCCCAGCACCACGCGCAGGAACCGTACCATTCCGGCGGTCAGGACGACGACGCCGGTGACGTGCTTGCGGCCGATCTGGCGGGGCGAAACGCCCACCAGTACGAAACCGATTCCGGCCATCACCACCGTGGCGAGCAGACCGGCCAGCCAGATGTTGTCCAGGAGCATCTGGAACAGCGTTGCCACGGAGACGGCCGTGGCCATTTCGAACCAGACACGCCAGAACCGCAGTGCGTGCATGTGCGCCACGGGGTGCTGCAGGATTCTGCGCAGCGGCTTGCCGGCCTTGCCGTGCAGCAGTGCCTCGGCCTCGTGCCGCGGCAGGTAGCCGTACGCGGATTCAGCGGCTGTGAGCAGCCCGGCCAGGACCATGAAGGCCACGGCCATGAAAATCAGCAGGGCAAAACTCAACTGCGCGTCTCCTTCGGGGCTTCCCGGCCCAGGTAGTAGGAGAGGAGCTCGCGCTGCAGTCCGAACATTTCCCGTTCTTCTTCGGGTTCGGCGTGGTCATAGCCGAGCAGGTGCAGCACGCCGTGCGTGGTCAGCAGCAGCAGCTCCTCCTGCATGCTGTGCCCTGCCGTCTCCGCCTGTTCGGCGGCGACCTGCGGACACAGCACGATATCGCCGAGGACTCCCGCCGGCGTCACGCGTCCGGGGACGCCGGGGCGCAGTTCATCCATCGGGAAGGAGAGGACGTCGGTGGCCCCGGGGATGTCCATCCATTCAATGTGCAGCTTCTCCATGGCTTCCTCGTCCACCAAAATAATGGAGAGTTCCGCTTCCGGATGCACGTACAGATTTTCCAGCAGGTACCGTCCCAGCAGGGAGAGTTCCTCTTCATCCACCGCGACGGCCGACTCGTTGTTAACCTCGATGCTCATTTGGCGTTCCCCCGCCCCGAGGTGCGGCGGTTTCCGGCGGCAGCATCACTGCTGCGCCTGGACTCGTCCCATTCGCTGTAAGCGGTGACAATGCTGCTGACCAGGGAATGCCGGACCACGTCCGAGGCGTGAAGTTCAGAGAAGGACACGTCGTCGATGTCGCCGAGGATGTCGTGGACGATCCGCAGGCCGGAGGCCGTCCCGCCGGGGAGGTCCACCTGGGTGACGTCGCCCGTCACCACCATCTTGGAGCCGAACCCCAGCCGGGTCAGGAACATCTTCATCTGCTCGGGGGTGGTGTTCTGCGCTTCGTCCAGGATGATGAAGGCGTCGTTGAGGGTACGTCCGCGCATGTACGCCAGCGGAGCCACTTCGATGGTTCCGGCGGCCATCAGCCGCGGAATCGAGTCCGGGTCCATCATGTCGTGCAGCGCGTCGTAAAGCGGGCGCAGGTAAGGATCGATCTTGTCGCTGAGCGTTCCGGGCAGGAAGCCCAGGCGCTCTCCGGCCTCAACCGCGGGGCGGGTCAGGATGATCCTGCTGACTTCCTTCTGCTGCAGCGCCTGGACCGCCTTCGCCATGGCGAGGTAGGTCTTGCCGGTGCCGGCCGGCCCGATCCCGAACACGATGGTGTTCCGGTCGATCGCATCAACGTAGTTCTTCTGGTTCAGCGTCTTGGGACGGATGGTGCGGCCGCGGGTGGACAGGATGTTCTGGGTGAGGACTTCCGCCGGACGCGACGCACTCTGGTCCCTGAGCATGGTGATGAGCTGTTCCAGGAGCTGCGGGGTGACCTTGGTCTGGCTGCGTGCCAGTGTCCGTACCTCGGTGACCAGCCGGTGGGTACGCTCCACCGCGGGTGCCGGACCGGAGATCGAAAGCTCATTGCCCCGCACGTGCAGGCTGACTTCCGGATAAGCGGCCTCGATGATTTTGAGTGCCTCGTCATTGGCACCCAGTGACTGGACCATGTGTTCAGTGGAATCAAAGACAATGGTCTGCTGATCCAGCCCGATGGTGCCAATTCCTGAGGATTCAGTCATATATTCGGCCTTCGCAGGCCTTTCATCGCCCCTTTTGGAGAGTGTGTTGTTTGCAGAATGTTGTGAACGAGCATGCGGCCTGCACGTGTTCCTGGCCAGCGTGCCCGCCGGTGTTAAGACAGACAGTCCAATATTACTTGATGCTGCCCCGCTGCGCCCGCCCTGATTTCCGCCTTCGGTGAACCGGAAGGCAGTGCGGCCGGGAACACGCTTCCCCTGCCCGGTATCAATCGGGTCTCAGTCCGGTCGCAGGAAGGTCAAGACCGCGGATCCGGCGTTTGGCATGTGCCAAGCTGGGAAGCGACCGTTTTGCGAAAGGAGGACTGAATGGGATTAAAACGCCGGTTGGCGCAGCCGGGCCGCCGTGGATACCTCGGACTGCTGGCCGTCTCTTCGCTCCTCCTTAGCGGCTGCGGAGTGGTCGCCGCTACCCCCACCACTACGATGCCCATCTCCTTCGGAGATGCTGCGGGGAGCACTGTTGCCGCTCCGCTGAGCGCCCCTCCCCCGGCCGAGGGCAAGCCCGCCCCGGGCCGCATCCCGGTGTACTGGCTGGGCCTGAACGGGTCTGACGTACACCTCTACCGGGAGTTCCAGCCTGCAGAGAAGGACGGCGACCCCATCGGGGAAGCAGTTCTGGCCATGACCTCGGGCGCGCCGTCGGACCCCGACTACTTCAATCCGTGGAAGAAGGCCGGCAGCGTTTCCGCCTCAATCTCGGGCAAGAACGTCATCACCGTGGATATCTCCGAGGATGCTTTTGGAACGTCCATGGATGCAGGAATGGCGCACCGCGCGGTCCAGCAGCTGGTCTACACCGCCACCGCAGCAGCTTCCAACGCCGGGCTCACCACCGTTGGCCACCAGTCCTCAGTAGTGCTGCTGGTGGACGGCAAGGCGGGATACACGGCCTTCGGCCATGAAGTCCTGGAGGGCCCTCAGCAGCGGGACCCGGCACTCATGGCACCCATCTGGATCATCGACCCGCAGGAGGGCGACAGCACGCAGCCCAGCCTCACGGTCCAGGGTACGGCCGTGCCCGAAGGCGGGCAGCTGTCCTGGCGGGTGGAGCCCATCGTTGACGGCCGGCCCGCGGGAGAGGCCGTGGCTCGGGGCTACGCCGAACTCGAGGCCTCCACCGGCGGACCCTCGCTCTTCCGCTTTACCGTTGAGCTGCCCGCCGGCGAGTACAGCGTGAGCGTCTTCCACGGCACGGAGCGTGCCAACGAAGATTCCAAGCGCGTGACCGTCACTTCAGCGGCCCAGTAGCACCGGGCCCCGTCCTACCAGCGGCTGCCCGGCCCTACCAGCGGCCCAGCGCGGAATTCAGGACGGCAAGGGCAGCAGGCCCCGCGGTTGATGAACGCATCACGTGCGGGCCCAGGCGAACAGCCACGGCTCCGCCGCCGCGCAGCAGCTCCACTTCCGAAGCGCTGATTCCGCCCTCCGGCCCCACGACCACCGCAATGCTCAGCGGCCGGTCCCCTGCGCGCCGGCGCGCCTCGGTGACCGCCGGAACCAGGGCGCCGTCGGCCTCCTCATGCAGCACCAGCACCAGGTCAATCCCGGCAAGCCGGCGCGCCAGCGCCTTCGACTCCGCGAGCTCTTCCACCGAAGGCACGGCTGAACGCCGGGACTGCTTGGCGGCGGCGGTGACAATGCCCTGCCATTTCGCCTGCCCCTTGGCGGCCTTGTCCGCACGCCAGCGGACAATGCTGCGCTCGGACTGCCAGGGGATGACCCTGTCCACGCCGAGCTCCGTTGCCGCTTCGACGGCCTGCTCGTCGCGGCCGCCCTTCGCCAGGGCCTGGACCAGTATCAGGGTTTCGGCCGCTCCGTCCTCTTCGGTGACGGCTTCCACGCTAACTTCCAGCCGCGCAGGCGAGGCAGCTGACACAGTTCCAGTTAGCCGCAGCCCCGCGCCGTCCACGATGTCCACCGGCTCGCCCGGGGCGAGGCGTTTCACGGCAACAGCGTGGTGGGCCTCCGGCCCCTCGATTACCAGCACGGATCCGGGCACCGCGGCGCGCACGGCCCCGGGATCACCGAAGAAGATGGGGTTGGTCATGGCTAGAGGTTGCCCAGGCGGTCCCGCAGCCTGGCGAAGACACCGGAACCGCTGCCGGCCAGGCGTCCCTCTGCGTATTCCTCGCCGCGCAGCTGGGCCAGCTTGCGGAGGAGCTCTTCCTGCTCTGCGTCCAGCTTCTGCGGGGTTTCAACGTGCAGATGAACCAGCAGGTCTCCGCGGCCGTAGCCGCGCAGGTGAGTGACGCCAAGCCCTTTGAGGGTGGTGATCTCGCCCGACTGGGTGCCGGCCTTGACGGTGATCTCGCGGTCGCCGTCGAACGTCTCGAAGTTGATCGAGGAGCCCAGGGCGGCTGCGGTCATGGGAACCGTCAGAGTGGCATGCAGGTCATCACCTTCGCGGACGAAGGTGGGATCTGCATTGACCCGGATCTCCACGTACAAATCGCCCTGGGGCCCGCCGGCGGTTCCGGCTTCGCCCTGGCCGCTGAGCTGGATCCGCGTGCCGGTGGCAACTCCGGCGGGGATCTTGATGTTCAGGGTGCGGCGGCTGCGGACGCGGCCCTCGCCGGCGCACTCGTGGCAGGGGTCCGGAATGACCGAGCCGAAGCCCTGGCAGGAGCCGCAGGGAGCGCTGGTCATGACCTGGCCCAGGATGGACCGGACGGCGCGCTGCACCTGGCCGGTGCCGTGGCAGATGTCGCAGGTCCGCGGGGAGGTGCCGGGCTGGCAGCAGCTGCCGTCGCAGGTCGGGCAGGTGACGGCGGTGTCGACGTCGATCTTCTTGTTGGTGCCGAAAACGGCATCCTTGAGGTCGATCCGCACGTTGATCAGGGCGTCCTGGCCGCGGCGGGTGCGCGAGGCCGGTCCCCGGCCGCCGCCCGCTCCGGCTCCGCCGAAGAAGGTGTCGAAAATGTCCTGGAAGCCAAAGCCCTGGCCGCCGAACCCGGCACCGCCGCCGAAGCCGTTGTCGTTGCCGTTTTCATTGCCGGTGGTGTCGTAGATGCGGCGTTTCTGCGGGTCCGCCAGCACCTCGTAGGCGTGGGTCACAGCCTTGAATTCGTCCTGCGCTCCGGGAGCGGAGTTGACGTCCGGGTGCAGCTTTCGGGCCAGCTTCCGGTACGCCTTCTTGATTTCTTCGCCCGTGGCGTCGCGTCCAACGCCCAGGACCTGGTAGTGATCGCTCACTCGTGCACATCGCTTCCTGTAATTGCAGTTTCCGCTTCTGCGGTGTTCTCTTCGCTTCGAAGACTTCCGCCGGTGGCCGGCCGCCCTCCGGCGGGCCGGCCACCGGCGACTGCTGCTGTATTGTCTAACGTTTTTCTAGTTGTTCAGTATCCGGGAAAGGTAGCGGGCCACGGCACGGACAGTCGCCATGGTGTTGGGATAGTCCATGCGGGTTGGACCCAGCACACCCACCTTCGCCGAGGAATCCGGTCCGTAGCCGGTGGCCACCACTGATGCCTCCGACAAGGAACCGTGGGGGTTTTCGCGTCCGATCCGGACGGAAACACCCCGGGCGTCCTGCTCCATTTCGGACAACAACCGAAGCATGACCACTTGTTCCTCAAGTGCCTCGAGGATCGGGCCGATCGTCAGGGGAAAGTCTACGGTGGACCGGGCCAGGTTGGCGGTTCCCGCCATCACCATGCGGTCCTCGCGGTTAATTCCGGCCAGCTGCTCGAGGCAGCGGGCCAGTGCCCCGGCGTTGCGCCGCTTCTGCGCCGGAACCGTTGCCAGGCACTCGGCGAGCTGCCCGGTGATACGCGTCAGCGGGGTCCCGCCCAGCGCGGCGAGGAAATGCTGCCGCAGCTCCAGGAGGTCCTGTTCCGCGACCTGGTCCGGCATCGTGATGACGCGCTGCTCCACCCGGCCGGTGGTTGAGATCAGGACGACCAGCACCTGGGCAGGTGCGAGCAGGACAAACTCGATGTGCCGCACGCGTGCGTTCCCCAGATGCGGATACTGCACAACGGCCACCTGGTTGGTCAGCTGCGACAGCAGGCGGACGGTCCGTTCCATCACGTCGTCGAGGTCTTCGGCGCCCTCCAGCAGGGTCTGGATTGCCCTTCGCTCGGCCGCCGAGAGCGGCTTCACGTCCGAAATCCGGTCGACAAACAGCCGGTAGCCCTTGTCGGTGGGGATGCGGCCGGCTGAAGTGTGGGGAGCAACAATCAGCCCCTCTTCTTCAAGGGCCGCCATGTCGTTGCGGATGGTTGCGCTGGAGACGCCGAGCTGGTGCCTCTCCACGAGGGCCTTGGAGCCAACGGGTTCGCGCGAATGGACATAGTCCTCAACAATGGCCCGGAGCACCTCGAGTCTGCGTGGTTCACTCATGGTTTTCCCTCCCTCGCTGATGGCCGTATGTTCTGTGTGCCCGGAGCGTTCCCGGTTAGCACTCACCATGCCTAAGTGCTAAGTCTAATACGGATCGGGGTCGTTGCTAGCATTGAGTGGCCCGTGCCGCACTGCTGCCGGACGTGCACTTGCCGGCTGCAGCGGACCAACCAAAGCGAGGAAAACACCAGTGTCCAACTTTTCGTGGGGGCCGCAGGACATCAGTGCTCCGGCCCGGAAAACACTTCCCAAAGTCGGAGCCGAGGCGGGCCTGGTGCTCGAAGACGTGCAGAGCGGCTGGGTCGGAGCGGTGGTGCGGGTGGAGAAGTCCGGCGGACTGCATCTGATGGTGCTGGAGGACCGCCGGGGGAAAACCAAGTCCTTCGAACTGGGTTTCGGCTTCCTGCTCGACGGCGAACCGGTGGAAGTGGTGCCCGCCGTCAAGGCCGCGGCACCTGCGTCGCGGCGAACGGCGTCGGGTTCCCTTCGGGTGGACAACGTGCGGGCGCGCACGGCACGGGCGAGCCGCATCTGGGTGGAAGGCAAGCACGACGCCGAACTGGTGGAGAAGGTGTGGGGCGACGACCTCCGTGTGGAGGGCATCGTCGTCGAACCCCTGCACGGGGTGGATGACCTGTACGCTGCCGTGCGGGACTTCAATCCGGGCCCGGGGCGACGGCTGGGAATACTGGTGGACCATCTGGTGGCCGGTTCCAAGGAGTCCCGCATTGCCGCCGAGGCCATGAAACATCCGGGTGCGCGCGGAAACGTGCTCATCGTGGGGCACCCGTACGTGGACGTGTGGCAGGCCATCAAACCGCAGACCATCGGCCTCTCCGCCTGGCCGGTTGTCCCCCGGAACGAAGACTGGAAAACGGGCATCCTCAAAGGCCTGGGCTGGCCGCACCGGGACCACACGGACGTGGCCGTGGGGTGGAAGAAACTGCTGGGCGCAGTCACCTCATACGCCGATCTCGAGCCCTCCCTGCTGGGCCGGGTGGAGGAAGTGATCGACTTCCTGACCGTTCCGTAGCGACCCGCGCACGGCCCCGCGTGCCGGGACGGAGCCCGGTTGCCAGTAACCTAGATGAGATGTAGGGCAGTAAACCGAACCGACCAGGCGTCCAGAGTCACAAAGGAAACAGCAGTGTCGAACATTCGTCAGAACCACCACCCCCAGTCCGACGACCGGGGTTCCGGCGCTCGTCCCGCCTATCAGGGCGCTCCGGCCACTGCCCTGCCCCTGACTGCCTCCGAGGACCGGCAGTGGGCCACGATGGCCCACTTCGGCGGCATCCTGGGGTTCATTCCGTCCCTGATCATTTACCTGGTCTTCCGTGACCGCGGCCCGTTCACCGCGCAGGAATCCAAGGAAGCGCTGAACTTCACCCTCCCTCCCACCATCATTGCCCTGGTGGCCTGGCTGCTGTCCTTCATTCCCGGAATCGGCTGGGTCTTCGCCATCCTGAACGCCCTGCTCTGGGTTGCCATTGCCGTTTCCTCGGTTGTCGCCGGCATCGAGGTCAACCGCGGGCGCCCCTACCGGTACCGGCTGAACCTGCGCCGCATCCAGTAACCCTCCGCAGACACACAAAGGACCCCGGGCCGGCGCTGCTGCCGCCCCGGGGTCCTTTGTTCTGCATTATCCCTGGCTGTTGCCTGGTTAAGCGGTTGCCTTCAGCTCCCGCCGGATCCGTCTAGTCCGGGAGCAGGCGGCGCACGACGGCGTCTGCGAGCAGGCGGCCCTTCGTCGTGAGCAGCACACGGCCGGTGAGTGCAGCCTTCGGGTCCACCAGTCCGTCAGCCATGAGCCCGGCGACGGCGAGCCGGCCGGAGTCCTTCAGCCGGGACAGCTCCAGGCCCTCGGCGAGCCGGGTGCGCAGCATGACATCTTCCACGTACCGGGTTTCGGCGTCGAGCGTCTCGCGTCCCACCGCCGGTGATTCCCCCGCCGCAAGCCGCTGGGCGTAGGCGGTGGGGTGCTTGGCGTTCCACCAGCGCACGCCGCCGGCATGCGAATGCGCGCCGGGGCCGATGCCCCACCAGTCGTCGCTGCGCCAGTAGGCCAGGTTGTGCCGGCACTGGTCGGCGGGGGTCCGGGACCAGTTGCTCACCTCGTACCAGGACAGTCCGGCCGCCGTCATCATTTCGTCGGCCATGAGGTATTTGTCCGCGTGGTCGTCGTCGTCGATCGGCGGCACTTCGCCGCGCCGCATGCGCGCCGCCAGCTTGGTGCCGTCCTCGATGATCAGCGCGTACGCCGAGATGTGGTCCGGTTCGTAGCTCAGCGCCTCGCGGACGGAGACTTCCCAGTCCGCCAGGGACTCCCCCGGCGTGCCGTAGATGAGGTCAACGCTCACCTTCAGGCCGGCGTCGCGCGCCCATTTCACGGCTTCGGGAACGCGCGACGGCGTGTGGGTGCGGTCCAGGACCGCCAGCACGTGCGGAACGGCCGACTGCATGCCGAAGGAGACGCGGGTGAAGCCGGCGTCGGCCAGCAGCTGCAGCGAGGCCGGGGTAACCGAATCGGGGTTGGCCTCGGTGGTGACCTCGGCTCCCGGCTCCAGCCCCCACATGTCCACGGCGGTTTTCAGGATCCCGGCGAGATCCTCCGCGGGCAGCAGGGTGGGGGTGCCGCCGCCGAAAAAGACGGTGCCCATCTTCCGGTCCGGGAGCCCCGAGGCCTTCAGCGCGCGGGCAGCGAAGCGCACTTCCTGCTCCGCCGTGCCACCGTAGGCCGCCTGGGAGGCGCCGCCGCCGAGCTCGGTGGCGGTGTAGGTGTTGAAGTCGCAGTACCCGCAGCGGACGGAGCAGAACGGAATGTGGACGTAGAGCCCGAACTTCCGGTTCTCCGCTCCTTCCCCCGCCTGGGCGGGCAGCAGTCCGTCAGCGGGTGCCGGATCCCCGAGGGGCAGTGCACTGGGTGTCACTTCTTGGATTTGTCCTTGGATTCGTCGGAGGAAAGCGCTGCCACGAAGGCTTCCTGGGGGACCTCAACGCGGCCCACCATCTTCATGCGCTTCTTGCCTTCCTTTTGCTTTTCGAGCAGCTTGCGCTTGCGGCTGATGTCGCCGCCGTAGCACTTGGCCAGCACGTCCTTGCGGATGGCGCGGATGGATTCGCGGGCAATGATGCGGGAGCCGATGGCCGCCTGGATGGGCACCTCGAACTGCTGGCGCGGAATCAGCTCGCGGAGCTTGCCGGTCATCATCACGCCGTAGGAGTACGCCTTGTCCTTATGCGTGATGGAGCTGAACGCATCCACCTGTTCGCCCTGGAGCAGGATGTCCACCTTGACCAGGTCGGCAACCTGTTCGCCGTCGGCCTTCCAGTCCAGCGAGGCGTAGCCGCGGGTCTTGGATTTGAGGATGTCGAAGAAGTCGAAAACAATCTCGGCCAGCGGCAGGCGGTACCGGATTTCCACCCGGTCCTCGGAGAGATAGTCCATGCCGCCCAGGACTCCGCGGCGGGCCTGGCACAGCTCCATGATGGCGCCCACAAACTCGTTCGGCGCCAGGATCGTGGCCGAGACCATCGGCTCGCGGACCTCTTTGATCTTGCCTTCGGGGTACTCGCTGGGGTTGGTCACCGTGACCACCTTCTTGTCCTCGAGCGTCACCTCGTACTCCACGTTGGGTGCGGTGGAGATCAGGTCAAGGTTGTACTCGCGCTCGAGCCGTTCGCGGGTGATTTCCAGGTGCAGCAGGCCCAGGAAACCCACCCGGAAGCCGAAGCCCAGCGCAGCGGACGTCTCGGGTTCGTACACCAGCGCGGCGTCATTGAGCATCAGCTTTTCCAGCGCGTCGCGCAGTACCGGATAGTCGGCGCCGTCGATGGGGTACAGCCCGGAGAACACCATCGGTTTCGGATCGGCGTAGCCTTCGAGGGACTTCTCTGCCGGCTTGGCCAGGTTGGTGACGGTGTCGCCAACCTTGGACAGGCGCACGTCCTTCACACCGGTGATGAGATAGCCGACTTCGCCGACTCCCAGTCCCTTGGAGGGGGTGGGCTCCGGCGAGCTGACCCCGATTTCCAGGAGTTCGTGGCTGGCCCGGGTGGACATCATCTGGATGCGTTCCCGGGGCGAGAGCTTGCCGTCCACCACGCGCACGTACGTAACGACGCCGCGGTAGGTGTCATACACGGAGTCGAAGATCATGGCCCGGGCGGGAGCGTCGGGGTCGCCCACCGGTGCCGGAATCTCGCGGACAATCTGGTCCAGCAGGGCTTCAACGCCCACGCCGGTCTTGCCGGAGACCCTCAGGACGTCCGCCGGATCGCCGCCGATCAGCTTCGCCAGTTCCTCGGCGTACTTCTCGGGCTGCGCTGCCGGAAGGTCGATCTTGTTCAGGACGGGGATGATCGTCAGATCGTTTTCCATCGCCAGGTACAGGTTGGCCAGTGTCTGCGCCTCGATCCCCTGGGCGGCGTCCACCAGGAGCACTGCACCTTCGCAGGCGGCCAGGGAGCGGGAGACCTCGTAGGTGAAGTCAACGTGGCCCGGGGTGTCGATCATGTTCAGGGCGTAGGACTCGCCGTCGAGTTCCCACGGCATGCGAACCGCCTGGGACTTGATGGTGATGCCGCGCTCACGCTCGATATCCATCCGGTCCAGGTACTGGGCCTTCATGTTCCGATGCTCAACGACGCCGGTGGACTGGAGCATGCGGTCGGCCAGGGTGGACTTGCCGTGGTCGATGTGGGCGATGATGCAGAAGTTTCTGATGATCGCCGGATCCGTCGCGGCAGGCACCGGTGAGAAGCGGGCCATAGGTGACACTGTGGCGGTTCCTTTACTGTTCACAGGACTTCACGGCGGCTGCGGGCTCAAGGCCGCAGGCCGGAACCGGTCTGGGCGCGGTTCGTCGGTTTTTCCTGGTGGTTTAACTACTGAATTAACAGTCTCCCACGTTTGCCCGCCCGTGCTGGAACTGCGGAACGTAATAGCGTGGGGACATGTCCTTCTCCAGCCGTTCCCTGCTTTCCCTCGCCCGCTCCGCCCTTCGCCTGCTCTCGCGTGCCGGCACCGGCGGCCCGGGCCCCTCCGCTTCAACCCGTTCCTCTCCCAAATCCTCCCCGGCTCCCAACTCCTCCCCGGCGCGCGGAGGAACACGCTCCAGGCCGAAGGGCCGGACACCGGCACCGGCACCGGCACCGAAGAAGCCGTCGTCGTCGCCGGGGAAAAACCAGGCGTCTGCGAAGTCTCCCTCAGCGGGGAAGGCGTCGTCCTCCTACCCCGGCGACTACCGCGGTAGCGTCACCCCGCTTTACGCTCCGTCGCCTGACGGCTCGCCGGACCCGGGCGAGGTCGTCTGGGCATGGGTTCCCTACGAGGACGACTATTCGCAGGGCAAGGACCGGCCGGTACTGCTGATCGGCCGCAACGGGTCCCGCCTCCTGGCCCTGATGATGACAACCAGGGACCGCAACAACGGCCGGAAGTCGGACCCGGATTATGTGGACGTGGGCACCGGTCCCTGGGACCCGCAGGGCCGGCCGAGTGAAGTGAAGGTCGACCGCGTGCTGCAGCTGGATCCCGCGTCCGTCCGTCGGCAGGGAGCCGTCCTGTCTCCTGCCGCCTTCGAACGGGTCCGGAAGGCTTTTGCGGCCCGGGCCTAAGAATCCCCGGGCCGGGGCGAAAGCCCGACGCCGCCGCGCCGCGGCACCTCAACGGGCGGTTAAGCCCAAGTTCTGCTAACATTTATTGCTGTGTGTCCGCGCAGGTCGACGGGCACTTCAGTTCAGGCGCCATTACGGTATCCCCACGCCGCTCAGTCAATGTCTGGGCTGAAATTCCCTCACCGACCAAGTCCGCAATACAAAGAGAGTTTATATAAGTGGCCAATATTAAGTCCCAGAAGAAGCGCATCCTCACCAACGAGAAGGCGCGCATGCGTAACAACTCGGTGAAGTCCGAGCTGAAGACCGCAATCCGCTCCGTTGACGCTGCCCTGAAGGCCAGCGACAAGGATGCAGCAGTCGCAGCGGTGGCCAACGCCAGCCGCAAGCTGGACAAGGCCGTCAGCAAGGGTGTTATCCACAAGAACAACGCTGCAAACCGCAAGTCGGCCATCTCCAAGAAGGTCAGCGCGCTCTAAGCAGCTGTTTTTGCTTTAGTCTTATCAGTCCGGCCGGTCCCTTCGGGGGCCGGCCGGACTGCTTTAACCAGCGGAAGTTACCAGCGGATGCCCGAAGCCCGCGGGTTGGCGCCGCCCTGCAACCCCACTCCGGGTTAGCGCCTCCCGCCCTTCAAACTCCCCGCGGGTCAGCGCCCCGCGGCAGCGAGGGAAATGACGGTGACCGCGTGCTCGACGGCGTAGACCGGGTCCCGGCCGGCGCCCTTCACCTGCGCGTCAGCTTCGGCCAGCACCTGGACGGCCTTGATCAGGGACTCCTGCGACCAGTGCTGGGCATCCCGGCGGGCCTGGTCCACCTGCCACGGCGCCATCCCCAACTCCTTAGCCATCGAGGCCGACGAGCCGCGCAGGTTCGCCACCTTGGCAACCGCACGCACCTTCATGGCCAGGGCACCGACCAGCGGCACAGGGTCGACGCCGGTGTCGAGCGCGTGCCGCAGCATGGACAGTGCCTGCCCGCCGCGTCCGGCCAAAGCGGCGTCAGCCACCTTGAACGCCGTGGCTTCCACCCGGCCGCCGTAGTACTTCTCGACGAGTTCTTCGCTGATCTCCCCGGTTGAGTCATCGATCAGCTGCCGGCAGGCGGCTGCAAGGTCCGCCAGCTTCGAACCTACGGCAGCCACCAGGGCACGGGAGGCGGACGGATCGATCCGGCGACGCGCAGCCTTGAATTCCACCGCTACGAATTCCAGCTTTTCGGTGTCCTTCTTGAACGGCTGGCAGTCCACCACGGTAGCTCCCGCGCCCTTCACCGCATCCAGCAGCTTCTTGCCGCGGTTACCGCCGCCGTGGTGCATGACCAGCACGGTGTCCGGGGCGGGATCGGCCAGGTAAGCGAGCGTGTCAGTGAGGAAATCCTCATTCATGGTGGCCAGGTTGGAAGCTTCGATGAGTTTGGCCTCGCCGAACAATGACGGGCTGGACTGCAGGGTCAGCTCTCCGGACGCATACGTGGACGCGTCCATACGGACCAGTTCCGTGTCCGGCTGGTTTTGGCGCAGGGTGGTCCGGATCCGTTCCATCGCCCGGCCCGCCAGATAGTCTTCGGGACCGGTGAGCAGCACCACCGGCGCCGGTTCGACCTCGCGCCAGGACACCGTCTTCCCTGCGGACTTTCCCGCGGGCTTGGACGTGCTGCGCTTTGCAGAGGGGACGGCCGGATTCACAGCGAACAGACTCCTGGGATGGAAACAACAAACGGTAAGGCGACTCTCCAACATTACCTGCCGGGGCTCCCCGGATGCCTGCCGGTGATTCTCCCGGCACCTGCTGGCCCTGGCAGGGGATTTTCACCGGCCGGCGGGGCACTACACTCCATACAGGCCGTGTGTCTCCGGACACACGGCCATCTCTGTGTCAGTCTCAAATCGAAGGAACACACCGTAATGAACGCCATGAAGAAATCCCTGACCATGCTGGCCCTGGCAGGGTTGTTGGGCATGACCGCCTGCTCCACGGACGCGACCAAGGAAGCGTCGGCCCCAAGTTCCCCGCCCGCGGCCACGAGTGAGGCGAAGGAATCCGCCACTGCCACCAGCGACCCCAAGAAATCTGCTTCCGCCGCTCCGAGCCAGTCGCCGTCGGCGTCATCGGACGCATCGGACGCATCGGACGCATCGGACGAAGTTGCCGAGTTCGGCGAGGAGTGGACCTACGACGATGGAATCTCAGTGAACATCGCCTACACCGGCGGCAAGACGGCCAGCCAGTATGCCTCCGGGGCAGAGGCAACCGCCAACCAGGTACGGCTGTTTGATGTGAGCGTCACCAACAACAGCAAAGAGGTCTTCGACCCGGCCATGTTCAACGTTGACGTGAATTACGGCGCCGAAGGCACTGCCGCCAAGCGGGTCTTCGACAGCGGCAGCGGTCTCGACGGCCAGTTCCAGGGCAAGGTCCTCCCCGGCGGCACCCAGAAGGTGACCATGGCCTTTGCGGTCCCGATCGATGGCCCGCTGGACCTGCTTGTGACCACGAGCCCGAGCTGGGACCACGACGAAAAGCTGTACTTCGGCGAGGCTGTCCAGCCGTAGCGCTGATCCTCCGTAACACTCACCTCCGTTGCGGAAACCGGGCGGCGCGTGCCTGCAGGCACGTGCCGCCTTTGTTATCTCTCAGAACCGGAGCCATCCGGATCAGGGCCCATCCCGATCGGAGTCCATCCAGATCAGGGCCCATCCAGTTGCCGGATCCGCAGTCCCCTGCCCTCCAGGTCAAGGGTGACTGAGCCGAGCAGGTCGGTGCGAACCACTGCGGTGCCGGCATCCTCCAGTGCCTGGAGGATCACCGGGCCCGGGTGGCCGTAGTCGTTGTCCGCGCCCACGGAGATCAGCGCCAGCTCCGGCCGGAGCTCTTCGATCAGCTGCGTGCCTCCGTTCCGCGCCCCGTGATGCGGCACCTTCAGCACGTCCACTCCTTCGTTCACCAGCCGCGTGTTGCGGGACAGCATCCGGGCCGAGGCATCCTCTTCAATGTCCCCGGTGAGTAAAAGCGTGAAGACGGACCCGGCCGGACCGCTGTCCTGATCAACCGTGATCAGCACAACCGCACTGGCGTCGTTCTCGGTCGCCTGCACCGCGCCCTCCCCTGGCGGCCACAGGACCTCCCATTGGACCGTTCCACTGCGCGAAGCCATTCCTTCGCTAAGCCGCACCGTCTCAGCTCCGGTCTCGTCAAGCACCTCCCGCAGCGGCCCGGCAAGCTGCTGCTCGGCGGTGGAGTACGCGACGCGCTCCACCCGGCGTCCCCTGAGTACGCCGGCGGCTCCGCCGTAGTGGTCAAGATGCGCGTGGGACAGGATGAAAAGGTCTATCGTCTCGACCCCCAGCCGGCGCAGGCACCGGTCAATTGCATCCGGATCGGGGCCCGCATCGATAACGACGGCGCTGTGCGGCCCGGTACTCACCACCAGCCCGTCGCCCTGACCCACATCGCAGGCAGCAGCGACCCACTGGCCAGGTGCCGGCCCGCCGGACCCCAGCCGGTCCCAGGCCGCAACGGCTCCGGAGGGAAGGAGCAGGAGTGCAGCGGCTG
Organism: Arthrobacter sp. G119Y2; assembly: GCF_038069765.1. Classification (NCBI taxonomy): domain Bacteria; kingdom Bacillati; phylum Actinomycetota; class Actinomycetes; order Micrococcales; family Micrococcaceae; genus Arthrobacter; species Arthrobacter sp. G119Y2. Next base: position 317,507 of record NZ_JBBPFS010000005.1, on the reverse strand, counting down.
CCGCCGCCGTCCTGCGCCACCCCGGCCTTGCCGGGTCGGAGAACAACGACGGTACAGCCGATCCCGGGGCCGTCTGCTGCTTTGGCCGGCCGCCGCTTTCCCGCCGTCCAGCCCCTGCTTCAGGCCTGTCCGGCCCGGACCGCCTTTCTATGCCGCCCCTCTCCAGCCGCCACAGCAGAGTGACTCCTGCAGCTGCGGCGGCAGCCATGAGGACGGCGCCCGGGGCTCCCCCGGGCCACGGCAGCAACGATCCGGGCAGACCGGCGAAGGACCGCGCGACGAATGCCGTCCAGGCTGCTCCGGCACCTGCCGCCAGCAGGAGCGGACCGGCCAGCACCGGGGCAGTGGACGCCAGGACTGCTGCTGCCATTCCGGCAATTGTCACCAGGGGTATGACGGGCGCAACCGCAACGTTCGCAGCCAGTGAGAAGAGCGGGACCTGCGGCTGGAGCAGTACCAGGACCGGAGAGCAGAAGAACTGCGCGGCCAGCGGTACCGCCAGAGCCGCTGCCAGGGGCCACGGCAGGAAGCGGGAAAGCACCTTGGTCAGGCGGGGCCCGAGCAGTATCAACCCGGCCGTGGCCAGGACCGAGAGAATGAATGCGTAGCTGCCGCTGAGCCAGGGGTCCACAGCCAGCAGGACGGCGATTGACAGGCACAGCAGCGATGCCGGCAGCTTTCCCCGTCCGGACAGAATCGCCAGCGTTCCCAGGCTGCCCATGACAGCGGCCCTCAGGACGCTCGCGTCAGGCCGGACCACGAGGACAAATCCGAGCAGCGCCAGGATGCCTGCGGCGGCGGCAGCACTGCGCGGCAGCCGTGCCGCGCGGGCAAGAAGGAAAACGAAGGCCAGGAGAAACCCGCAGTTGGCACCGGACACGGCAACGATATGGGTGAGGCCGGTATTCTTCATGGCCGCTTCCAGCGTCGGGTCAAGCGTGCTGCGGTCCCCGAGTGCCATGCCCGGCAGAAGTCCGGCCGCATCCTTTCCGTAGATGCCCGAGTGTTGGTTCGCGGCAGCTGCAAAGGCAGTGCGGATGCGCGCGGTCTCCCCGACCCAGCCATCAGCCGGCACAACGTGCGGCTCTCCGTTTGCATACAGGACAGCGACCGAACGCTCGCCCGGATCGGCAGCCTGCAGCGGCCCTGACGCACTGAACGTGTCACCCAGGTGGATACTCCCGAAGCCGCTCCCGCCAATGATCAGGACGGTTGCTGCTGAACTGAAGCGCTGCCCTGCACTGGTTGCTTCCTCAAGCACTGCCTCCACCAGATAGCGGGGGGTTCCGCTGAACCCGTCCGCAGCTGCGGCCCGTGCATCGGTCGCTGCCCGGAACTGCCCGGTGATGGTTGCCCCCGCAGCGATGGCGGTACTGACGGGCCCGGCGGTCCGTTCAGTCAGGGACGTTCCGGCACAGACGCACACCAGGGCGGCAGCTGCCGCGGGAACGGCTGTGGCGCGTGCAAGAGTCCTCAGCAGCAAAGGTGCAGCCGGCCGCCGCGGCCGTTGCCGCCCCCGCCGCCGGGCCGAGCCCGGCATAGTGACAACCAGCAGGACGGCCGCTGCTACAGCCAGGGCGACGCCAGCCGTGGTGACTGCACCCCCGTCGCCCCGCACTGCAAGGACGGCGGCACACCAGGCAGCCGCTGCCACCGGAACAAGCCGCAGCTCCAGCAGGGGGTGCAGCTGGATTTCCGGTGGAGTTTCCGTCGCGCGCTCACGTGTCCGCTGCACGATCCGGGCGGCAAACGCCGATCCGGCACGCCTGCGTTCAGCTCCATCGGCTGCGCTACCGCCCGCTCCGGGCGAATCCCGGGGGAAAGGCAGCTGGGCCGGACCGCGAAGTGCGGCCGACGAATACCGGTGCCAGCGGCTGCGGCTGCCGCTGCCGCTGCCGTGCGCTGCTGGGCCCTGAGTCCGGGTGTTCTCCTGCTCAGGCATGGCCGGGCCGCAGTCAGACCGTGATGAGCGGCAGGAGTGCAGCCAGCATGGCTTCGCCGATGCCCGGCACCGCATCAATATCCTCGGGACGTGCAAAGCGTCCGTGTTCACTGCGCCAGGCAATGATTCGTTCGGCGATCACGGGCCCAACCCGGGGCAGTGCATCCAGGTCCTGCACCGAGGCAGTGTTGATGTTGACCAGCGCTTGTGCACCTGATCCCGGGCCCGCCCCGGTACCCGACGCGGCTCCGGAGCCGCCGGCCGCTCCGGTACCCGTGTCTGCGCCCGAGACCGCGCCGGTTCCTGCGCCGCCATCGGCCGGCGCGGGTGCCTGCTCTCCCACCCTGGGCACGATAACCATTGCTCCGTCCTGCAGCGGAGCCGCGAGGTTAACGGCCGTCAGGTCTGCCTCGGGCACTGCTCCCCCGGCGGCCTCCACGGCATCGCCGGCCCGGCTTCCGGACGGAATCCGGACTACGCCGGGACTGGTGACGGCCCCGGCAACATGAACGACCAGAACGGACGGACCTGCCGGCTCGCCGGGAGCACCGGTGCCGCTGCCCTGGTCCGGGCCGGAGTCCCGACTGTTGCCCTGACCCTGGTTGTGGTCCTGATCCTGGATGTGGTCGGAAGGATTATCGTCCCCGGGGTTGGCCCCAACCCCGGTGCCGCTCCCGGATCCGTCTCCCGCCGGGGAAGCCGAGGGAGCGGGATCCAGGTCAACGCTCGTAACCTCCGCCGGCAGCCCCCCGCCCTTGAAAACCACCAGCCCGGCCACCGCGCCCGCCAGCAGACAGACTGCCAGGACAGAAGCACGAAAAGAAATCAGCCAGCGGCGCCTCTGCCGTTCGGGCGGCGCCCCGCCCCACTCGTTATCGGGGGCAGCCCCGTCACCGTATTCTCCGGCAGCCGTCCCTGGTTCCTCAACGGACGCCGGGGTCCGGGAGCGGGAAAGCCGCGGCGCGGACGGGGACGTGTCCCAACGGTGGTCTGCCATGCCAGGAATCTAGCCCCGGGAAGGAGCCCGCGGTGCTGCCGGCGATCCGCCTGAGGGGAAGGCTCCCGGCACAGTGGCATCGGCGTCACCTGTGCAGGACGCCCCTGCGCTTCTGGTCCTGCCGCCTGGGTGTTGGCCCTGCACTCCGGCGGCGGTTATCCGCCTGCCGGCCCGCTTCCCGCGGTGGAATCCGTCCCCGTCCCCGGACGGTCATTCGGGCCGCCCGGAACCTGCGGCGGTGCAGCTGCTTCGCCGGCAACCGCCACCGCCAGGACACCGAGGCCCGCATGGGCGGCCAGCACCGCAGGCAGCGAGCAGATCATCAGTTCCACATCGGGGGAAGCTTCGGCGATGGTCCCGGCCAAGCGCTCGGCCTCGCCTTCGTTGCCGAAGTGATGCACGGCAACGCGCACCCGTCCGGACCGGGCGGCAATGTTCTGCTGCACCAGTTCGGTCAGCCTCAGGAGGGCACGCGGGGCGGAGCGCACCCGCTCCAGCGGCACTATTTTGCCCTCCCGCACCACCAGGATGGGCTTCACGGCAAACAGGGTGCCAAACCAGCCCGCAGCAGCGCTGACACGCCCGCCGCGGCGCAGCTGCTCCAGGCTGGGAACGTAAAAGAGGATGCTGACGGAGCGGGCGGCCGCCCGTGCCGCTTCCGCAACCGACTCCGCCGAACCGCCGTCGCGCGCAGCTTCCGCCGCCGCAACAACGGCAAAACCCAGGCCCATGGCCACGCTGGCGGTATCGATCACGGTAACGGGAATGGAGGCACTCCGGGCGGCGAGCCGGGCTGCATCCACCGTTCCGGAGAGCTGGCCGGACAAATGCAGCGAGACCACCGACGAGCAGCCGGCGGCGGCCAGTTCCGCGTACGCCGCCTCAAACTGCCCCGGCGCGGGGCGCGAGGTCCGCACTTCGGAGCCCTGCGCCAATGCCAAGGCGAGGGCGCCGATCATGCGATCGGTGCCCTCGCCGTAAATCTGGTCGCCGATCATGACCGGCATGGAAACCACCCGCACCAGGTCCGTGACTGCTGCGGAGGCTGCCCAGTTTTCGGGCAGCGCGGCGGCGGAGTCGGTGACCACTCCGACCCGGGGCGCGGGGGCGGCTCCGGCTTCGCGGAGCCGCCCCCGTTTCGCTCGCTGGCTCAGCTTTTCCAGCCAGTCCGCGTTCATCCGTCCCCCGTGCCGCTTACCCGTTGTTGCCTGCCTGGCCTGTTGCCGTCCGTGCGCCAGCCTACGCCGGAACGACGTTGACGAGCTTCGGGGCGCGCACGATGACGGTGCGGATGTCCCGCCCGTCCAATGCCTTCTGCACCGGCGCGGAAGCCAGTGCCAGTTTGCGCAGGTCTTCCTCGCTGATGTCGGCGGGCACCTCGAGGCGGTCGCGGACCTTGCCCTGCACCTGGACGACGGCGGTAACCGTGTCCTGGACGAGCAGCTTTTCGTCCACGGCCGGCCAGCCGGCGTTCGCCACCGAAGCCGGGCGGCCCAGCAGGGACCACAGGTCTTCGGCGGTGTAGGGCGCGAACAGGCTCAGGATGATCGCCACTGTCTCGGCAGCTTCGCGGACCGCGGGGTCCGCTCCGCCGACGCCGGAGTCGATCGCCTTGCGGGTGGCGTTGACCAGTTCCATGGTCCGGGCCACCACCACGTTGAACTTGTTGTTCTCCAGCAGTTCGGTGGCGTCGGCAACGGTGCGGTGCGTCAGCGCGCGCAGCTTCTTGTCGCCGGTGGAGAAGTCCACGCCGGGTTCGCTGGTGACGGCCTGCCCCAGGCGCCAGGCGCGGGCCAGGAACTTCGCGGAGCCCGACGGCGAAACGTCCGCCCAGTCGACGTCGTCCTCCGGCGGGGACGCGAAGATCATGGTCAGGCGCACGGCGTCGACGCCGAACTTGTCCAGCTGCTGACCCAGGTCCACACCGTTGCCCAGGGACTTGGACATGGCCTTGCCGCCGTTGAGGACCTGGCCCTGGTTCAGCAGCGAGCTGAACGGCTCGCTGGTTTCCAGCAGGCCCATGTCGTGGACCACCTTGGTGAAGAAGCGTGCGTAGAGCAGGTGCAGGATGGCGTGCTCCACGCCGCCCACGTACTGGCCGACCGGCATCCAGTTCTTCGCCGCTTCGGGATCAAACGGTCCGTCGGTGTAGTGCGGGGAGACAAAGCGCATGAAGTACCAGGACGAGTCCACGAAGGTGTCCATGGTGTCGGTGTCGCGCTTGGCCGGGCCGTCACACTTTGGGCAGGAGACGTTGACCCAGTCATCCACCGAGGCCAGCGGCGAGGTGCCCTTCGGCGCCAGCGCCTCGCCGCGCAGCCCGGTGGGCAGCGTGACCGGCAGCTGGTCATCGGGAACCGGAACCTCGCCGCAGTTTTCGCAGTGGATGATCGGGATGGGGGTGCCCCAGAACCGCTGGCGGGAGAGCAGCCAGTCGCGCAGCCGGAAGTTCACGAACTTCTCGCCGGTGCCCTGTTCCTCGAGCATCCCGATCGCTGCCGGAATGGCTTCGGACTTCGGCAGGCCGTCCAGTTTCCCGGAATTGATCAGGGTGCCCTCGCCGGTGGTGGCGGTGCCGGACACGGCCGGGTCCTCTTCTCCGGTGTCCAGGACAGCACGGACGGGCAGGTCGAAGGTCTTGGCGAAATCCAGGTCGCGCTGGTCGTGGGCGGGCACGGCCATGATGGCTCCGGTGCCGTAGTCGGCCAGGACGTAGTCCGCGGCCCAGACCGGCAGCTTCTCGCCGTTGAGCGGGTTAACGGCGTAGCGGCCGGTGAACACGCCCGTTTTGACCCGTTCGGTGGACTGGCGCTCGATGTCCGAGAGAGCCTTGACCTGCTCGCGGTAGTCCAGCAGGGCGTCCATGTTTTCGTCGGTGGTCAGCTCCACGGCCAGGGGCGCGTCTGCGGCGACGACGAAGAACGTTGCCCCGGCGAGGGTGTCCGGGCGGGTGGTGAAAACGGTGACCTGCTCGGCCGGCTTGTCGCCGTCGGCTTCGATCTTGAACCGGACGTGCGCGCCTTCGGAGCGGCCGATCCAGTTCTTCTGCATGGCCAGCACGCGCTCGGGCCAGTGACCCTTGAGCTGGTCCATGTCATCCAGCAGGCGGTCGGCGTAATCGGTGATCTTGAAGTACCACTGGTTCAGCGACTTCTTGGTGACCTGCGTGCCGCAGCGTTCGCAGGCGCCGTTGACAACCTGTTCGTTGGCCAGCACGGTCTGGTCCTTGGGGCACCAGTTGACCGGGGAGTTCTTGCGGTACGCCAGGCCTCGCTCGTAGAAGCGCTTGAACAGCCACTGCGTCCAGCGGTAGTACTCGGGATCCGAGGTCTGGATCCGGCGCGACCAGTCAACACTGATGGCGTAGCGCTTGAACGACGCCGCCTGGGTGTCAATGTTGCGGTAGGTCCAGTCGCTGGGGTGCGCGTTGTTCTTAATGGCGGCATTTTCGGCGGGAAGGCCGAAGGAGTCCCAGCCGATCGGGTGCAGCACGTCATAACCCAGCTGGCGCCAGTAACGCGCGACGACGTCGCCCATGGCAAACGCTTCAGCGTGGCCCATGTGCAGGTCGCCGGACGGGTACGGGAACATGTCCAGCACGTAGCGGCGTTCCTTGGAGCCGTCGTCGGCGGGCTTGAACACGCCGAGCTCATCCCAGACCGCCGGCCACTTCTGCTCGATGTCCGCAAAACTGTAGACGGCCTCTTCAGACTCATCCGTCTGTGACTGCGTACTCACTGTTGTCGCCTCTGTCCTCAAAGAAATTTTGTTGATCCGCGGTTCCCGGTCCATGCCGGTTCCGCCGCTTAAAACTCAAGTTCCGTCACGCTCTCCCCCAGACACACAAAAGCCCCTCGACAGGCAAGGGGCTTGGCCGCGCACGGACGGTGCGCGGCTACCTAAGGAGGAGGGAAGCGTTCATCTTTCCACTTTACAACAGCACCGCCCGTACACCAGCCGAACCGCGGGCCGGTGAGGCGGCGGGCGGCGGTTGACGAAGCGCCGGGCGGGCCATTGAGTACAGCAGCGAATCCTCCCGCATGCCGCGGATGAGCTTGTGTGCCGAAAGCCGCCGGAGCAAAACCATGCCGGTCTTTTTGAGAACACGGGCAGACGCGGCGTTGCCGGGGCGGCAGGTCGCGGAAATCCGGTCCAGCCCCAGTACGGTGAAGCCAAAATGTACGACGGCGGCGGCGGCCTCGCTCGCGTAGCCGCGGTTCCAGTGTTCGGCGGCGACCACATAGCCGGTTTCACCGGTGCGGCTTCCCGGGCCGGAGCCATCGCGTTGGACCCGTTCCGCGTCGGCCGTTTCCGGGTCCAGCGTCAGGCCCGCGGAACCGAACGGGGAGCCGCCGTCCTTCAGGGTGAGTGCGAAGGTATAGGCCCTCCGGGGCTCGGTGACTTCCTCGGCCAGGCAGGCGGCGAGGAAATCACGGCTGTCCTGCAGCGTGTTCGGTCCCCATTCCACGAACCCGGTCAACCGCGGATCGGAGGCGAAGCGGTGCACGGCGGCCAGGTCCCCCGAGGTGTACGGGCGCAGGGTCAAACGGGGTGTGTGCAGCTCCAGCGGCTTCTGCAGTTCCAGCGGCGCAGGCAGTTCCAGCGGCGCGGGCTCCAGCGGCTTCGGCAGTTCCATGTGCCGATTCTGCCGCATGGAAGCGCCTTGCGTATCTTTTCGGGGCGTCCGTGCGTCTACCGGATAGGAACATGGCACAGTGTCATGCTTTCAACGAGCCGACCGTGAAGCGCACTGCGCACAGGGTCCCGGAAAAGGGGTAGAGATGACAACTGAGCTGGATACACCGGAGCTGGACGGGCGGCTTCGCGGCGAGCTGCGGCAGGCACGGCGGGACTTCCTCGTGGCCCTTGAACCGGTCCGGGCCTCGGTCTACCGCTACTGCCGCAGCCTCACCTCCAATGTGTGGGACGCCGAGGACCTGCTGCAGGAAACCCTCGCAAAGGCACTGGCCGACGCGTCCCGGCGCCATGAGCCGATTGCGAACACCCAGGCCTGGCTGATCCGTATCGCTACGAACACGTGGCTGGACTCGCTTCGGCGCAGCGGCAGGATGTCCCCTGCGGACTGGACCGATCCGGGCATCGACCTTCCCGACGACACCGCAGCGGACCCCCTGGTTTATGCGGCGGTGGAGGACGCGCTGCGGCAGTTGCTGTTGACGCTGCCGCCGCGGGAGCGGGCCTGTGTGGTCCTCAAGGATGTTTTCTCCTATCCGCTGGCTGAAATAGCCGGCATTCTCGACACCACCGCCGGAGCCGTGAAGAGTGCCCTGCACCGCGGGCGGGCCTCACTGCAGGCAGCGCAGCAGGCCGGGGGCACGGCTGAAGCCGCCGGGCTGGACGCTGCACAGGCCGTCCGGCCCGCCGCCCATGCGGCAGTGCTGCGCCAGCTGGCCGATGCGTTTGCCGCCTATGACATCGACGCAATGGTGCGCCTGTTCCTGGCGACGGGAGGCACCGACGTCGTGGGCAACGTCAGCGAAACCGGGCACGAGCAGATCCGCACCGGATCGATGAACCACACCTTCGGCCCGGACGCCGCTGAACTGTACCGGCCGAGCATCCACTGGTTCGACGGCGAGGAAGTCATCCTCCTGTGGGAGCGTCCGAAGGACGCCCCGGACTCCCCCGAGGTGGTCGCCGACGTCCTGCGGGTCTACTGCGTCGAGGGTGAACCGCTGATCGCCCGGCTTCACTGGTACTTTTTCTGCCCCGAGCTCATCAGTGAGGTTGCCGGCGGCTTGGGCCTGCCGTTCAAGACCAACGGAGTCAGTTACTTCTAACCGGCAGGCGTCAGCGCAGGAAGAGCCCCGGCGGAAATCCGCCGGGGCTCTTCGGTCCTGCTGCTAAACCAGCGGTCCTGCCGCTGGATCATCCGCGAAGAGGTTACAGCACGTCCTCGTCGACCCAGTCGAAGGTCCGGGTGACGGCCTTGGACCACAGGCGCATCTGGCGGTCCCGCTCGCTGTCCTCCATCTGCGGAGTCCAGCGCTTGTCTTCCGCCCACTTGGTGGCCAGCTCGTCCGTGTCATTCCAGTATCCGACGGCCAGGCCTGCGGCATAGGCCGCACCGAGCGCGGTGGTTTCCACGATCTTGGGCCGGACGACGTCGACGCCGAGGATGTCGGCCTGGAACTGCATGAGCGCCTCGTTGGCCACCATGCCGCCGTCAACCCGCAGTTCGGTGAGCGGCACGCCGGAGTCGGCATTGACGGCGTCGAGCACCTCGCGCGTCTGGAAGGCCGTGGCCTCCAGTGCGGCACGGGCGATGTGGTTCTTGTTCACGAAGCGGGTCAGGCCAACAATCGCGCCGCGGGCGTCGGAACGCCAGTGCGGAGCGAAGAGTCCGGAGAAGGCCGGCACAATGTAAACGCCGCCGTTGTCGGTGACCTCGTTGGCGAGGGCTTCGACCTCCGGAGCGCTCTGGATCATGCCCAGGTTGTCGCGGAGCCACTGGACCAGCGAGCCCGTAACGGCAATGGAACCCTCAAGCGCGTAGACCGGCTTGGCGTCGCCGATCTGGTACGCCACGGTGGTGATCAGGCCGTTCTCGGAACGGACAATCTCTTCGCCGGTGTTGAAGATGAGGAAGCAGCCGGTGCCGTACGTGTTCTTGGCGGCGCCCTGCCCGAAGGCGGCCTGGCCGAAGGTGGCTGCCTGCTGGTCACCGAGGATGCCGGCAACCGGCGTTTCGCGGAGCAGCTGCGAGGTGTGCACGGTGCCGTAGACCTCGGAGGAGGACTTGATTTCCGGCATCATGGACAGCGGAACGCCGAAGTCCCTGAGGATGTCTTCGTTCCAGGTCAGGCTGTCCAGGTTCATGAACAGCGTGCGGGACGCGTTGGTGACATCGGTGATGTGCACGCCGCCGTCGGTTCCGCCGGTCAGGTTCCAGACAATCCAGGAGTCGGTGTTGCCGAAGAGCAGGTCTCCGGCTTCGGCACGTTCCCGTGCACCCTCAACGTTGTCCAGGATCCACTTGATCTTGGTGCCGGAGAAGTATGTGGCCAGCGGCAGGCCAACCTGCTCCTTGTACCGGTCCAGGCCGCCGTCCTTGGACAGCTCGTTGACGGTCGGCTGCGTGCGGGTGTCCTGCCACACGATCGCGTTGTACACCGGCTTGCCCGTGGTCTTGTCCCAGACGACGGCGGTCTCGCGCTGGTTGGTAATGCCCACCGCGGCGATGTCGTGGCGCGTCAGGTTCGCCTTCGACAGCGCGGTACCGACAACCTCGCGGACATTGGTCCAGATTTCCTCGGGATCGTGCTCCACCCAGCCGGCCCGCGGGAAAATCTGCTCGTGTTCCTTCTGGCCGGTAGAGACGATGTTGCCGTCGTGGTCAAACACAATGGCGCGGCTGCTCGTGGTCCCCTGGTCAATGGCAATGATGTAGGTCGGATCAGGCATGGTTAACTCCTTTTACTGCTGATGGTTGGGATGGCACGCGGAACAGGCCGCAGGTGCCGGAGAGCTTAGACGACGGGCATGGGGATGCCGTTGAAGACCAGGCCGGCGAGTGAACCGCCGAGGATGGGACCGACAACCGGAACCCAGGAGTAGGACCAGTCGCTCTTGCCCTTGTTGGCAATGGGCAGCAGGGCGTGCACGATGCGGGGGCCGAGGTCACGCGCCGGGTTGATGGCGTAACCGGTGGGTCCGCCGAGGGAGGCGCCGATGGCGACCACCAGCAGGCCAACGGCCAGGGGGCCGAGCTCATTCGGGGTTCCGCCGAACGAGAGAATGACGAAAACCAGAACGAAAGTTCCGATCACTTCAGTGACAACGTTCCACCCGTAGGACCGGATGGTCGGACCGGTGGAGAAAACGCCCAGGATGTTTGCCGCATCCGGCTCGTCGTCGAACTGCTTCTTGTACGCCAGCCAGGCCAGCACGGCGCCGAGCATCGCACCCAGCAGCTGACCCGCCAGGTAGACGAGGACGGACACAAAACTGGTTTCCACGCCGGGAGCCAGGTCTGAACCGTTGAAAATCAATCCGAAAGTCACAGCGGGGTTCAGGTGCGCGCCGGACTGAACCGCCACAAACACACCCGCGAACACGCCGAGACCCCAGCCGAAGTTCACCATGAGGGTTCCGCCCCCATTGCCCTTCGTTTTACTCAGCGCCACGTTCGCCACCACACCGCAACCAAGCAGTATCAGTATTGCCGTTCCCGCCAACTCACTGAGGAATACCTCACCGAGAGTCACCATTGACTTCTCCATCCTTCTGATCAGATTTACCGGCTGATGCTCAACCGGCCTGGAATAACTCTGTCATGACTCTGCCCCCACCCAGGCACGCAGGTACCACGCGCGCGGTATTTCCACTTGCGCAGTATCTCGATCTTGCACTATGCAAGCAAGGACTCCACCATAACCGGGTATACCCGTGCTCCGCGGCGCGCGCCGGGGCCGGCTGGGCCGGGTCGGAACCCCCGCCGAGCCCACGGGCAATTCCGCCGGCGGCGGCCGCACTCGGTAGAGTCTTGAGCATGGAACCGGCCCCCGCACAGACCCTCAATAACGGCGTCCACCTGGACCAGGTGGGCTTCGGCACCTACAAGGTCCCGGCAGCGGACGCCGCCCGGCTCGTTTCCGAGGCGCTCGACGCCGGATACCGGCATATCGATACGGCAGCCCTGTACGGCAATGAAGAAGGCGTGGGCGAGGCCATCCGCACCTTTACGGCCGCCCGCGGCGTGTCCCGGGACGAGATATTTCTCACGTCCAAAGTGTGGAACTCGGACCAGGGCTACGACCGCACGCTGCGTGCTTTCGATGCCTCGATGGACCGGCTGGGCCTGGACATTCTTGACCTGTACCTCATCCACTGGCCCTGTCCGGAGCGCGGCCTGTTTGTGGAAACCTACCGCGCGCTGCAGGAGCTGTACCGCTCCGGCCGCGTCCGGGCCATCGGCGTCTCAAACTTCCAGCCGTCCCACCTGCGGCAGCTGCTGGACGCCGCCGACGTTGTCCCGGCCGTGAACCAGATTGAGCTGCACCCCTGGCTGCAGCAGCGCGAACTGCGTGCCCTGCACGACGAGCTGGACATCCGCACTGTCGCGTGGAGCCCGCTGGGGCGCGGCGCCGTCCTGGCCGATCCGGTCATCGCCGCGGCGGCCGCCGAACTCAAGGTGTCGCCGGCACGGGTCATCCTGCGGTGGCACATGGAACAGGGGAACATCGCCATCCCCAAGGCCAGCTCCCCGGAGCGGATCGCGGAAAACCTGGATCTCTTCTCGTTCGAGCTGACCCCGGACCAGCGGACCGCCATTGCGGGCATGGACCGGAACCAGCGCTCCGGATCGCATCCGGATGAGGTGAACTAATGCGGACCGCAGCCGGAAACAGCAGCACCGACGGCATCAGGCTGCAGCGCCGCGCTGAGGTCCGCACTTTTCCGGTGCGCGGCACGCTCCAGCGCTGCTGGGATTTTCCCGCCCTGCCCGACGGCGACGGCGACGGCGCTTCAGCCGCGCTGCCCCCGATTTTCATGGTCCACGGCTTCCGCGGCGACCACCACGGCCTGCTGCGCATTGTCGAGGCGCTGCCGCGGCACCGCGTCCTGGTTCCCGACCTTCCCGGCTTCGGTTCCGCCGAGCCGCTGCCCGGAACGCACGACGTCGACGCGTACGCCGGCTTTGTGGCGGCCGCGCTGGACGGCGGAGTGCCGGGACTCGGGCCGGACACCGTCCTGCTGGGCCATTCCTTTGGTTCGATCATCGCCTCCCGGGTGGCGGCGGACCAGCCCGGGCTGATCAGTGAACTGGTGCTGGTGAATCCCATCTGCGAACCGGCACTCGAGGGACCCAAAGGCATCACGAGCAAGGCAGCCGAACTGTACTACCTGGCAGCGGCACGCCTGCCGGAGCGCCTGGGCATGGCCCTGCTGCAGCACCCGGTGATCGTGCGCGGCATGAGCATCTTCATGGCCAAGACCCGCGACCCCGGGCTGCGCCGCTGGATCCACGGCCAGCACCGGGCCTACTTCAGTGCTTTCGCCAACCGGAACGTGGTCCTGGACGCCTTCCGGGCCTCCATTTCCTCCACCGTCCGGGACACGGCAGCGCGGCTGGGGATGCCGGTCCTCCTGATTGCCGCCGAGCGCGATGACCTCGGCTCAGTGGCCGGCCAGCGCAGGCTCGCCGCGCTGATCCCGGACGCCGAGCTGCACGTGCTGCCCGGCGTCGGGCACCTGGTGCATTACGAGGCCCCTGCAGAGGCCGCGGCTTTGATCACCGATTTCCTGGCCAGGAGGCACCCGTGAGCCTGCGTATTGCCGTTGACGCCCGGTTCACGCGGACCGACCACCATGACGGAATCAGCCGCTACGGCGCCTCCCTGATCGAGGCAACCGCCCGGCATGCCGAGGTGCTCATGCTCATCTCGGACGAGCGCCAGCTGGCGCTGCTGCCGGATCTGCCCTGGGTGAAGATCAACAGCCCGCTCTCCCCTGCCGAGCTGCTGGTTGCCTTCCGCCTCAACCGGCTGGGCGCCGACGTCGTTGTCTCCCCCATGCAGACGATGGGCAGCTGGGGCCGGAAGTATCCGCTGATCCTGACCCTGCATGACCTGATCTACTACTCCAACCCGACGCCGCCCGGCTTCCTGCCGCTGCCCGTGCGCCTGCTGTGGCGCCTCTATCATCTGGCGTACTGGCCGCAGCGGCTGCTGCTGAACCGGGCCGACGTCGTCGCCACCATCAGCGACACCACGCGTTCCCTGATGGCCCGGCACCGGCTCACGAAGCGGCCGGTGCGCATCGTCGGCAATGCACCACAGCCGGGTGCTCCGGTGCGGAATCCGGCGGACCCGCCGGAAAAGGCCCTGCTCTACATGGGCTCGTTCATGCCCTACAAAAACGTTGAAACCGCGGTGCGCGGAATGGCGCACCTGCCCGGTTACACGCTGCACCTGCTGAGCCGTATTTCCCCGGCCCGGCGCAGTGAACTCCAGGCGCTGGCCCCGGCAGGCACCGGCCTGGTTTTCCACAACGGCGTGAGCGACGAGGAATACGGGGAGCTGCTCCGCTCAGCCACCGCCCTGATCACCCTGTCACGGGCCGAGGGCTACGGACTTCCGATGATCGAGGCCATGGCCGCCGGAACACCGGTGGTCGCCAGCGACATCCCCATTTTCCGGGAAGTTTCCGGCGGCGCGGCCCTGCTGACGGACCCGGACAGTCCCGAGGCGTTCGCCGCCGCTGTCCGGGAACTGTCCGATCCGGACCGCTGGGCCCGGGTTTCGGAGGCCGGCCTGCGCCGGGCCGCCGAATACTCCTGGGAGACCTCGGCCCGCCAGCTGCTGGAGGCCGCCGCAGAGGCGATGCGCCTCCGCGGCGGAACGGCCCCTCCTAGCCCTCGAGCGTGACGATCATCTTGCCCTTGTTGGCGCCCTTCATCAGGTCGATGAAGGCCTGCGGGGCGTTCTCGAGGCCCTCCACGAAGGTCTCGTCATAGCTGACCCTGCCGTCGCGCAGCCAGCCGGACATCAGTTCCGCGAACTCGTCGGCGTACTGGTTGTAGCTGCCGACAATGAAGCCGCGCAGGGTGAGTTCCTTGCCGATGGCCAGTGCCAGGTTCCGGGGCCCGGTGGGCGCATCGGTGGTGTTGTACTGCGAGATGGCGCCGCACATGGCGATCCGTCCGTACTTGTTCAGCACGGCAATCGCGGCTTCGAGGTGCTCGCCGCCCACATTGTCGAAGTAGACGTCGATGCCGTCCTCGCCGGCGGCTTCCTTCAGCTGCGCCTTGACCGGGCCGTCGTGGTAGTTGAACGCGGCGTCAAAGCCGAGGTCAAGCAGGCGCTGGACCTTCTCTGCGGAACCGGCGCTGCCAATGACCTTCTTTGCTCCCAGAGCCTTGGCGATCTGGCCGACCAGGGACCCGACGGCGCCCGCGGCACCGGAAACGAAGACGACGTCGCCTTCCTTGAACTCTGCAACCTTCGTCAGGCCGGCATAGGCGGTCAGGCCGGTCATGCCCAGCACACCCAGGTAGGCCGTGGCAGTAGCCAGCGCGGTGTCGATGATGCGGGCACGCCTGCCGTCGAGGACGGCGTAGTCGCGCCAGCCCAGGCCGTGCAGCACGAAGTCTCCCGCCTTGTGGTTTTCGGAGCGGGATTCAATGACCTCACCGATCGCGCCGCCGTCCAGCGGGGCATCAAGCTGGAAGGGCGGAACGTAGGACTTGACGTCATTCATGCGTCCGCGCATGTAGGGGTCCACGGACATGTAGCGGTTGCGGACCAGGACCTGCCCGTCCTCCAGTTTCTGCACGGGGACTTCAGCGAGCCGGAAGTTCTCCTCGGCGGGCCAGCCTTCGGGGCGGGACACCAGCTGGATTTCGCGGCCGGTCTCGGGATAGTTGGTCATGGAATGCCTTCCTTTGCTGGGCACGGGGCCCGGTGGGGATATGCGGAAAAATGTCGTTCTCAGCGTGCCGCTGCGCGCAGGGCCGCCGTCACCTTCGCGAGGGTTTCCTGCAGCGCGCGCAGTTCTCCGGGCTCAAGTCCGGCGGCTTCGGCAACCCGCTGCGGCAGGTGCAGGGCTTTCTCCTGCAGGGCACGGCCGTTTTCGGTCAGGTGAACCTCGACCCGGCGCTCGTCGGCGGTGGAGCGGCGGCGGTGCAGCAGCCCTGCGGCTTCGAGCCGCTTGAGCAGCGGTGAGAGCGTGCCCGAATCCAGCTCCAGGGACCGCCCGAGATCCCGGACGGTCACGCCGTCGTTCTCCCACAGGACCGTCAGCACCAGGTACTGCGGGTAGGTCAGGCCCAGCTGCTCCAGCAGCGGGCGGTACACGGCCGTGGCCGCCCGGGAGGCCGAGTACAGCGAGAAGCAGACCTGGCGGTGGAGGGAATCGTTCATTCCCCGAACCTAACGCACAATTGAGTTGTGCACAACCAAAGCTCGGCGTTCTGGGTTTTTGAGACGGACCCGACGGCGTCCTAAACTGCTGGTATTCGAGCGCGGCGGCGCTCTCCGGCATGATTCCGCACGGAACAAGGGAGTTGATACCGATGAATTCTCGGTTCGATCCGGCACCGGGATTGGACCTGCCCGACCCGCAGCTTTCCGGCTTTGAAGGGCCTGCGGAAGCCAGCGGCATCCCCGTGGATCTGTACCACGGGGAGGACCACTACATTTTGAACGCCGACCTCCCGGGCCTGGACCCCGGCTCCCTGCATGTCGGCGTCCGGGGACGGGTCCTGACGGTCAGCGGGCACCGTACCCTGCGGGATCTCGCCGGATCGGACTGGCTGGTTCGCGACCGCCGCCGCGGACTCATCGAACGGCAGGTGCTTCTGGGTCCGGAGGTCGACGCCGCCAACATCAGCGCGCAGTACAGCTGCGGCGTCCTCAGCGTCTTCCTGCCGGTGGATCCGGCCCGCCGGCGGCGGAAGATCGACGTCCGGCACGACACCGGGGCAGCCGGGGCGTCCTGACCCCGTTCCTCCGCGCCGGGCCCGCCGGGCCCGTCTACAGGACGTCCGTGCCGTCAACCCGCACATACACCGGATCACCGGTGCGCTTGGCGGACACTGCAGCCTTGGCGGACCGCATTGCTGCGGTCACTGCCGGAGCTGCGGCGTAGGAAAAGAACAGCAGTGTGCGGTAGCGGCCGCCGGTGCCGCCCAGCTGACCGTCGCGGTGCACCGGAACCGGGCCGGGCGGATCCTCCAGGGGCGCCGGCCCCACCACCCGGGTCTCGGCCGGCAGGTCCAGCCGGGGCAGGAAGGCCGCCAGCGCTTCCCGCGACCCGGTAAGTTCGGCGTACCGGACGGCCGGCGGCAGGCCCAGCTCGCCGCGCAGCGCCAGTTCGCGTTCAGCGGCGCCGGCCGGATCCCAGCGCAGCAGGTGCCCGACGGTTGACGTGTCGTCGGCGGTAACCACCACCAGGCCCTTGTCTCCGGCCGGGCGCACCAGGGCCGCGGCACTGAACCACCGCCGCAGGGTCTCCTCCCCCGCCCGCAGCGACTCCCGCGACATCATCGCGTTTCCGTCCAGCAGAATGGCAGCGGCATAGCCGCCTGCCGCCACCGGTTCCGCACCCGGTGTTGCCACCACCAGGGCCGGGGAGTCCGGAACCTCGGACCGTACGTGGTCCCCTGCCGAGGAAATGACCGTCACCGAGGGAAAAGCCCGGCCCAGTTCCTCGGCGGTGCGTCCGGCGCCAGCCGCGGATCCGCGCAGGTGGGTGCCGCCGCAGTTGCCGCAGCTCCACACCGGTTCCGGCCGCCCGCACCAGCGGCAGGCTGGAATGCCGTTCCGGCTGGCCAGCCCCAGCGGGCCGGCGCAGGCGCGGCAGCGTGCCGGCTCGCGGCAGTCCTGGCAGGACAGCGCCGGCGAAAACCCCGTCCGCGCCACCTGCACCAGCACGGGGCCCCGGGTTAGTCCGTCCTGCGCCGCCTTCCACGCGGCATGCGGAATCCGCGCCCGGGCGGCCAGCGGATCCCGTTCCAGGTTGAAGGAATCCACGGTGCTGACGACGCGCGGCGCCAGCGACCGCACAGTACTGCGCTCGGCGGAAATGCTGGCCGCCCATCCGCTGGCGACCAGGCGCTGCGCCTCGGTGCTGCGTGAGTGCGAGGCCAGCAGCAGCGCCGTGTCCTCGGCGGCGGCCCTCAGCAGCAGCACGTCGCGGACGTGCTGGTAGGGCGCCCGCTGTTCGGCATGCAGGTCATCGGCGTCGTCCCACAGCACCGCCAGTCCGAGGTTGCGCACCGGCGCGTAGGCCGCGGACCGGGTCCCGATAACCACCTGCACGTCGCCGTGCAGCACCTGCAGGAAACTGCGGTAGCGGGGGGTGGGGCCGTCGTCGGCGGTGAGGCGGACAAACGACGCCGCACCGATGCGCTCCGCCAGTGCGGCCTCAACGCGGGCAAGGTCCTTTGCATCGGGCACGACGACGACGGCGCCGCGCCCGGAGAGCAGGGTTGCCTTTACTGCAGCGGCGATTTCCGCCGGCCAGGCCCCGGCGCCGTATCCGCCCAGCGACGAAAACACGGCCCGGGGGCTGTGCCCCGCGGCCAGGTGGGTCAGGAACCGCGGCCCGTGCGGATAACGCGTCCAGGGGTTGGGGCCGGAGCCTTCGGGACCGGACAGGACAGTCTCGGGTGACGGCAGCTCGCCCGCGGCTGACTGCTCATCGGAGGGGGCATCGGTGCCGGGGTTTGCAGCCGCAGCCGCTGCTTCCCGGGCCTGCGGCGTAAACTCCTTGTCCACCCGGGCGGCGCGCGGCGGCACCGCCACTCGGAGCACGTCATGGACGGTGCCGGAGTAGCGGGCCGCCACGGCCTCGGCCAGGCGCAGGATCTGCGGCGCGAGGACCGGCTGCGGCGAAACGACCTTTCCCAGCGGCATGAGGCGGGCCGAGGTGTCCGCCTCGGCGCTGCGGGCGGTAATGAAGCCCGACAGCTCCTGCCCGCCGAACCGGACCCGGACGCGCGCGCCGGGGACGGCGTCGGCGTCGAGGTTTGCCGGCACCAGATAGTCGAACGCCCGGTCCAGGTGCGGCAGCGGCGAATCCAGCAGTACCCGTGCGATGGGCAGCTCCGGTGCCGACGGCTGGGTGCCCAGGTTGCGGGACGGGGAGACAAAGCCGTGCAGCAGGGACAGTTGCCCGGTTTCTCCGGCCGGTTCCTGCTGCCCGGCCTTCCCTGCCGGTTCCTGCTGCATGTGCCGGTTAGGCGTTGAAGTAGCGGCGGAGGTCCTCGGCCTTGTCCTTGCGCTCCCAGGTGAACTCCGCATCCTCGCGGCCGAAGTGGCCGTTGGCAGCAGTCTTCTGGTAGATCGGGCGCTTCAGGTCAAGCGAGTTGATGATGCCCAGCGGGCGGAGGTCGAAGACCTCCTGGATGGCATCGGCAATGCGGGCCGGGTCCACGGTTTCGGTGCCGAA
The DNA here is from genome assembly GCF_038069765.1 of Arthrobacter sp. G119Y2. Taxonomy (NCBI): domain Bacteria; kingdom Bacillati; phylum Actinomycetota; class Actinomycetes; order Micrococcales; family Micrococcaceae; genus Arthrobacter; species Arthrobacter sp. G119Y2. Next base: position 298,653 of record NZ_JBBPFS010000005.1, on the reverse strand, counting down.
CGTCTCCACGTAGATTCCCACCGGGTGGGCCATGCCGATCGCGTAGGCGATCTGGATTTCAGCGCGCCGGGCCAGCCCGGCGGCGACGACGTTCTTGGCCACCCAGCGCATGGCGTAGGCGGCGGAGCGGTCCACCTTGGACGGATCCTTGCCGCTGAAGGCGCCGCCGCCGTGGCGGGCGAATCCGCCGTAGGTGTCAACGATGATCTTGCGCCCGGTGAGTCCGGCGTCTCCAACCGGACCGCCGATGACAAAGGGGCCGCCGGGGTTCAGGATGTGCTTGACATTGGAAATGTCGAGCTCGGTGTTGGCCAGGACCGGCTTGATGACATGGGTGACCAGGTCCGCGCGGAGCTGCTCCAGTTCGACGTCGACCGCGTGCTGCGAGGAGATAACCACGGAGTCCACGGAAACCGGCCGGTCGCCGTCGTATCCGATGGTGACCTGCGTCTTGCCGTCGGGGCGGAGGTAGTCCAGGGTTCCATCCTTGCGGACGGCCGTCAGGCGCTCGGACAGCCGGTGTGCCAGCCAGATGGGCGTGGGCATGAGGACGGAGGTCTCATCCGAGGCATAGCCGAACATGATGCCCTGGTCCCCCGCGCCCTGCACGTCATAGGGATCGGCGTTCTTGCCGGCACGGTTCTCCACGGAGTTGAACACTCCCGAGGCGATCTCCGGAGACTGCTGGCCGATGGACACCGAGACGCCGCAGCGGGCGCCGTCGAATCCGTTGGCCGAGGAGTCGTACCCGATGCCGAGGATGGTGTCGCGGACCAGCTGCGGGATCTCCACATAGCCCTCGGTCGTGACCTCCCCGGCCACATGGACCAGGCCGGTGGTGACCAGGGTCTCCACCGCCACGCGGGACTCGGGGTCCACCTTGAGCAGGCCGTCCAGGATTGCGTCACTGATCTGGTCACAGATTTTGTCCGGGTGACCTTCAGTGACGGATTCCGAGGTGAAAAGACGCAGCCCGTCGCGGGCAGCTGAAAGTAGTACTGGAGCATCTGGGAAAGTCACGTGTTTTACTCTACTGGGTCTTGGGCCGGGCCCCGAATGCCGGGGGCGGCCTGTGGACGTGATCCCGCGCCGGCAGGACCCGGCTCAGCGGACGGGAAGCGCCGCGGAGAGCTCCTGCGATATCCGGGCGATAATCCGTCCGGCAATCTCGGTCTTGGTTCCGGTGTAGGTGGGGGCGGGCGCCGTTTCGGAGTCGGCGGGTGAAAGCAAAGTCACTTCCGTAACGTCCTGGCCGAACACCAGGGACACGCCCACCCGGTTGAGCACCAGCAGTTCGCAGCCCTTGCGGGCCAGTTTCTGCCGCCCGTAGTCCAGCACTTCGGCGGTTCCGTCGCCGGTTTCCGCTGCGAATCCGACGATGACCGAGGGAAGGGCTCCGCCGCCGGGCGTTCCCGAAGCGTTCCGCTCCTGCACGGCCTCGGCGAGGATGTCCGGGTTGCGGACGAGGGTGATGACCGGGTCTTCGCCGTCGTCGCGCTTCTTGATTTTGGTGTCGGAGTTCCGGTCCGGCCGGAAGTCGGCCACGGCTGCCGCCATGATGAGCACATCGGATGCAGGCGCCGCGGCGTGCACGGCCTCCCGGAGCTCCAGCGCAGTTTCGACCCGGATCAGTTCCACCCCGTCCGGAGCCGGAACGTCCATGTGCGCGGCGATAAGGCGGACACGCGCGCCGGCCGCGAGGGCGGCGCGGGCCAGGGCGACACCCTGTTTGCCGGAGGACCGGTTGCCGAGGAACCGCACCGGATCCAGCGGTTCGCGGGTGCCTCCGGCCGTGACGGTCACGGTCCTGCCCTCGAGTGCACCGGAAACCCCAAATGCAGCGGAAAGGTCGGAGGAAGGGAGGGCGGTGCCGTCCGCCGCGTTCCCGGCGGCGGGGGCAGGCGCGGTGCCGGCGTCCGGAACCGGAAGGCCGGCGGCGGCCAGGGCAGCCGCAAAGATGTCTTCAGGGTCCGGCAGGCGGCCGGCGCCGGTGTCCTTCCCGGTCAGCCGCCCCACTGCCGGTTCCATCACCAGGACACCCCGGCTGCGCAGCGTCGCCACGTTGGCCCGGGTAGCCGGATGGGACCACATTTCGGTGTGCATGGCGGGAGCAAAAAGGACCGGCCCCCGTGCCATCAGCAGCGTATTGGTGAGCAGGTCATCGGCCTGCCCCGCGGCAGCACGGGCCAGAAGATCGGCGGTGGCCGGTGCCACAACAATTAAGTCCGCCTCGTGGCCGAGACGGACATGGTTGACCTTCTCCACCTCGTCGAAGACCGAACTGGAGACGGTGTTGCCGGACAGGGCCTCCCAGGTGGCCACCCCGACAAACCGGGTGGAGGCTTCGGTGGGAATGACCGACACGTTGTGTCCGGCCTCCGTGAAAAGACGCAGCAGCGACGCGGACTTGTAGGCGGCGATGCCGCCGCCCACACCCAAGACAATGCGCACCGCTGCTGCTCCTGACCCCGGCCGAAGCGGCCGGCTGTTTCGAAAGGGCCGCCCGGTTCAGGACGGCGGTGCCTTTATCCGGCAGGTAAGACTATTCGGCCGATTCGACCGGACGGCTGACGAGCATGCCTTCGTTGATCTCGCGCAGGGCGATGGACAGCGGCTTCTCGTTCAGCTTGGTTTCCACCAGCGGGCCGACGTATTCAAACAGGCCCTCGTGCAGCTGGGAGTAGTAGGCGTTGATCTGGCGTGCGCGCTTTGCGCCGTAGATAACCAGGGCGTACTTCGAGTCTGCAACGTTCAGCAGGTCGTCGATCGGCGGGTTGATGATGCCTTCAGACACAGTAGACACAGATTCTCCAAAATCTTTTGTACGGGATGTTGCGGTGCGTCAGCGCGGGCGCGGACTGATTCCCATGAGTGATACAAGCTCAGCTGCTGCCCGCTGGACGTCATCATTTACCACGGTGTGATCGAACTCGGGCTCGGCAGCAAGTTCCAGTTTAGCGGTTTCCAGCCTTTGCTGCTGCTCTTCGGGCGTTTCGGTGCCGCGTCCGACCAATCGGCGCACCATTTCGTCCCACGACGGCGGGGCCAGGAACACGAAATTGGCCTCCGGCATGGATTCCTTGACCTGGCGTGCCCCCTGCAGATCGATCTCCAGGAGTACCGAGCGGCCCTCCGCCATGGCGGACTCGACGGTGCTGCGCAGCGTGCCGTAGCGGTTGCGGCCGTGGACTACGGCCCACTCGAGCATCTGGCCCTCTTCTACGAGTGAATCGAATTCCTCGGCCGAGACGAAGAAGTAATGCACACCGTTTTCTTCGCCCGGGCGGGGCGGGCGGGTGGTGGCTGAAACGGACAGCCACACCTCCGGATAATTGTCCCGAATGAACGTGGACACCGTGCCTTTGCCAACTGCGGTTGGACCTGCAAGAACTGTCAGCCGCGGTTGCGACACTGGGGACCTCATTTGCTCTCGTTGTGACTCGGCCCCGACGGTGCGGCCGCAGTGAGAGCGGCCCCTAGTCGGACTCCAAATGTTCGATCAGCGCTTTGCGCTGGTGGACGCCCAAACCGCGTACACGGCGGGTTGGTGCGATACCTACGGTAGTCATTATTCCAGCTGCGCGGCGCTCTCCGACGCCAGGCAGTGCCCGGAGCAGATCCACCACCTTCAGGCGGCCTACTGCTTCCTCGGAAGACCGGGACAGAATGACCTCTTCCACGGACAATTCCCCGGTCTTGATTTTGGCCTTGATGTCAGCCCGGACGGATCTGGCTGCGGTGGCCTTCTCCCGGGCCCTGGTGCGCTCGTCTTCGGTCAGTGGCTTGAGGTTCAACAGACCCTCCCGGGCAAGGACTGGCCCGGCACAGCCGCACAAATCACAGCGGCGGTGCTGGGGCGGTGCTGGTGTATGGGGGTACGGTCTGAACCTATCCGCAACCCCGCCGCAATTGCAACGTGCACCGCTACCCGATCCCCTTCCCGCAGAATCCGCGCCCCTGTCCGGGTGAAGCGGCAGGGATCAGGCGGGGCCCAGCTCCCCCAGCGTCCGCCGTGCGGCATCCCTGAGCGCGGCGGGGTCCGGACCTGCCGCCAGGATGCCCCGGCTGGACGTGGCCAGGACGTTGGGCCAGGCCGGCCCGAAGGTGGACCGCAGGTCCGCACCGGTTGCTCCCTGCGCTCCGAGGCCGGGAGCAAGGATGGGCGTGGCGGCTGCAGCGGGGTCCAGGCCCAGCTCCGTCAGGGCGGAACCGACGGTTGCGCCGATCACCAGCCCGGTGGACCCCAGTGCCCCGCCCCGCGCCACGGCACCCGGAGCGCCGCCGGGCTCGCCCAGTTCACGGATGTTTTCGGCCGCGGCTGCCTCCATGATGCGGCCGGCAACGGAGGCGGCCCCGCCCGCATGCTGCACGGACGCGCCTTCCGGATTCGAGGTCAGCGCCAGGACAAACACGCCCCGGCCGGTCGCGGCAGCCAGGTCCAGGGCCGGACGCAGCGACTCGAATCCCAGGTACGGGCTCAGGGTCACGGAGTCCGCCGCCAGGGCGGATCCGTCCCGCAGCCACGCGTCCGCATAGGCGGCCATGGTGGAGCCGATGTCGCCGCGTTTGGCGTCCGCAATGCTGAGCATCCCGGCGTCGGTGCAGGCGGCCAGCACCCGTTCCAGGACGGCGAGTCCCGCGGACCCGTGGCGTTCAAACAGCGCCACCTGCGGCTTGACGGCGGCTGCCTGCTCCCCCACCGCCTCCAGGACGGTGAGGGAGAAGCGCTCCAGGGCCGCGGCGTCGTCGTTCAGTCCCCACGCGGCCAGCAGTGCGGGGTGCGGGTCAATCCCGACGCAGAGCTGGCCGCGGGCGTCCATGGCTGCGCGCAGCCGGGCACCGAAGGGGGGACGCCCCTCAGGCATCGGATGAAGCCTTGAGCTTGGCGGCGTGCTCCTGCAGGGACGTGACGTCCCACTCGTAGGAGCGCATTGCCTCGATCGCCTGGACGGCAGCACCGAACTCGGAGACCGTGGTGACCACCGGGCAGCCGATGGAGGTGGCGGCTGCACGGATTTCATAGCCGTCGCCGCGGGCCTGGCCGCCGGAGGGGGTGTTCACCACCAGGTGGATCTCACCCGCGGTGATCAGGTCGGCCACGGTGCCTTCACCGTTGGGGCCGGTGCCCTCGCTGACCTTGCGCACGGTGGTGGCCTGGATGCCGTTGCGGCGCAGGACCTCGGCAGTGCCGCCCGTGGAGAGGATCTCAAAGCCCAAATCCACCATCAGCTTCACCGGCATAATGATGGAGCGCTTGTCCCGGTTGGCAACCGAGACGAAGATCTTCCCCTCGGTCGGCAGTGCGGAATTGGCCGCTGCCTGGGACTTCGCAAACGCCGTGTCGAAGTACTTGTCGATTCCCATGACTTCGCCCGTGGAGCGCATTTCCGGGCCGAGCAGCGAATCCACCACGGTGCCCTCGGGAGTGCGGAAGCGGCTGAACGGCAGCACGGCTTCCTTCACGGCCACCGGGGCGTCCAGCGGCAGCACCGAGCCGTCACCCGCGGCAAACAGCTTGCCGGCGGCGCGCAGCTGCGCAATGGTCATGCCGGTGCCGATCAGGGCAGCGGCCTTGGCCAGCTGCACGCCGGTGGCCTTGGACACGAACGGCACCGTCCTGGAGGCGCGCGGGTTGGCTTCGATCACGTACAGGATGTCCGAGGCGAGGGCGAACTGGATGTTGATCAGGCCGCGCACGCCGACGCCGGACGCGATAACCCGGGTGGCCTCCCGGACGCGGTCGACGACGTCGGTGCCCAGGGTGATCGGCGGCAGGACGCACGCGGAGTCACCGGAATGGATGCCGGCTTCCTCGATGTGCTCCATGATGCCGCCCACGTACAGGTCGGTGCCGTCGAAGAGTGCATCGACGTCGATCTCGATGGCGTCTTCCAGGAACCGGTCCACCAGCACCGGATGGTCCGGGGTGATCTCCGTGGCGTTGGCGATGTAGCGCGAGAGGTTCGCCTCGTCGTAGACGATTTCCATGCCGCGGCCGCCGAGCACGTAGGACGGGCGGACCAGCACGGGGTAGCCGATTTCGTCGGCGATCTTCTTGGCGTCGTCGAAGGAGACGGCGGTGCCGTTCTTCGGGGCGATCAGCCCGCCCTCGTCCAGCACCCGCTGGAAGGCGCCGCGGTGTTCGGCCAGGTCAATGGCTTCCGGCGAGGTGCCCAGGATCGGGACCCCCGAGTCGGCCAGGGCCTGTGCCAGTTTCAGCGGGGTCTGGCCGCCGAGCTGGACGAAGACGCCGAGGACTCCCCCGGTGCGCTGCTCCGCGGCGATGACTTCCAGGACATCTTCGAGGGTCAGCGGTTCGAAGTAGAGGCGGTCGGAGATGTCGTAGTCGGTGGAGACCGTCTCCGGGTTGCAGTTGATCATCACGGTCTCGTAGCCCGCTTCGCGCAGGGCCATGGTGGCGTGCACGCAGGAGTAGTCAAACTCGATGCCCTGCCCGATCCGGTTCGGTCCGGAGCCCAGGATGATGATGGACGGCTTCTCGTGCTGCGCCACCTCGTCCTCCTCGTCGTAGGAGGAGTAGTGGTAGGGGGTGTAGGCGGCGAACTCCGCGGCGCAGGTATCCACGGTCTTGTAGACCGGGCGGATGTTCAGCGCGTGCCGGACACCGCGGATCACGGCCTCGGGCGTGTTGGTCAGCGCGCCGATCTGCTCGTCCGAGAAGCCGTGCCGCTTGGCCAGTCGCAGGATCTCCCCGTTCACGGTGCCGGCGCCGCGGATTTCTTCGGCCACTTCGTTGATCAGCACGAGCTGGTCCAGGTACCAGGGGTCAATCCCGGTGGCCTCGTAGAGGTCCTCGACTGACGCCCCGCCGAGCAGCGCCTGCTGGACCTGCTTGAGCCGGTCCGTCGTCGGCCGCTTGGCCGCTTCGATCAGGGCCGGCACGGCGTCGGCGTCCACCGGCGCGAAGGACAGCGAGGCACCCTTCTGTTCCAGGGAGCGCAGGGCCTTCTGCAGGGCCTCGGTGAAGTTGCGCCCGATGGCCATGGCTTCGCCGACGGACTTCATGGTGGTGGTCAGGGTGGGATCGGCGGCCGGGAACTTCTCGAAGGCAAACCGCGGGACCTTGACCACTACGTAGTCCAGGGTGGGCTCGAAGGACGCCGGGGTCTGCTTGGTGATGTCGTTCGGAATTTCGTCCAGCGTGTAGCCCAGCGCCAGTTTGGTGGCGATCTTGGCAATGGCGAAGCCGGTGGCCTTGGACGCCAGCGCGGAGGAGCGGGAGACGCGCGGATTCATCTCAATGACGACGACGCGGCCGGTGTCCGGCTCAATGGCGAACTGGATGTTGCAGCCGCCGGTGTCCACGCCCACCTCGCGGATCACGGCGATCGCGATGTTGCGCAGGTTCTGGTACTCGCGGTCCGTCAGTGTCATGGCCGGGGCCACGGTGATCGAGTCGCCGGTGTGCACGCCCACCGGGTCGAAGTTCTCGATCGAGCAGACGACCACCACGTTGTCGTTGCGGTCCCGCATCATTTCCAGCTCGTATTCCTTCCAGCCGAGGATGCTCTCTTCGAGCAGCACCTCGGAGGTGGGGCTGTACTGGATGCCGGCGCCGGCAATGCGGCGAAGGTCCTTCTCGTTGTAGGCCAGGCCGGAGCCGAGGCCGCCCATGGTGAAGGAGGGGCGCACCACCATCGGGTAGCCCAGTTCTTCGGCGGCGGCGAAGGCCTCGTCCATGCTGTGCACAATGATGGACTTGGCGGATTCGGCGCCGCAGCGCTCGACAACGCCCTTGAACTTTTCGCGGTCCTCGCCGAGTTCGATGGCGGCAATGTTGGCGCCGATCAGCTCCACGTTGTACTTGTCCAGGACGCCGTTCTTGTCCAGGGCGATGGCGGTGTTCAGCGCCGTCTGGCCGCCCATGGTGGGCAGGATCGCGTCGGGGCGTTCCTTGGCGATGATCTTCTCCACCACCTCGGGGGTGATGGGTTCCACGTAGGTGGCGTCGGCGAACTCGGGATCGGTCATGATGGTGGCCGGGTTGGAGTTCACCAGGATGACCCGCAGGCCCTCCTCGCGCAGCACGCGCAGCGCCTGGGTGCCGGAGTAGTCGAATTCCGCGGCCTGGCCGATCACGATCGGACCGGAGCCGATGACCAGGACGGACTTGAGGTCGGTTCTGCGGGGCATTAGAGGGATTCCTTGATCTTGCTGGCGTCGGTCGAGCTGGAGTCCATGAGGTCCACGAAACGGTCGAAAAGGTACGCGGAGTCATGCGGGCCGGCGGCGGCTTCGGGATGGTACTGGACCGAGAACGCCGGGATGTCGAGGCAGGCGAGGCCTTCCACGACGTCGTCATTCAGGGACACGTGGCTGACTTCCACGCGCCCGTAGCGGGCCTCGGGTGCGGTAACCGGGCCGTCCAGCGGGGCGTCGACGGCGAAGCCGTGGTTCTGGCTGGTGATTTCCACCTTGCCGGTGCGGCGGTCCATCACCGGCTGGTTGATGCCGCGGTGGCCGTAGCGCAGCTTGTAGGTGCCGAAGCCCAGGGCGCGGCCGAGGATCTGGTTGCCGAAGCAGATGCCGAAGAACGGTATCCCGGTGTCCAGCACGTCCCGCAGCAGGTTTACCTGCACGTCGGCGGTGGCGGGGTCGCCCGGACCGTTGGACATGAACACGCCGTCGGGATTCAGCGCGGTGACGTCCGCGAGGGTGGCGGACGCGGGCAGGACATGCACGCGCACGCCGCGCTCGGCGAAGCGGACCGGAGTCATGGACTTGATGCCCAGGTCCAGGGCGGCCACGGTGAAGCGCGGCTCGCCCTCCCAGCCGTGGTCCTTCGGCTCAATGACGTAGGACGCCTCCACGCTGACCTCTTCGGCCAGGCGGGCGCCGGCCATGGACTCCTGGGCCAGCACGTCTGCCAGCAGTTCGGAATCGGGGCGGTCCGCCGCGGCACCGGAGAAAATGCCGGCCTTCATGGCGCCGCGCTCACGCAGGTGCCGGGTCACGGCCCGGGTATCGACGCCGGAAATGCCGACGACGCCCTGCGCCGCGAGCTCTTCGTCCAGGGTGCGCTCCGAGCGCCAGCTCGACGGACGCCGGGCGGCATCCCGGACAATGTAGCCGGCCACCCAGATGCGGCGGGACTCGGCGTCGTCGGTGTTCACGCCCGTATTGCCGATGTGCGGCGCGGTCTGCACCACCAGCTGGCGGGCATAGGAGGGATCGGTGATCGTTTCCTGGTAGCCGGTCATGCCGGTGGCAAAGACTGCCTCGCCCAGGGCAGTGCCCTCGGCGCCGTAGCTGCGGCCGCGGAACGTGCGTCCGTCTTCAAGCATCAGGACGGCTGCGGTCGGGGTGGGTGTGGGCTGCACGGTCACAGGTGTTCCTCGCTTGTTTCCGCCGGTTCGGCCGGCAGGAGTTCGGTGATGGCTGATACCAGGGGTGTTTTGTCTTCGGCGGAGCGGGTGCGGAACCCGGTGTCCACGGCGGTGGAGCCGAGCTTCCAGGTCACGATGACCAGGCCTTCCTTTTCCACGAATTTTCCGGCCATGCCGCGTTCCAGGCGGACGGCTTCCAGGTCCGCCCCGGGGATCCAGACGTCGGGGGCGCCGCTGCGGACCAGGAGCAGGCCCTCGTCAAAGACTGCGGCCGTGGCGTTGGACTTTACGCCCAGTCCGTAGACGGCAATCCGGTCCAGCCAGTCGCCGGCGGTGGTGGTGCAGACGTACTGGCCCAGGGCCTGGAACCGGGGTTCCTCCAGGCCGTCGGGCATCGGGACGGGCCGCGGAACGCCCTGCTGGCGTTGCCGGCGTCCGCGCCAGCCCAGGGCAAACAGGCCCAGGAGCACAATAACCAGGGCAAGCGTGCCCAGGGCGAACATCAGGCGATCCATGCGGACTCCTCTGTGGAAACGGGGTGAGGTGTGTTCAGGACGCCATCCAGGACCGTGGGGTGGCCGGCGAAGAAGGTCGCCTGCACCACGCCGGGCAGTTCCAGGCCGGCAAACGGTGAGTTGCGTCCCTTTGAGGCCATCTTATTCGGGTCCACCGTGCGTCGCGCAGACGGGTTCACCAATATGACGTTGGCCGGTTCACCGGCCGCCAGCGGCCGTCCCTGGGATTCGAGCGCCCCGATGGCCGCCGGAGTGATCGACGTCACGCGGGCAAAGCCCTCCCAGTCCATCAGTCCGGTGTCGATCATGGCGTGCTGGACCACCGACAGGGCGGTTTCCAGGCCGGTCATGCCCATCGCCGCCTGCGCCCACTCGCACTCCTTGTGCTCGGACGGATGCGGCGCGTGGTCGGTGCCGACAATGTCGATCGTGCCGTCCGCGAGGCCGTTGCGGAGGGCCTCGACGTCGGCGGCGGTGCGCAGCGGCGGGTTGACCTTGTAGACCGGGTCATAGCTGCGGACCAGGTCATCGGTGAGCAGCAGGTGGTGCGGGGTGGCTTCGGCGGTCACGTTGATGCCGCGTTCCTTGGCCCAGCGGATGATTTCCACGGACCCGGCGGTGGACACATGGCACACGTGCAGCCGGGACCGGGTGTGCTGTGCCAGCAGCACGTCGCGGGCAATGATCGATTCCTCCGCCACGGCCGGCCAGCCGGCCAGGCCCAGGACGGCGCTGACGTCGCCCTCGTTCATCTGCGCGCCTTCGGTCAGCCGCGGTTCCTGGGCGTGCTGGGCAATCACGCCGTCGAACGCCTTGACGTACTCCAGCGCCCGGCGCATCAGCACCGGGTCCGAGACGCACTTGCCGTCGTCGGAGAAGACCCGCACGCGGGCCCGGGAATCGGCCATGGCTCCGAGTTCAGCGAGCCGTTCGCCTTCCAGTCCGACGGTCACGGCGCCAACCGGGCGCACGTCCACCCAGCCGGACCGGCGGCCCAGGCTGTAGACCTGTTCCACCACTCCGGCCGTGTCCGCCACGGGGTTGGAGTTGGCCATGGCGTGCACTGCGGTGAATCCGCCCAGGGCGGCGGCGCGGGTTCCCGTCTCCACGGTCTCGGCGTCCTCACGGCCCGGCTCGCGCAGATGGGTGTGCAGGTCGACCATGCCGGGCAGGACAACCAGGCCCGCGGCCTCGATGACGACGGCGTCCTCCGGCGCGTCGAGGTCCGGCCCGACGGCGGCGATCAGGCCGCCGCGGATCAGCAGGTCGGCGGTCTCCCGGCCGAGGAGGGAGGCGCCGCGGATCAGGTAGGTTCCGGCAGCGGTTGCAGGGATGTTCGGTGCGGCGGTTGAGTCGCTGGGGGTCACAGTGCTAACTCCTGGGTGGCGGTGCCGGCCGGGGAGTTGTCACCGGACAGCAGAAGGTACAGGGCGGCCATGCGGACGGAAACTCCGTTGCTGACCTGTTCAAGGATGGTGGCCCGCGGCGAATCGGCGGCGCGGGAGGAAATTTCGAGGCCGCGGTTCATCGGGCCCGGATGCAGCAGGATGGTGTCTTTGAGGCCGAGCGTGTCCAGGCGGTCCAGGCGGACGTCGTCGAACCCCCACCGGCGCGAGTATTCACGCACGGAGGGGAAGAACGCCGACTGCATCCGCTCCCCCTGCACGCGCAGCATCATGACCGCGTCCGGACCTGATTCCAGCGCGTCGTCGAGGTCGTAGCTGACCTCGCACGGCCAGGACTCGACGCCGAACGGCAGCAGCGTGGGCGGTGCCACCAGCGTGACGGTGGCGCCCAGCGTCCGCAGCAGCCACAGGTCGGACCGCGCCACCCGGGAATGCAGGACGTCGCCGACAATCACCACGTGCATGCCGCTGAGATCGGTTCCGGTGGAGGCCGTGCCGTGCAGGCGGGCCCAGTGGCGGCGCATGGTGAACGCATCCAGCAGCGCCTGGGTGGGATGCTCGTGCGTGCCGTCGCCGGCGTTCAGCACTGAAGCATCAATCCAGCCGGAACCGGCCAGCCGCGCCGGGGCACCGGAGGAACCGTGCCGGATGACGACGGCGTCCGCACCGATGGCGGCCAGCGTCTGGGCGGTGTCCTTCAGCGACTCGCCCTTGGACACGGAGGATCCCTTGGCGGAAAAGTTGATGACGTCCGCGGAAAGCCGCTTGGCGGCGGCTTCGAAGGAGATCCGGGTCCGGGTGGAATCTTCGAAAAAGAGGTTGACGACGGTCCGGCCGCGCAGGGCGGGCAGCTTTTTGACTTCGCGCTGGGACACGGCCGCCATTTGTTCGGCGGTGTCCAGGATGGCCAGGGCGTCGGTGCGGCTGAGGTCGCGGGTGGAGAGCAGATGCTTCACAGAGCGCCCTCGATGACCACTTCATCAACCGCCGGCACGTCCGTCTCGCGCAGATGCACCCGGACTTTTTCCACGATCGCGGTGGGCAGGTTTTTGCCCACATGGTCTGCCCGGATGGGCAGTTCCCGGTGACCACGGTCCACCAGGACGGCGAGCCGGACAACCCGCGGGCGGCCCAGGTCCACTAGCGCATCGAGTGCGGCGCGGATGGTCCGGCCGGAGTACAGGACGTCATCAACGAGGACCACCACTTTGTCGTCTATTCCGGACAGCGGAACTTCGGTGGCGTGGGGTGTGCGGGTGGGCTGGCGGGCCAGGTCGTCACGGAACATGGTGACGTCGAGCTGCCCGGTGATGGCGGCGGGATCCACGGAGGGATCGGCGGCTGCAATCTTGTCGGCAAGCCGGCGGGCGAGCGGGTAGCCCCGGCGCGGAATCCCCATAAGAACGAGGTCTGCGGAGCCTTTGTTGGCTTCCAGGATTTCGTGGGCAATCCGGGTAAGCGCGCGGTCAATGTCAGCTGAAGCCAGAACGGTGCGTGCGGGTGCGGGTGCGCCCGGCGGGTTGGACAAGTCCATATTCTGCCTCCTCCTTCCCCGCCTCACAGGACGGAATTTAAAGGGTGAATGCGGTTTCAAGCTACCACAGCCGCGGCTGCCGGCTTCCTCTGTGACGCCGGCCCTGCGGACAACTTCGGGTCTTTTCTATCCCCAGTCCGGCCTCCTTTGTCCCGCAGCCCGCTTTTGCTCATAGTGTTGCCCTATGACAGGCGCAGCTTCATGAGCGGATACCTCCCCGACAACCGTGCCGGCCGAGACGGGGCCGTGCCCTGGAGCCCGCCTCCGGGCGAACCCCGGCCCGCCCGCCTCCAGCCGCCGGGACACGGCCCCGTGCCGGTGCAGCCGCTCTGGACCGCCCAGCCGCACGGACGCACGGGTACCGCCGCAACCGTGCTGCTGATTATCGGCTCCTCCGTCGCCCTGCTGCTGGTGGCCTGGTTCCTGTGGTGGCAGCTGGGAACGGTTGCCTTCCTCCTCTGCGGGATCCTTGCGCTGGTGCCGCTGGGCATCTGCCTGCTGGGACTGCGCTGGGTGGACCGCTGGGAACCCGAACCCCGCTCGGCGCTCCTCTTTGCCTTCCTGTGGGGTGCCGGAATTTCAGTGGGCATCACGCTGCTTGCCGGACCCTATGTGGCGCAGGCGCTGTACCTGATGCTGCCGGGGCTGGCGCCGGAGTTTGTGGGCCCGGTCCTGGAAGCGCCGCTCGTTGAGGAAACCGCCAAGGGGCTCGGGGTCCTGATTCTGGTACTGGTGCGCCGGAGCCACTTTGACGGCCCGGTGGACGGGATTGTTTACGCCGGCACCGTCGCGGCGGGCTTCGCCTTTACCGAGAACATCCTGTACTTCGGCTCCGCCCTGATTTCCAGCGGGGGGCTCGGGGTGGAACTGGGCTTCGTGTTTGTGCTTCGCGGGCTGTTTTCGCCGTTCGCCCACGTGCTGTTCACCTCAGCCATAGGTCTTGGACTGGGGATTGCCGTCCGGCGCGGCGGCGCCCTGCGCATCACCGCCGGTTTCCTGCTGGGCCTGGCGGCGGCAATCCTGGGGCACATGTTCTGGAACGGCGGAACGGCGCTGGTCTCCGGCGGCTTCTTTGTCTTCTATTTCGTGCTGCAGGTGCCGTTGTTTGCCCTGGCGGTGGCCGGCGTCGTCCTGCTGCGCCGGGCGGAGCAGCGGCTGACCCGGGCCCGGCTGGGCGAATACGCCGCCGCCGGCTGGTTCACGCCCCAGGAAGTCCTCATGCTGTCCACCCGTGCCGGACGGCACCAGGCGCTGGCCTGGGCGGGGCGCTTCGGTGCCCGGAGCACCATGAAGACCTTCATCCGGGAAGCCACCAGGCTGGCACTGACCCGCCAGCAGATCGCGGCGGGCCGGAATCTGGCCGCCAACCGGGCCGCGGAGCAGACACTCCTGCAGGCCCTGACGCGCACGCGCGGCGCGATGCTGGCCCGGGCCGGGGTTGCCTGACGGCCGGCTGATGCCGCCGAACGCAAAAGCCCGCCCGCTGCCGCGGATGCGCGGCAGGGGACGGGCCGGGGTGCGAACTAGGCCTGCAGGCGGTTTTTCAGGCCAGCAGGGACGGCTTGAGCTGGTGAAGCCGGCTCAGCAGTCCGTTCACGAATGACGGCGATTCGTCGGTGGACAGGGTCTTGGCGAGCTCAACGGCCTCGCTGATCGCCACCTTGTCCGGTACGTCGTCGTTGTAGAGCAGTTCCCAGGCGCCGATCCGCAGGATGATGCGGTCCACGGAGGGCATGCGTTCCAGCGGCCAGCCCTGGGAGTACGTGCCCAGGAACTCGTCGATGGTCTCCTGCATGGAAACCACACCCTCCACCAGTTCAAGCGTGTAGGGGTTGATCGTCTGATCGGTCTGTTCCCGGCGGGCCTTGATCATGTCAAAGACCGATGCTGTACGCTGCTCAGCCTCAAACAGAACTTCCAGTGCCCGGGTCCGGGCTTTAGTGCGTGCACTCACTCGTTAACGCGTCCCAAATAATCGCCGGTGCGGGTATCTACCTTGACCTTGGTGCCCTGTTCCAGGAACAGCGGAACCTGGATTTCGTAGCCGGTCTCCACTGTGGCGGGCTTGGTGCCGCCGGTGGAGCGGTCGCCCTGCAGGCCCGGCTCCGTGTAGGTGATCTCCAGGACCACTGACGGCGGCAGCTCAATGTACAGCGGCGAACCCTCGTGGATGGCAATGGTCACCATCATGGATTCGAGCATGAAATTGGACATTTCGCCCACGATGGAGCCCGGCACGGTCAGCTGGTCGTAGTCCGAGGTGTCCATGAAGACGTAGTCGTCGCCATCCTGGTACAGGTACTGGTAATCACGGCGGTCAACGCTGGCAGTTTCGATCTTGATGCCGGCGTTGAACGTCTTGTCGACAACCTTGCCCGAACGCACGTTGCGCATCTTGGTACGGACAAACGCACCACCCTTGCCCGGCTTCACGTGCTGGAACTCGATGATGCTCCAAAGGTTGCCTTCAAGCTTCAGCACGGTGCCGTTCTTGATGTCGTTGGTCGTCGCCACAGTTTCTCTTTCGTTGATTCGCCTGGTTTCGTTTTAAGTCCGTCGACCATTCTACCTGCTCCGGGCAGCTACAGGCTGAGGCGGATGCCGCCCTGCGGCTCGGAGGCAATCTCCTGGTAGGCCGCGAACAGCAGCGAGGTGTCGGGAACCTCGAGCATGGAGGGCTTGGCCAGGCCGTCCAGGACCACGAATCGCAGCAGGTCACCGCGGGATTTCTTGTCCCGGCGCATGCCGTCCAGCAGGGCGGACCAGCGATCCTTGCGGTAAGTGACGGGCAGTCCCAGCGAGGTGAGGATTTCCTTGTGCCGGTCCGCCGTGGCGTCGTCGAGGCGGCCGACCATGCGGCCCAGTTCGGCGGCGAAAACCAGGCCCACGGATACTGCCGCGCCGTGGCGCCACTGGTAGCGCTCGGCCAGTTCAATGGAGTGGCCCAGGGTGTGGCCGTAGTTGAGGAATTCCCGGCGTCCCGCTTCGCGCAGGTCCGAGGACACAATTTCGGCCTTGACCGAGATGGAGCGTTCCACCAGTTCGCGCACGACGTCGGAGCCGCCGTCGCCCACGGCCTCGGGATTGGCCTCCACCAGGTCCAGGATCGCGGGGTCGGCGATGAAACCGCACTTGATGACTTCGGCCATGCCGCTGAGCAGCTCATTTTTGGGCAGGGTGCCCAGGGCATCGAGGTCGGCCAGCACGCCGGCGGGCGGATGGAAGGCGCCCACGAGGTTCTTGCCTTCGGCGGTGTTGATGCCGGTCTTGCCGCCCACTGCCGCATCCACCATGCCCAGCAGCGAGGTGGGAACGTGAACCACCTTGATGCCGCGCAGCCAGGTGGCCGCCACAAACCCGGCCAGGTCGGTGACGGCGCCGCCGCCCACTGCCACGATCGCATCGGAGCGCGTGAAGTCGTTCTGCCCCAGGACCTGCCAGCAGAAGGAAGCAACCTGGATGTGCTTGCCCTCTTCGGCATCAGGGATTTCCGCCGTGACGGCGGTGAGTCCGGTGGCGGCCAGTTCGTCGCGCACAGTGTCACCGGTGGCCCGGAGCGCACGCGGATGGATGACCAGGACCCGGCGGACCCGCTCCCCCAGCATGGCGGGCAGGCGGTCCAGCAGTCCGTTGCCGATCACGACGTCGTAATTGCTTGCGGGGCTTTCGCCGGTCACCGGGATGACGGTGGGATCGGAGGCCATGGGGTTAAGCTCCTTCGTTGAGGATTGTCGTCAGGCGGTCGATGATGGCCGTGACGCTGAGTCCCCTGGTGTCTATGGTGATGTCGGCCAGGGATTCGTAAACGGGGCGCCGGGCTTTTGCCAGTTCCTGCCAGCGGCGCACGGGGTCGCCGGCCAGCAGGGGGCGGTTGCCGGAGCGGGTGATGCGGGGCAGGACGGTTTGCAGATCGGTGTCCAAAAAGACCACGGTGGCGCCGCGCAGCAGCTGCTGCGTACCGGTGTCCAGCACGGCTCCGCCGCCCAGGGAAATGACGGTGCGGGACGGTTCGGCCAGGGCGGCAGCGACAGTGCGCGCTTCAACCTCCCGGAAGTAGCATTCCCCGCGTGCGGCAAAGAGTTCAGGGATCGGTCCGTGGCGCTCGGTGATGAGCTGGTCCGTGTCAATGAACTTCAGCTGGCGGCGGGACGCGAACTCGCGTCCCACCACCGACTTGCCGGCTGCCATGAAGCCGATCAGGACAATGTGGCGGCAGGTTTCAGTCTGTCCGGTCACTGGTGCCAGCCGATTCCAGGGCACCGGGGATGCTCTGGAGGTAGGACCGCAGGTTCCGGGCCGTCTCGGCCACGGAATCACCGCCGAACTTCTCGGTGACGGCTTCGGCCAGCACCAGGGCGACCATTGCCTCGGCCACGACGCCGGCGGCCGGCACGGCGCAGACGTCCGAGCGCTGGTGGTGGGCACGGGCGGGCTCTCCGGTGCTGATGTCCACTGTCTGCAGGGCATGCGGCACGGTGGCAATGGGTTTCATGGCAGCGCGGACCCGCAGGACTTCGCCGATGCTCATGCCGCCCTCGATGCCGCCGGCCCGGTTTCCGGACCGGACCGCCCGTCCCTCGGAATCCTGGAGGATCTCATCGTGTGCTGCCGAGCCGCGGCGTGCGGCGGTCAGGAAGCCGTCACCGATCTCCACGCCCTTGATGGCCTGGATGCCCATCAGGGCTCCGGCGATGCGGGCGTCGAGCCGGCGGTCCCAGTGGGTGTAGCTGCCCAGTCCCGGCGGCAGTCCGTAGGCCACGACTTCCACCACGCCGCCCAGGGTTTCGCCGTCCTTGTGGGCGGCATCCACCTCGGCGACCATGGCGGCGGAAACGTCGGGGTTGAAGCAGCGCATGGGGTCCGCGTCCAGGGCGGCGACGTCGCCGGCACCGGGAATCGCCGAACCTTCGGGGCTGCCCACGCCGGCAATGCTGACGGTGTGGGAGACGAGTTCCACGCCCAGGGACTTCAGGAAAGAGGAGGCCACCGCCCCGAGCGCGACGCGGGCCGCGGTTTCCCGCGCACTGGCGCGCTCCAGAACGGGACGGGCTTCATCAAACCCGTACTTCTGCATGCCGGTAAAGTCGGCGTGTCCGGGACGCGGGCGGGTCAGCGGAGCGTTGCGGGCGGATTCGGCGAGCAGGGCGGGATCCACCGGGTCCGGCGACATGACCTGCTGCCACTTGGGCCACTCGGTGTTGCCCACTTCAATGGCTACCGGTCCGCCCTGGGTCAGTCCGTGCCGGACTCCCCCGAGGATCCGGACGGCGTCCTGTTCAAACTTCATCCGGGCGCCGCGGCCGTAACCGAGACGGCGGCGCGCCAGCGCCTCCTGGATCATGGCAGTATTCACTTCGACGCCTGCAGGGACGCCCTCAACTATTCCTACCAGTGCAGGCCCATGGGACTCACCGGCGGTCAACCAACGCAACATGGTTTCAATACTGCCATGTCCCGTACCCGGCTTCAGCGCCGCGGTGCCCCGACAGCGTCACACATCACGTTTGTGACGGCGTTCTCTTCACGGAACGCCCCGCCGGTAAACAGGCGCACCTGTTCAACCGCCTGGTACAGCAGCATTTCCAGCCCGGGGACAATCCGTCCGCCACGGGCAGCCCAGACGTCGGCGATCCGGCTGGGCCAGGGATCGTAGGCAACATCAAGGAGGACCGCACCGGGAGCGGCTGCCCCGGCGGGCGCCGCGGCCAGCTGGTCGGCGAGGGCATCGGCACCGTGCGGGGGAAGCGTGGAGATGACGACGTCGGCCTCCGCGCATGCCGCTGCCGCCTCGTGCCAGGGGCGCAGCCGCACCTCTGTTCCGGTGCGGCGTCCGACCTCGGCCACCGGCGGAAGTCCGTCCGGCCCTGCGGTGAACCGGCGGGCACAGACCGAAACGGATGCGGCGTTGAGCCGTGCCGCGGCTGCGACGGCGGCGCAGGCTGTGCCGCCGGCACCGAGGATGACCACGTTCGGGTTGGCCTGGGCACCGGCATGGAGCAGCGCCTTAACGATGCCGGTCACATCGGTGTTGTGCCCGGTGAGGACTACGCCGCCGTCCGTGTAGTCGAAGGTCACCGTGTTCAGGACCTGCAGGTCTGCGGCCGTGGACGTGAGACGGTCCATGGCGGGGAGCAGTGCGGCCTTCAGCGGCATGGTCACCGACAGGCCGGCCCACCGGGGCTGCCCGGCATCCGTCCGCCGGAGGGACGCGGCAAAGGCTGCCGCGTCCTCTTCGGGGACGTCGATCCTGTCGTACGCACACTCAAACCCGAGGTACCCGTACGCGGCACGGTGCAGCAGCGGCGATTTGGAGTGGCCGATCGGATGCCCCAGCACGGCTGCCCGCAGCGGGCTAGCCGTCAACTACCCGCACCTGCCCGGTTCCTGCTTGCCGCACCATTCCTGGTACTGGAGCACGTACTTCGCATGCTCCGCCAGCGTGGAGGAGAACTCGGTCTGGCCAGTGTCCAGGTTGACCGTCACCCAGTAGTAGTACGGCACGTCGGCGGGATTTGCGGCCGCGTCGATGGCTTCCTTGCTGGGGGAACCGATCGGGCCGACGGGCAGTCCGGGGTTAGCGTACGTGTTGTACGGATTGGACTTGTCCGCCTTTTCCTCCGGCGTCAGGTCATAGCTCTTGCGGTTCAGTCCGTACGTCACCGTGGCGTCGGACTGGATCAGGCCGCTGGTTTCCACGTTGTCCGCCCGCAGCCGGTTCTGGATGGAGCCGGCCACCGTTGCATAGTCGGCTTCGCCGGCCTCGGCCTGGATAATGCTGGCCTTGGTCAGGATGCGGTACTGCTCGGCCGGGTCGGTGATGCCGGCTTCCTCGAGCGTGGCAAAGGTGTTGTCGACCATTTCGGTCACGATGGACGTTGCGTCCTGCTCCAGCGGGAAGCGGTACTCGCCCGGGTGCAGGTAGCCCTCAAGGCTTACGGCCGCGGGCGGCAGTCCGAAGGCCGCGGGGTCCTTGGCGAGAGCCTCGAACTCGGTCCGGGGAATTCCGGTCGACTCGGTGAGGATGTCAAACACTTCGTTCTGGCGCAGGTCGCGGGCAATGGCGGCGTAGTGCACCGCGGCGCCCTGTTCGCCCAGCAGCGCATCCAGAGCCGCAGAGGAGGACATCTGCTGCTTCATTTCGTAGGATCCGGGCTGGATTTCCCGTCCGGCGGACTCCTCCGCAAACGCGTTGACGAACTCCTTGGAGGTAGCGACGATGTCCGCCGTTTCCAGCTTGGTCCCGATCACCATCGGTCCGTCGCCTTCAGCCACCGTGAAACTGACGCTTCCGGTTCCGGCTCCTTCATAGTCCTTGATCTCGTTCATCCCGAGCAGGTCGCGGAGGAACATGGTCAGTCCGAAAACCACGCCGGCAAAAAAGACCAACACGACGAGCATCACGATGGTGCGGCGGCGCCGGCGGCGCTGCTTCTCCCTCGACGGGCGCAGGCTGCGGCGCGTCCCCTGTTCCTCGTCGAAGAACTCCTCCACGGGCGGCTTGCCCTCAGGGAGGGCGGCATACTGCTCGTCGCCCCGGCCGTGGTGGGCTGTCGGCTCATAGTCCGGCTTAGCCCCCATGGGCGGGAAATCCGGATACCTGTGGCTCACAGCGCGGCCCCGTTTCCGCGCTTATTGTCCTGGGAAATGATTGACTCCTGTGTCGGGGCCGGCAGGGCGCCTGTCTGGCGCTGCTGCCGGCATGATGTGACTGGCTCCCCCACATCGCGTCCAAGTGAACGCTGCATGTCAATAGCCTGCTGCAAAATAGCTACAGCGGCTGCTTGATCCACCACTCTACGGTGATCTTTGCTGTTCAAGCCAGCCTCGTGCAGGTTACGGTGCGCACTCACCGTTGTGAGCCGCTCGTCCACAAGGCAAACGGGAATGCTGATTCCGCCGCGGTCCAGTTCCGCAAGCAGCAGGTCGGCGTAGTCCCGGGCCATCTGCGTGGAAGCGGTTTCGGTGCCCCGCATGCTGCGCGGCAGGCCAACAAAGATCTGGACCGCGCTGCGGTCTGCCGCTTCACGCGCGAGGACCCGGATGTCGCTGTTCTTTTTCGCGTCGCGTTTGAGGGTCTTGACGGGCATGGCCAGCATTCCGTCCGGATCGCTCACGGCCAGGCCCACCCGGGCCAGGCCGACGTCTACCCCCAACTTAACCCCGCGGGGGTAGTCCTGCGGCTCCATGTCAGCCCCGATTGGCAACTGCGGCTTGGATTGCAGTGAGTGCCTCGCCGAGCTTCGAGGCGTCCGAGCCGCCGCCCTGGGCGACGTCGTCCTTGCCGCCGCCGCCGCCGCCGAGTACTCCGGCGGCCAGCTTCACCAGCGCACCTGCCTTGACTCCTGCGGCGCGGGCTTCCTCGTTGGTGGCAACAATCACCACGGGACGGGAATTGGAGACACCGGCAACTGCGACGACGGCGGCTCCGCTTCCCAGCCGCGACCGCAGATCCAGCGCGAGGGTGCGGAGGTCATCGGCACCCGCTCCCGATCCGGCGTCGTGGGCAAGAACACGAACGCCGTCGACGTCCACGGCCTTGCCCACCAGTGCAGCGGCCGACGCGGCCAGCTGCTCGCGGCGCAGCCGTTCGAGTTCCTTTTCGGTTGCCTTCAGCTTGGCCAGCGTGGCGGCCAGGCGGTCCGGCAGCTGCACGGAGGGAACCTTGAGCATTTCGGAGAGTTCGTTGACCAGGGCACGCTCTGCGGCCAGGTGGCGGAAGGCATCCATGCCCACGAACGCTTCGACCCGGCGGTTGCCCGAGCCGACGGACTGCTCCCCCAGCAGGGTGAGGCTGCCGATGCGGGACGTGGATTCGACGTGCGTGCCGCCGCAGAGTTCGCGGGACCAGTCGCCGTTCATTTCGACGACGCGCACCGTGTCGCCGTAGGCTTCGCCGAACAGCGCGGTGGCGCCCAGGGCTTTCGCTTCCGCCAGGGACATGACCTTGGTCTCGACCCGGTAGTTGCTGCGGATGGCCAGGTTGGACACCTCTTCGATTTCCGACTTTGCGGCATCGGAGAGGCCCTCGCCCCAAGAGAAGTCAAAGCGCAGGTAGCCGGCCTTGTTGAAGGAGCCGCGCTGCAGCGCTTCCGGGCCGAGGATCTGGTGCAGTGCGGCGTGCACGATGTGCGTGCCGGAGTGCGCCTGCTCGGCCTCGTGGCGGCGCTGGGCGTCAACGGCGGCCAGCACTGCCGAACCCTCGGCGATTTCGCCTTCGCGGACGATCGCCTTGTGCACGCTCAGGCCCTTGACCGGACGCTGGACGTCCTGCACTTCCAGGACAAAGCCGTCGCCGGTGATCAGGCCGGTGTCGGCAGCCTGGCCGCCGGCTTCCGCGTAGAACGGCGTCTCGTTCAGCACCAGGGAGATTTCCGATCCCTGGCCGGCGTGCGGGACGCGCGAGCCGCCGGAGATGATGCCGCGGACGGAGGATTCACTGGTCAGCTCGTCGTACCCGGTAAAGACGGTGGAGCCGGCTGCCAGCAGCTCGTTGAAGACCGAGACGTCGTTGTGGCCGTGCTTCTTGCCGCGGGCATCGGCCTGGGCGCGCTGGCGCTGCTCGAGCATGAGCGAACGGAAACCGGCCTCATCAACTTTCAGCCCGGCTTCTTCAGCCATTTCCAGCGTGAGGTCAATGGGGAACCCGTACGTGTCGTGCAGGGTGAAGGCGTCTTCGCCGGAGAGCGGCTTGCCGGCACTCTTGGACTCCTTGACGGCTTCCTCGAGGCGCTCGGTTCCGGAGGCGATGGTGCGCAGGAACGCCTTTTCCTCGGCATAGGCGATCCGGCTGATGCGGGCGAAATCCGTCTCGACCTCGGGGTAGGTGCCCTTCATGGCGTCGCGGGAGACCGGCAGCAGTTCGGGCAGGACGGCGGTTTCCACTCCCAGCAGGCGCATACTGCGGACCGCGCGGCGGATCAGGCGGCGCAGCACGTAGCCGCGGCCTTCATTGGAGGGGCTCACGCCGTCGGCGATGAGCAGCAGGGCGGAACGGACGTGGTCGGCGACCACGCGCATGCGGACGTCGTCGGTGTGGTGCGGGTCGGAGGGGTCCTCGGCGGAGGTGTATTCCTTGCCGGAGAGTTCCGAGGCCTTGTCCAGCACCGGGCGGACCTGGTCCGTCTCGTACATGTTCTCCACGCCCTGGAGAATCATGGCCAGGCGTTCCAGGCCCAGGCCGGTGTCGATGTTCTTCTGCGGCAGCTCGCCAAGGATTTCGAAGCTGTCCTTGCCGGTGCCTTCGCCGCGCTGGTAC
Source organism: Arthrobacter sp. G119Y2 (assembly GCF_038069765.1). Taxonomy (NCBI): domain Bacteria; kingdom Bacillati; phylum Actinomycetota; class Actinomycetes; order Micrococcales; family Micrococcaceae; genus Arthrobacter; species Arthrobacter sp. G119Y2. The sequence goes on along the minus strand of NZ_JBBPFS010000005.1, from coordinate 275,596 downwards.
TGCATGAACACGAGGTTCCAGATCTCAACGTACCGGTCGTCATCGGCTGCCGGACCGCCGTCGACGCCGTAGGCCGGTCCGCGGTCGTAGAAGATCTCGGAGCAGGGGCCGGCGGGGCCGGGCTGGCCGGTGGACCAGTAGTTGTCCTTCTTGCCGAACTTCTGGATGCGGCCGGCGGGAACGCCGATCTTGTCGCGCCAGATGGCCAGGGCTTCGTCGTCGTCCTCGTAGACGGTGATCCACAGCTTCTCGGGCGGAAGTCCGAAACCGCCGTCGGCAACGGGCTTGGTCAGCAGCTCCCAGGCGAAGCCGATGGCTTCTTCCTTGAAGTAGTCACCGAAGGAGAAGTTTCCGGCCATCTGGAAGAACGTGCCGTGGCGGGCGGTCTTGCCGACTTCTTCGATGTCCGCGGTGCGGATGCACTTCTGCACGCTGGTGGCGCGCTTGTACGGGGCCTTCTCGCGGGCCGTGAGGTAAGGAATGAAAGGCACCATGCCGGCCACGGTGAAGAGCAGCGACGGATCATTGGTGACGAGGGACGCGGAGGGAACCACCGTGTGGCCCTTGTCGCTGAAGAAATCCAGCCAGCGGCGTGCAATCTCGTGGGACTTCATGGTGCTTTTTACCCTTCCGGTAATTCAGGCGTTTCGCTCAGTTGAGGCTGCCGGCACGAGGTGCCGGATGGCCGGTTGTGGATGTCAGCGGCGTACGGCAGCCATGGTCTCGGCAACGGTGTCGCCGGTGTCCATGCCCAGGGCGGTGCGCAGCTCGCCCTCACGTTCGCTCATGCCGTCGCGGAACGCGTCGGCGAAGTTCTGCAGGGCGTCGGCGGCGGTGCCGACGGCCTGGTTGAGTCCGGCGGGACCCAGGGTGTTCCTGGCGTCCGAGAACCGGCGGACGGCGATGACGCCGATGGTGACGCCGATGGACATCCAAAAGACTCGCTTGATCATGGGTTTCGCTCCTGTGCTGGTGGCGGGGTTAGCGGCTGCGGCGGCCGCGGCTCTTGCTGCGGGAGGAAAGGGCCGAACGGACTCCGTAGCTGAACGCTGAGACCTTGATCAGCGGCGACCCGACAGTGGCGGCCACCAGCGAGGACAGGGCGGAGATGTTGGCGGTTGCGTCAGAGACGTTCGAGGAAATGCCGTCCACCTTCTGCAGCTGCAGGTTGGTGGTGGACACCGTGGTGGTGACTTCCTCGATCAGCGGAGTGGTTTCGTCGCTGATGTTCCGGATGGCTCCGCGCAGCTCGTCAAAGACCTTGCCCAGCTTCCAGATCGGGACGGCCAGCAGCACTACCAGCACCGCGAACACACCGGCAGCAATCAGACCGGCAATATCTCCACCCGACATGGCACTCCTCTTGGGGTTGAAAAACTAAGACTTTCCGCTATGTACCTTACCTACTCCGCGGCCGCAGCACTTACTTGTGCCCCCGGGCACAGGCGAAGCCGGCGGCCGGCGGAACGGCAGCGGCGGGACGGGCAGCGGCGGCCCGACCCTAGGGCAAGCGGCAGGTGCCGCTTAACCAAACAGCCCGCGGCTTGGGCCGCGGGCTGTTCGAAAAATCGAGAAAGACTCGAGATTAGCGTGCGTAGTATTCCACGACGAGCTGCTCTTCGCAGGTCACGGGAACTTCCGAGCGCTTCGGGCGGCGCACGAGGCGTGCCTGCAGCTTGTCCAGGGAAACATCCAGGTAACCCGGAACGGCGGGCAGGACGTCGCGGTGGGCGCCGGCAGCGGCAACCTGGAACGGCGTCATGGTCTCGCTGCGCTGGTGCACATGGATGAGCTGGCCTTCGGAAACGCGGAACGACGGGCGGTCCACGCGGGCGCCGTCAACCATGATGTGACGGTGCACAACAAGCTGGCGGGCCTGGGCGATCGTGCGGGCAAAGCCGGCGCGCAGCACGAGGGCGTCAAGACGCATCTCGAGCAGCTCGATCAGGTTTTCACCGGTCAGACCGGCGGTGCGGCGGGCTTCCTCGAAGACACGGGTCATCTGTGCTTCACGGATGCCGTACTGGGCGCGCAGACGCTGCTTTTCACGCAGGCGTACCGCGTAGTCGCTGTCCTGCTTGCGACGTGCGCGGCCGTGCTCACCCGGCGGGTAAGGACGACGCTCGAAGTACTTGGCTGCCTTGGGGGTCAAAGCAATGCCGAGGGCGCGCGAAGCGCGGGCCTGACGGCGTGCACGTGTGTTGTTAGCCACGTTCACCTTTCACTGTTTTGGCGGTTTGGCCACCGCAGCCCTGGTTCTCACCGGGATACCGTGATGACTGATACGTAAGTACTGGCCTCCATTAGGGAGAGCTCGGGCCAACCGCTGCCTTCTGCTACAGACACGGCACCGGGCACAGCTCCCCGCTTACAGCGGGGAAGGGGGTCCGGCGTCGCGCTTGCCAGTCAACCATCAATCCTAGCACGGGGACGGACGCAGTTCCTTCCGGCGGCTCCCCCGGAGACTCCCCCGGCTACTTCCCGCGGATGATCCCGCGCAGCCGCTGAAGCCGCGCCGTGATGTCCCGTTCCACGCCGTTGCCGGTGGGCTCGTAGTAGTTGCGGCCCACCAGGTCATCCGGCGGGTACTGCTGCCGGGCAACGCCGTGCGGTTCGTCGTGAGAGTAGACGTAGCCCTTGCCGTGCCCGAGCTGCTTGGCTCCGGGATAGTGGGCGTCGCGCAGATGGGCGGGAATGCCCTGCCCGCGTCCGGCGCGGACATCGGCGATGGCGGCATTGATGCCGTTGTAGGCGGCGTTGGATTTGGGGGCGGTTGCAATATGCACCACGGCCTCGGCCAGGATAATCCGCCCTTCGGGCATGCCGATCAGCTGGACCGCCTGCGCTGCGGCCACCGCGGTCTGCAGGGCCGTGGGATCAGCCATGCCCACGTCTTCGGCGGCCGAAATCACCAGCCGCCGGGCAATGAACCGCGGGTCCTCCCCTGCCTCGACCATCTTGGCGAGGTAGTGCAGGGCAGCATCGACGTCCGAGCCGCGCAGGGATTTGATGAAGGCGCTGGTGACGTCATAGTGCTGGTCTCCCGCGCGATCATAGCGCAGGGCTGCCACGTCCAGCGCCTTTTCCGCGTCGCTGAGCGTGACCACCGGGGTCTCCTCGCCGTCGGCCCGTTCGGAGTAGGCGACGCCCGCGGCCGCTTCCAGCGCAGTGAGTCCGCGCCGCGCGTCGCCCGCTGCCAGGCGCACCAGGTGTTCCAGCGCCTCTTCGGTCAGCGTTACGCGTCCGGCCAGCCCGCGCTCGTCCTCCACGGCGCGCTGGAGCAGCGAGGCTATGTCCTGTTCGGTCAGCGGTTTCAGCGTCAGCAGCAGGGACCGGGACAGCAGCGGCGAAACCACCGAAAAGGACGGGTTTTCGGTGGTGGCGGCCACCAGCACCACCCAGCGGTTCTCCACGCCGGGCAGCAGCGCATCCTGCTGGGCCTTGTTGAACCGGTGGATTTCGTCCAGGAACAGCACGGTGGTGATGCGGTGCAGGTCGCGGTTGGTCAGGGCGTCCTCCATCACCCGGCGGACATCCTTCACGCCGGCGGTGATGGCGGACAGTTCCACGAATTTGCGTCCGGAACCGCGTGCAACGACATGGGCGAGCGTGGTTTTACCCGTGCCCGGAGGTCCCCAGAGCATGACCGACGACGGGCCGGCGGGGCCGCGGTCGTCGGCCGATTCGGCCAGGGTGCGCAGCGGGGATCCCGGGCCGAGCAGGTGCTGCTGTCCCACGACTTCGTCCAGCGTCCGCGGCCGCATCCGCACTGCCAGGGGGCTGCGCGGACGCTTCCGGCCGTCATCGCCCGCGGCGGAGTCCGACCCGCCGTCGTCGTACCGGTTGTCCGTGCCGGTGCCGCTGCCGCTGTCACTGTCGGTGTAGCTGTCACTGTCGCTGCTGAACAAATCACTCACATCCCAAGGCTACTCGTGCCGTAGCGTGGAGAAGGCCCGGCAACCGCCGGCTCAGCCGCACCGGAAGAATCGTCGAATGCCCGCCACCCGAACCACGTATGTATCACCCGAGCGGCTGCCCGGCTGGCTGGACCGGTTTGCAGCAGGCAACGGAGAGCTGGCGCTGACCCCCGAGCACGGCGGGCTGCACCTCGCGGCCGCCAACGGCACCGAGGCGGAAATCCTGGCCCCCTGGCCGGACGACGGCAGGCCGGGGCGGGGCACCAACGACGTCGAACGCCTGGTGTCACTGGCCGGCCAGTCCCGCACCCTCGGCATTGTGCTGCTGCGCCGCGGCGGATATGCGGCGGGCGTGGCCCGCGACGGACTGCTGCTCGCGTCCAAGGCCGGCACCCGGTACGTCCAGTCCCGCACCGCAGCAGGCGGCGGCTCACAGCAGCGCTTCGCACGTCGGCGCAGCAACCAGGCTGATGCCCTCGTGCAGACCGCTGCCGAACAGGCAGCCCGGATCTTCACCGACCAGCAGCCCGAGTACCTGGTATTTGGCGGCGACCGCGCACTGACCGAGCTGCTGGCGAACGAGCGGATTTTCCAGCCGTGGAGCGGCTTGGCCCGGCTGCGTCCCCTGGACGTGCAGGATCCCAAGCTGGCCGTGCTGGCCAGGGCCGCAAAGGACGCGGCCTCTGTTTTCATCCGGATTACGGTGCCCTAGCGGTCCGAACTGCCGTGCAGCTTCAGTCCCCCGGGCAGTTTCAGTACTCCCGGTCCCCGACCCCGGCGAGCCGGCGGACAATGATCCCGGCGGCATCCCCGCTCACCTGCCGGTAGCCGGTGCCGGCCCACAGGCTGACCCCGTCGGGGTTGCCCTCCGCTGCTGCGGCGGCCCGCAGCGGTCCGGTGATCTGGTTGATGTACGGGTACGCATCGGGCGCGTCCGGGTAAGTGCGCATGAATTCGTTGGTCAGTCCCCGGGCCGGCCGACCCGAAAAGGCCCGGGTCAGTGACGTTTCCTGCCAGCGGGAGCCGAGCGCCGCTTCCCGCAGCGCCAGGCGGTGCACCGGACTGGTCCCCGCTTCAGGGCTGAGCAGCAGGAGCGTTCCCACCTGCACCGCCGTTGCCCCGCAGGCCAGCGCCGCGGCGGCGTCCGACGGAGCAGCTATCCCGCCGGCGGCGACCAGCGGCAGGTCGGATACTTCCGCGATTCCGCGCAGGAGTTCGTCCAGCGGCACGTCGCCGGGCGCTTTGGCGCTGTCCAGGGTGCCGCGGTGGCCTCCCGCCCCGGGTCCCTGGACGCACAGAACCCGGGCTCCGGCCCCGGCTGCTGCCCGGGCTTCATCCGGGTCCGTCACCGTGATGACGGTGCAGATGTCCCGGCCGGCGAGCTCGGCCAGCACGGCAGCATCCGGCAGCCCAAATGTGAAGGACACGACCGCCGGCTGCTCCTGCAGGACCAGATCCAGTTTGGCCGGCCAGCCGTCGTCGTCGTCCGGGTTCGGGTGTCCGGGCTCCAGCCCGGTGCCGGCCGCCAGCCGGTCCCGGAAAGCCAGCGCCGCGGCAAGCTTTCTGTCTGCCTCGGCAGCGGCGCAGGTATTGGCGGCGTAGGTATTGGCATGGTCCGGCACAAAGAGGTTCACACCGAACCCGGCACCGGTCAGGCTGCGGGTCCGGAGAATCTGCTCACGGACAGCGTCGGCGCTCTTGTAGCCGGCCGCCAGGAATCCGAGTCCCCCGGCGCTGCTGACCGCAGCCGCCAGTTCAGGAGTGGATACGCCTCCCGCCATCGGCGCGCCGAGGACGGGAAGCGGCAGGGAGTGCAGATTGAACATGCGGGTCCTCAGCAGGTTTTACAGGGTGACGGTGCCGTCGATGGATGTGACCGTGGATCCGCCCACCCAGATTTTGCCGTCGCGCGTGAAAACGCGGACCCGGCCGTCGCGCCTGACCGCCGTACCCTGCCTGACGATGTACCGCTCCGGTGCCAGCTCAGCGCCAATCAGCCACTGCGCCAGGCCGGCGTTAAGGCTTCCGGTGACGGGATCTTCGGTGATGCCGAGCCCGGGCACAAAGGCGCGGACCTCGTAGTCGGTTTCAGCGTCCGCAGGCTGCGCGCCGATGACACCCACGCGCAGGCTTCCCATGACAACCGGATCCGGCTTCAGTGCCAGCACCGCTGCGGCATCCGGGAGCAGCAGTCCCAGCCAGCCGGGTCCGTTGTCGATCCAATTGGAGGCAAGGATCTGGGTGCGGTCCAGGTTCAGGGCCTTCAGCGCCTGGTCAAGGACCTCGTCTTCAAGCGGTCCCGAGCGCAGCAGCGGCGGTGCGGCGAAAGCGGCAATGCCGGCATTGGCGTGCAGCGTCACGAGGCCGATTCCGCATTCCTGCACGACGACGTCGGGATAGCGCCGCTTGTTCCCGGCCTCCAGCCACGCGTGGCAGGTTCCCAGCGTGGGGTGCCCGGCAAAGGGAATCTCGCCGCCCGGGGTGAAGATGCGGACCCGGTAGTCAGCCCCGTCCCTGGTGGGCGGCAGCACGAACGTGGTTTCCGACAAGTTGGTCCACCGCGCAAAAGACTCCATGTCGGAGTCCGAAAGGCCTTCGGCTTCCAGAACCACGGCAAGGGGATTGCCCAGATACGGTTCACTGCCAAAGACGTCCACCTGTTTAAACCACCGCTGTTTCATAGCCAAACTCTATCCCCTGGCTGCCGGGAGTTTTATGAAGCGGAGTTTTACGAAGTAAGGCATCCGTTTGCAACCCTGCATCGGCCGCGCCTACCTTGGGAGAAGAATCAAGAGTTCCAGCCACGGGCCCTGGCCGGCTGGACGGCAACCCTCTCGCCGTAGCGGGGTGCTCCAGGTGACGATTCGGCCGCCCGGCGAGACTCTCCCGGCTGCGGCAAGTACCGCGCTGGTGGCGCCGCGGCCGTAATGGCCGCCGGCACCGCGCTTAAGGCAGAGGATCTTTCCACCATGTCCCTTGTTAGCGACCTTCAGCCGGCAGCCCTGCGCCGCGCCTTTTCACGTTTCCCGTCCGGCATTGCCGCTTTGTGCGCGGTGGTCGACGGAGAGCCGCAGGGAATTGTTGCCTCGTCCTTTACCGTGGGCGTGTCCATGGACCCGCCCCTGGTCCTGTTTGCCGTACAGAACACGTCCCGCACCTGGCCGGTGCTCCGGCCGGCAACGCGGATCGGCGTATCCATCCTGGGCTCCGAACACGAGGGAATCTGCAAACAGATCGCATCCAAAACCGGCGACCGTTTCGCCGGGCTTGACCTGCACACCGACGAGTCCGGTGCCCTGTTCCTGGACCGTGCCGCCCTGTGGCTGGAGTGCTCAGTGGAGAACGAGGTGCCCGCGGGCGACCACACAGTGGTGCTGCTGCGGGTTCACGGCCACACCTCCCACGACGACGCCCATGAGCCGCTGGTCTTCCACGGGTCGGCGTTCCGGCAGCTCAGCGTCCCTGAATTCGCCTGACCGGAAAGCGCCGCCGGGAACTGGAAATTGGAAGCCGCGTCAATTCATTTTCCGCGGCACATTCCTTGCCGGCACGGTCTCCGTTACCAAACCTTTACATCATGCCATGGACGGACTATTGTTCTTCGGATTACTTCGAAAGGAAGTAGCGGAGATGAGCACAAACAGAAATGTCCACGGCACATCACACAAAAAGGGAAAGCCCGGCAGCCGGCCGGGTTTGCCGCTTTCACGGAAGGCTTTGCTTCCGGCAGCAGTACTGGGCCTTGTACTGGCAGGGTGCACCGCGCAGGAGGAGCCGGAGGCCGCTTCCAGTAAGCCGGCCTCGCCCTCAGCCTCTGCCGAGGAGCCGGCCCGGCCGTCCTCTTCAGCCGGCGAGCCCGGCACAAACGGCCTCAGTCTGGAGATCGCGCCGAATGCCACCCAGGCACCCGGCACAGAGGCCTCGCCGAATGCCGCCCAGACACCGGATGATCCAGCTGTGCAGGCTCTGTTCCGGGCGGACAATCCCGTGAGCGTGGAAACTTTCTTTCAGCAGCAGCCGCAGTGGCGTCCCGCCAACGCTAGCGTCGTGCTGGAGGAATCCGGCAGCGGAACCGGCACCTTCGAGCTGCCCGCTATGGAACCGGGGACCAGCTTCACCTCTTATCTCACCTGCAACCAGCCGGGGGCCTACGACATCGAGGTTCTGGACGATGAGTCGGACCACCTTTCCACCGTCGGCAGTGACCACTGCAATGTCCCGATGCTGATGGGTTTCGAACATGTCATCATGCCGGGTGAAAATCCGGCGTCCATCACAGTAGACGGACCGGACGGGGATTACTGGCTTGTTGTCTACCATTTGCCGTCCCCCGTTACGGCGCCCGCCGCGGGTTAAGCAAACTGTCAGCACATTTCATCGGCCGGCACATTTCATCAAAAATAAACGTACCCGCCAGAAACAAAAGTGCCCGGCCGCATCAGCGGCCGGGCACTTTCATCGTTTATGAATCTTCCGAAAAAACTAGGCGTCGTCCTTCGCGGAGTCATCCTTCTTCGGCTCGGGCTTCTTGGCCTCAGGCCTGAAGTCGACACCGGCTTCCTTGCGCTGCTGGGCGGTGATCGGAGCCGGAGCGGCCGTCAGCGGGTCATAGCCGTTGCCGGTCTTCGGGAAGGCAATGACGTCGCGGATGGACTCGGTGCCGGCCAGCAGGGCCACCACGCGGTCCCAGCCGAAGGCGATGCCGCCGTGGGGCGGAGCACCGTACTTGAAGCCTTCGAGCAGGAAGCCGAACTTCTCCTGCGCGTCCTCCTGCGAGAGGCCCATGACCTTGAAGACACGTTCCTGCACGTCGCGCTGGTGGATACGGATGGAACCGCCGCCAATTTCGTTGCCGTTGCAGACAATGTCGTACGCGTAGGCCAGAGCGGATCCCGGGTCGGTGTCGAACGTGTCCATGAATTCCGGCTTGGGCGACGTGAAGGCGTGGTGGACAGCGGTCCAGGCGCCGCCGCCCACGGCAACGTCACCGGCTGCAACGGCCTCGGAGGCCGGCTCGAACATGGGTGCGTCGACAACCCAGACGAAGGCCCAGTCGTTCGGGTCGATCAGGCCGGTGCGGTGGCCGATCTCAACACGTGCGGCGCCGAGCAGCGCACGGGCCGTGGTGGTCTCGCCGGCGGCGAAGAAGATGCAGTCGCCGGGCTTGGCGCCCACCTTTTCCGCGAGGTTCTCCCGCTCGAAGTCGGTCAGGTTCTTGGCCACGGGTCCGGTCAGCGTGCCGTCCTCCTGGACGAGCACGTAGGCCAGGCCGCGGGCGCCGCGCTGCTTGGCCCATTCCTGCCAGGCGTCCAGGGTGCGGCGGGGCTGCGAGGCGCCGCCGGGCATGACCACGGCACCCACGTAGGGGGCCTGGAAGACGCGGAACGTGGTGTCCTTGAAGAAGTCCGTCAGCTCGGTCAGCTCCAGGCCGAACCGCAGGTCCGGCTTGTCGGAACCGAAGCGCGCCATGGCGTCGGCATAGGTCATGCGCTGGATCGGCGTCGGGATCTCGACGTCGATCAGCTTCCAGAGCGAGGTCACGATCTGCTCGCCGAGGGCGATGATGTCGTCTTCCTCGACGAAGCTGGCCTCGATGTCCAGCTGGGTGAACTCCGGCTGGCGGTCCGCGCGGAAATCTTCATCGCGGTAGCAGCGGGCAATCTGGTAGTACTTCTCGAAGCCGCCCACCTGCAGGAGCTGCTTGAACAGCTGCGGGGACTGCGGCAGCGCGTACCAGGAACCCGGGGCAAGACGTGCGGGAACCACGAAGTCGCGGGCACCCTCGGGGGTGGAACGGGTCAGCGTGGGGGTTTCGATCTCCACGAAGCCTTCGTCATGCAGCAGGTTGCGCGCAATGCGGTTGGCCTCGGAGCGCAGGCGCATGTTCCGGGACGGCGCCGGGCGGCGCAGATCGAGGTAGCGGTGTTTCAGGCGGGCTTCCTCGCCCACTTCAACGTGCTCGTCAATCTGGAACGGCAGCGGGTCGGAAGTGTTCAGGACAACAACCTTGTCCGCGATCACTTCCACCTCACCGGTGGCCAGCGAGGGGTTTTCGTTGCCCTCGGGGCGCTTCTGCACGGTGCCGGTGATCTGCAGGACGTATTCATTGCGCAGGCTGTGGAAGACGTCCTCTTCGCGAACGACCACCTGGGCGAATCCGGATGCATCGCGGAGGTCCAGGAAGGCAACCCCTCCGTGGTCCCGGCGTCGGGCCACCCAGCCAGCGAGAGTGACGGTCTGTCCAATATGCTCGGCCCTCAGGGAACCAAGGGCATGAGTGCGCAGCACAGCAGTCCTTTCAAGATTGCTTGCGGAAAACACTGTTCCCGCTCATTGTGAATACAAGGTCTCTTCATGAGTTTACCGGTGTTCACATCCTTTCCCAGCCAAGGGCACCGCCGGGCAGCCGCAGGCTGCGCAGGCACCGCCCCGCCCGACCGATCGGAGGGACGCGTGTCCGGGAGCTCCTCAGGGAAACAGCCGCTCGGCGGTTTTGACGCGGTGACCGTGGGAGTTGGCTGCATGGTCGGGGGCGGCATCTTCATCGTCCTGCCGCCGGTTGCGCAGGCGGCGGGCTTCGCCCTCCCGGCCGCACTGGCCCTGGCGGCGCTGGTTGCCTACTGCTCGGCGGCGTCAACGTTCCTGCTGAGCGCCGGACTGCGCAACTCGGGGCACCGCAACGAAGGCGGCACCACCCGTTCGGCCGCACGGGTCCTCCTGGGACCTTACATGGGCTTCTTCACCGGATGGACGCTGCTGTGTGCGCTGGTGCCGGCGGCTGCGGTGCTCGCCCTGGCCTTTGGTCTCTACACAGTGCCGGAGCATGCCCGGGCGGCGGCCGTTGGCGCCGCGGCCGCGGCCACTGCCCTGAACCTCTTCGGCCTGCAGCGCGGCACCTGGGTGATCCGTTTCATCTTGGCCTTCGTCCTTGGGGTACTGGGATTCGGGGTTGTGGTCGCGTTCAACGAAGCGGGCGGGCAGCCTCCGCAGCCCGGTGTCCTCGAGGATACGACGCCGACGGCGGGACTGCTGCAGGGGGCGGGATTCGCCTACTTCGCGTTTGCCGGATACGCCCGGCTGGCCGCCATGGGCTTCCGGGTCCGGGAGCCGGACCGTCTCATTCCCCGCGTGCTTCCGGCCGCTGTCCTTCTCGCCCTGGGCCTGTACATCCTGGTGGGGCAGTCGCTGCTTGCCTGGTTCTCCGGGCCCGGAGCCCTGGCCCTGGCCCCCGCTCCGCTGCGCGAACCGGTGGCTGCGGTGGGGCTGGGCATCGGCACGGGAGCGGTGGCGATCGCCGCCGGGGCAGCGGCCCTGTCGGGCGCATGGGTGCTGGTTGAAGGAACTGCCCGGACAGCCGAGGCCATGGCGGGCGACGGCGACCTTCCCCGGGTCTTCGGCCGCACCGGAGGCCCCCGGCAGGTGCCCTGGCCCGCTGCCGCGGCGGCAGGCGCCGCCGTCGTCGTCCTGGTACTGACCACGTCGCTGACAACTCTGCTGGGCCTGGCCTGCTTTGGCCTGCTCCTGCATGCCGCCATCACCAACCTGTGCGGCTACGCCCTGGAACAGCGCCGCTGGTACACGCCCCGGGCCGTGAACCTGGCCGGCCTGGCCGGCGCACTGGTGACGGCACTGAGCCTGCCGCCGCCGGCCATCCTGCCCATGCTGATCATCCTGGCGTTCGGGCTCGTGGTGCGGCTGACGGTGCGCCGCAGCCGCACGGGGAGCTAGGAACGCGCCTTGTCCTGCGCGCTCCGCCAGGAGCGGATCTCATCCAGCAGTTCCGCGCGGCGGGCCGGCGGGGCGAAGGACGCCTCCACGGAATTGACCGCCAGTTCCTGAAGCTGGTCCACGGACAGGTCAAAGGTGGACTGCAGCAGCTGGAAGTTGTCGTCAACGTAGCCGCCGAAGTAGGCCGGGTCATCCGAATTCACCGATACGTTGAGCCCGCGGGCCAGCATCTGCGGCAGCGGATGATCGGCGAGGGTGTCCACCGAACGCAGCCGGACGTTGGAAAACGGGCAGATGGTCAGGGGAATACGGTCCCGCACCAGCCGGTCCACGAGCTCGGAATCATCCAGGCAGCGGACACCATGGTCTATCCGGTCCACCAGCAGCAGGTCCAGAGCCTGCTCAATGTAATGTGAGGGTCCTTCTTCCCCGGCGTGGGCCACGCACTTCAGGCCCGCTTCCCGGGCCATCCGGTACAGCTCGATGAAGCCCTCCGGCGGGTTACCCAGTTCCGCCGAATCCAGTCCGATTCCGACGATGGGTGCGTTCAGCGCCAGGAGCTGCCGGAGTACATCTTCGGCTTCCTCCACCGGACGGTCCCGCAGGAACGCGGCGATCAGTTCCGAGGAAACACCGAATTCCTCCAGACTGCCCGCCAGCGCGCCGGCAACGCCGTTGATGCACGTGGAAAGGGGAACACCGCGCAGCAGGTGCGCCTGAGGGTCAACCATCATTTCCACGTGCCGCACCCCCGCCGCGGCAGCCCGGCGCAGGTAGGCGCGGGTCATGTCGGCAAAGTCGGCCTCGGTCCGCAGCACTTCCATGTTGGCGTAGTACAGGTCCAGGAAGGACTGAAGGTCCGTGAACTCGTACCTGGCCCGCAGCTCGGCGAGGTCCGCATAGGGCAGGGTGATGCCGTTGCGGGCGGCCAGCTCGAAGATGAGCTCCGGTTCCAGGGTTCCTTCAATGTGCAGGTGGAGTTCGGCGCAGGGCAGCTGGGCGGCGGGGGAAGTCGACATGCTTTTAAGCCTAGATGATCCCCGGGGACTGCTGAGGACGGAAACCCGGCGGAGGTGCGGGCTCATCCCCCATCCCCCATCCCATCCCTCCATCCCCCACCCCCCATCCCGGAGCAGGCGGCTCATCCTTTGGGAGGACGGAGGGCCGGCTGCGGTGCGGACTCCCGGAACGGTCGCTACGCTGGGTTCATGCTGCCTCCCCCGTCGCCTGACACCGCCAAGGGTCCGGCGGCAGCTACCGGTCAGGCCGGCGGCGCAGGCCCGGCCTCCGGCGCCCTTGATTCCTGGGGCAGCGGAATCTGGCCCACCGGGGTTGCCACTGCCGCCGCCTATTTCGCGGCGGGACTCCTGCTCAAGGCCGCCGGCGTGAACTCCGCCGACCTGTTTCCCCCGGTGGTTCAGGCACCCGGCCAGCTCTGGGTTGTCATCCTGCTGGTCGGCTGCGCCGGAACCCTGTTTCGGCGCCGCCATGTGCCCCTCATGCTGGCTGTCACCGGCAGCGCAATCGTTGCGGGCGTGCTGACCGGTTCAGGGCTGATCAACTACCTGCTGATCTTCGAGTTCTTCTATTCGGGGATCCTGTTCGGCTCTCCCCGGCTCAGCCGTGCACTGGAAAAGGCTTCCCTCGCCACGGCAGCCGTCCTGATCGCCGGGACCAGCGCAGTGTACCGGGACTGGTCCTTTGTCCTTTTCGGTGTTGTCCAGGCGGCCGCCATCTGCCTCATCCCGCTGTGGTGGGCCGGGACGCTGCGCCGGCAGGCCGACCGCGCCGAGCAGGAAAGGATCCGTGCCGATACCGAACGCCTGAACGCGGAACGCGCGGCGGAAATGGCCGAGCTGTTCCTGCAGGTGGCGCTGGCCTCGGAACGCGCTGCGATGGCCCGCGAACTCCACGACGCGATCGCCGGCCGGCTGTCCGCCGTGGCGCTGCAGTCCGCTGCCGCCCTTGCTGCCGAAGACCGGGAGCTGGACCGGCAGGTGCTGGCGCAGGTGCGCAGCGAAAGCGTGCACGCGCTCCAGGAGATGCGCGCCATGATCGACCTCCTGGAATCCCGCGGCAGCGCACCATCGGCCGGAGGCACCGCTCCCGGGTCCACAGCCGGGTCCGCAGAACGGATGCCGATGGCGGGCGGACTGGAGCAGCTGCAGACGCTGACCGAATCCGCGCGGCTGGCGGGCAACCCCGCGACCCTGGCGGTAGACGCCGGGCCGGGGCTTCCGGTTCTTGTGCAGAGCAGCATTTTTCGGATCGTGCAGGAGTCCCTGACCAACGCCGTCAAGCACGCGCCGGGCGAACCGGTGCACGTTGCAGTGCAGCAAAGAGCCGGGGAAATACTGCTGACCGTCAGCAACAGCCTGCCCGCCGAAGCGTCCGGCGCCGGCGCCGGCGCCGGCCTTTCCGGTGCGGACCCCGCCGGAACCGCGGCCAGGGCCGGCAACGGCACGGGCCTGCGGAACATGGCACTGCGGACCGCGCAGCTCTCGGGAACATTTCATGCCGGCCGGACTGCCGGGCCCGCCGGTACCCCCGCAACCTGGCAGGTGCAGGTCCGCCTGCCCTCGGAAGGACACCAGTGACCCCGTCATCCGATCCCACGGGCCCCTCCGGCCCGCCGCCGAACGCACCGCTGCGGATCCTGCTGGCTGACGATCACGCCGCCATCCGAACCGGTCTGCGCATGATCCTGGAAACGGTGGGCGGCTTCCACATTGTGGGAGAAGCCGCGGACGGCGGCACGGCCGTGTCAATGGCCCGCGCACTGCGGCCGGACGTGACACTCATGGATATCCGGATGCCGGGAACCGACGGGATCACCGCGACCACACGGATCGTCACCGAGTCCCTTTCAGCCGTACTGGTCCTGACCACCTTCGACCTCGACGACTACGTGTTCGGTGCGCTGCGGGCCGGCGCTGCCGGTTTCCTGCTGAAATCAGCGGAGCCGGGCGAACTGGTGCGGGCGGTGCGCTCCGTGGCCGACGGCGACAGCGTCCTCTCGCCCGAAGTGACGGGAACGCTGATCGCCGCCTATGTCGACGGCGCGGGTCCCGCAGACCGGGAAACCCGGAGTGCCGCTGCCCCGGCGGGCGCCGGGCACCCGGGGGCGTCCGGCGACTCCGCCGTCCTGCCGGCCGAGGCGCTGACGGCACGCGAAGAGGCTGTCCTGGCGTGCCTGGGCGAGGGTCTGTCCAACCAGCAGATCGCCCGCCGCCTGGCCATAGCCGAGACCACCGTCAAGACCCACGTGTCCCGGGTCCTGGCGAAACTGGGCGTACAGTCCCGGGTCCAGGCGGCCATCGCGTTCCGCGGATATGACTCCCCACGGAGGGTTACGCCGAGGGAGCTGCCTCCACCGCGGTGACCTGAGGAAGAAGGTCTTCGGCCGGCGGCGTCCACGTCTGCGGATCAGCCGGGACCTGGTTTCCGGAGCGGATGTCCTTCACTTCGTGGCTGCCGTCTTCGCCGGTGAACCAGACAAACGGAATGCCGCGCCGGTCCGCATACTTGATCTGCTTGCCGAACTTCTCGGCCTTAGCGGCAACTTCCACGGAAATCCCGCGGCCCCGCAGTTCTCCTGCGATGTCCTGCGCCGCAGACCAGGAATCGTCATTGGCCAGGGCCACCAGGACGGCCGTGGGCACGCTGCGGCTGGCTTCGGCAAAGTTCTGGCTCAGGATGCGCATGACCAGGCGGGTCACGCCGATGGAAAGCCCGACGCCGGGGAAGGTCCGGCTGCCCTTGGACGCCAGGGAATCGTAGCGCCCGCCGGAGCAGATCGATCCGAGCGATTCGTGGCCCACCAGCACTGTTTCATACACGGTGCCGGTGTAGTAATCCAGGCCGCGGGCGATGCTCAAGTCCGCCACAACGCGGCCCGGAGCCCGCTTCACGGCCTCGGCGATGACCTGGGACAGCTCGTCCAGGCCTTCTTCCAGCAGGTCGTTGGACACGCCCAGTGCCCTGACCTGCTCCACGAAGGACATGTCCCCGGTACGGATGGCAGCCAGCTTCAGGGCAGCGTCAGCCTGCTCGGCTGTCGCGCCCAGTTCCTCCTGCAGCAGCTCCGATACCCGGGCGGCACCGATCTTTTCCAGCTTGTCGATGCTGCGCAGCACGCCGGCGGTGTCCTGCAGGCCAATGCCCCGGTAGAACCCCTCGGCCAGCTTGCGGTTGTTGACGCGGATGGTGAAGTCCGGGATGGGCAGCGCGCCGAGGGCTTCGGCAATCACCAGCGCCAGTTCGACGTCGTACCTGAACGGCAGGTCGCCGTCGCCGACGACGTCGATGTCCGCCTGGGTGAACTCGCGGGCCCGGCCTTCCTGCGGCCGTTCGCCGCGCCATACCTTCTGGATCTGGTAGCGGCGGAAGGGGAAGGCCAGGTGCCCGGCGTTCTCCACTACGTACCGGGCAAAGGGAACGGTGAGGTCGAAGTGCAGCGCCAGCTGGTTCGGGTCCTCCTTGGCGGAGCCCTCCCCTTCTTCGGCCTGCAGCCGGCTCAGTGCGTAAACTTCCTTGTCGATTTCGCCCTTGCGCAGCAGCTGTCCCACGGTTTCCACGGCACGCGTTTCAATGTTGGTAAAGCCGTGCAGTTCAAAGGTGCGCCGCAGGACGTCCAGGACGTGGAGTTCGACAAGGCGCTCCTGCGGTAGCCATTCGGGGAAACCGGACAGTGAGGCCTTGCGTGCCATGCGGGCGAGCTCCTTCTAAGGATGTGGGCAGTCTGCTGCAGGGAAATCGCCTGCCGGCGTGCCTAAACTAAGTGCGGCACTCATTTTAGGTCTTCCGCGTTCGCCTTGGCGAACCGGGCGCACCGCCGCCGCCGTGCCGCCGTGCCGGCGCAGCCGGTGTCCGCCGGTGTCCGCCGGTGTCCGTAAGTATGATGCGCCAGTCCGTATGATCCGACAGTCCGTACGTTCCGACAGGAGAATCCGTGGCCGCGACCCGCCAAGACCGCGAAACACGCCGGCGCATCGCCAGGATCAAAGCCCGGCGTGACCTGGCGCAGGCCCAGGCCAAACGCCGGGCACGGGACAACCTCTTCGCCGGTGCCGCAGCCGCCCTGGTTCTCGCCCTTGCCCTGGCACTCCAGGTTGCGTGGTTCTCCTCCAATCCGACCCCCGAGGAGACCCGGCTCATCGAACGGCAGGCGTCCGCCGCGGAGTCTTCCGCCGACCCTGCGGACCGGCCCGCTGCCGAGTCCGGGGTAACCCCGGGCCCGGTCCCGGACAAGTCGCTCGCCGAAGGACGCGTCTTTTCCGGAACGCTGGCCACCAGCGCCGGGGACCTCGGGGTTGAGCTCGACGGCAGCGCGGCCCCGCAGGCGGCGGCAGTGTTTAAGTCACTGGCCGATTCCGGGTTCTTTGCCGGGAAAACCTGCCACCGCCTGACCACGGCGGAGACCATGGGCATCCTGCAGTGCGGTTCGCAGAAAGGCGACGGCGCCGGAGACCCCGCCTACCAGTGGGGCCCGGTTGAAAACACGCCGTCCGACGGCGTCTATCCGGCCGGGACGGTGGCGGTGGCGCGGGCGGATACCACGGACAGCCACGGCACACAGTTCTTCCTTGTTTACAAGGACTCGATTCTTCCGCAGGATGCGGGCGGCTACACGATCATGGGTAAGCTAACCTCAGGGCTGGATGTTCTGGAAGCGGTCGCCGCGCAGGGAGCTGTGAAAGACGGTGCAGAAAGCCAGGACGGCCAGCCGAAAACCCCGGTGACGATAGACTCGTTTACCCTGAAGTAAATGGCAGCGCGGGCTCGCACACTGCCAAACCTCGAGTGAAAGACTTTTAGCGGTGACAGACAGTCAGAAATCCGACGAAACAGTTTCCAGGCCCGTCCCGGAGGCTCCCGACACGCAACGGCCCGCAGCGCCCAGCCCGGCGGCTTTCGCTGCCCGGCGTCCGGCACCTGCAGCCGGCAGCCCGGCACAGGCAGCACCCAAGCCCGTAGTTGCGGCTCCGCCGGTGCATTCGACATCGCTTGAGGAAGCTGCCCGCTTTGCCCGGGTCGAGGAGGACGGCCACGTTTTCCTCGTCGTCAACGGGGAGGAATTCCCGGTTGGCCAGTATCCGGACGCCAGCCGCGACGAGGCCCTGGCCTATTTCGTGCGCAAGTACGACGACGTCGCCAGCCAGCTTGCACTGCTGGAAGCCCGGGTACAGGCCAAGGCGCCCACCACGGACATGCTCAAGACCCTGAAGCACCTCGGCGAGCAGGTGGCCGAGCGCAAGATGGTCGGGGATGTGCTGGCCCTCGATGCGCAGATCGAAGCACTGCGGACGAGCATCAAGGAAGCCGAGGCCGCAGAGCGCGCCGAAGCTGAAGCCGTCAAGGCCCGCGAGCTTGCCGCACGTGAAGCGATTGTGGCCGAGGCCGAGGAAATCGCTGCCAAGGATCCCGCCACCATTCAGTGGAAGACCAGCAGCAACCGGATGAACGAGCTGTTCGAGGCCTGGAAGGCGGCGCAGAAGAACGGGCCGCGCCTGGGCCGCAGCAACGAAGACAGCCTGTGGAAGCGGTTCCGTTCCGCCCGCACCGTCTTTGACCGCCACCGCCGCGCCTACTTCTCCCAGCTGGACAGCGAGAATACGGCGGCCAAGCGGGCCAAGGAAGCGCTCATCGTGCGTGCCGAAGAACTGGCCACGTCCACCGACTGGGGCAACACCGCTGCCGAGTACCGTCAGCTGATGGATGAGTGGAAGGCCTCCAAGCGTGCCAGCCGCAAGGATGATGACGCCCTGTGGGCGCGTTTCCGCGCCGCCCAGGACACGTTCTTTGCCGCCCGCCAGGCCGCCAACGAGGTCATCGACGAAGAGTTCGCCGCCAACCTGACGGTCAAGGAGGAACTGCTGAAGGAAGCGCAGGGCATCCTTCCCGTCCGTGACCTTGCCGCAGCCCGCAAGGCGCTGAACTCCATCCGTGACCGCTGGGAGGAAGCCGGCAAGGTTCCCCGTGCGGACATGGGTCGCATGGAAGCCGGTATCCGCAAGGTGGAGGAAGCCGTCAAGGCGGCCGAGGACGAGCACTGGCAGAAGAGCAACCCGGAAACCAAGGCACGCACCAACAGTGCCCTGAGCCAGCTCGAAGCGACCATCGCTTCCCTCGAGGAAGATCTGGCCGCGGCCGAGAAGGCCGGCAACGCCAAGAAGATCGCGGACGCCCGCGAAGCCCTCGAAGCGCGCCAGCAGTGGCTGGCCATGCTGCAGAAATCCGCTCAGGACTTCTCCTAGCACCGGCACACAGCAGAGGCCCTGCCCGCCCCGTTTTCCACAACGGGCCGGCAGGGCCTTTTGTTTTGCCCGGGCCCGGGCCAGGCTTGATCCATGGCGGCAACACTGTTCCCCTATCCCGGTGTGCTGCCGACAGTCACTTCGACCGGCGGCGCAATTTTTTCGGCGGGAGGGGATTTCTCCGGCGTCGAGCTGCAGGCCATGGCCGCCGACGGGCTGCTGAAAAGGGTGTACGCCGAAACGTATGTCCGGTGGGACATTGAACCCGATCCGGTCTGCCGGGCCCTGGCGGCGGGAAACTGCCTGACGGAGCGGCTGGTGGAGCGGACCATGCTGGGGCGGCTAACCGCCGCCTGGATCTACGGCTGTGCGCCGGCGCCGCGGCAGCTGCAGCTGCTGATCGACCACGGCCGCCGGACCACCGCGCTGCCGCCCTTCAGCACCGCCGTCCTGCACGAGGTGCAGCTGGACCCGGCGGAGGGCATGGAGATCGCCGGTGTTACCGTGACCACTCCCCTGCGAACAGCAACGGACATAGCCCGGCACTGCCCGGAGGGGCCCGCAGTCCGCGCGCTGCTGGCCATCGCGGCGGATCCGGTACTGCGCTGCCCGCTCGGGTTTGTCCGCAGCAAGCTGGAGTCGGCCAGCCGGCTGCCGGGGAAATCGACGGCCCTGCAACGGATCGATGCCGCCCTGCTGCTCGCGGCAGCCGGTGCGGGTCAGACCCGGCGCTGAGATCCGGTGGTGCGGTACACGTCAAACACGCCGTCGATCTTCCGCACGGCGCTCAGGATGTGGTCCAGATACTTGGGATCGCCCATCTCGAACACGAACTTGGACATGGCGACCCGGTCGCTGGAGGTGTTGACGCTGGCCGAAAGGATGTTCACATGGTTCTCCGAAAGCACCCGTGTGACGTCTGAAAGCAGGCTCTTGCGGTCCAGTGCCTCCACCTGGATTTCCACCAGGAAAACCGAGGACTGTGTCGGGGCCCAGTCAACCGGGACAATGCGGTCCGGCTGGTCCCGCAGTTCCGAGACGTTGCGGCAGTCGCTGCGGTGCACCGAGACGCCGGAGCCGCGGGTGACAAAGCCGATGATGGGATCCGGCGGGACCGGGGTGCAGCAGCGGGCCAGCTTGACCCAGACATCGCCCACGCCGCGCACCGTGACGCCCGAATCGGAGAACTTGGGCCGGCGGGCGGCCGTCGAAACCGGCGTTTCCGCCAGGTCCTCTTCAGCGCCCTGGTGTCCGCCCATGAGCGACACCAGGTGCTCGATCACGTTCTGCGCCGAGGTGTGCCCGTCGCCGACCGCTGCGTAAAGCGCCGAAATGTCCTGGTGGTGCAGCTCCTGGGCCACCGCCACAAGGGCGTCATGGGTCATCAGGCGCTGGAGCGGCAGGTTCTGCTTCCGCATGCCGCGGGTCAGGAGATCCTTGCCCTTGTCGATGGCCTCTTCGCGGCGTTCCTTGGTGAACCACTGGCGGATCTTGTTCCGGGCGCGAGGGCTCTTGACGAAGCCCTGCCAGTCCTGGCTCGGCCCGGCGCCTTCCGCCTTGGAGGTGAAGATTTCCACCCAGTCACCGTGCTCGAGCTCGCTGTTCAGCGGCACCAGCTTTCCGTTGACGCGGGCGCCGATGGTGCGGTGGCCCACCTCGGTGTGGACGGCATAGGCAAAGTCCACCGGCGTAGATCCCGCCGGAAGTGCCATGACCTCACCCTTGGGAGTGAAGACGAAGACTTCCCGGGCATTGATCTCAAAACGCAGCGAATCCAGGAACTCGTCCGGATCCGATGTTTCCTGCTGCCAGTCAACCAGCGACCGCAGCCAGCCCATGTCATTGTTTTCCGAGCCGGCCGGTGTCTTGGAGCCGTCCTTGTACTTCCAGTGGGCAGCCACGCCGTATTCTGCCCGGCGGTGCATGTCATGCGTGCGGATCTGGATTTCCACCGGCTTGCCGCCCGGGCCGATCACCGTGGTGTGCAGCGACTGGTACATGTTGAACTTCGGCATCGCGATGTAGTCCTTGAACCGCCCCGGAAGGGGGTTCCAGCGCGCATGAAGGGCGCCGAGCGTTGCGTAGCAGTCGCGGACCGAGTCCACCAGGACGCGCACGCCCATCAGGTCGTGGATGTCGTCGAAGTCTTTGCCCCGGACAATCATCTTCTGGTAGATGGAGTAGTAGTGCTTGGGGCGGCCGGTGATGGTGGCCTTGATCTTCACCGCGTGCAGGTCATCGGCGATCTGCGTCCGGACGGTGGAGAGATACTTCTCGCGTTCGGGAGTGCGGTCGCCAACCATGCGGACGATCTCGTCGTACACCTTCGGATGCAGCGCCGCAAAGGAGAGATCCTCCAGCTCCCACTTAATGGTGTTCATGCCGAGGCGGTGGGCGAGCGGGGCGAAAATCTCCAGGGTCTCGCGCGCCTTGCGGGCCGAGGACTCCTGCGAGACAAAACGCCAGGTGCGGGCGTTGTGCAGCCGGTCGGCGAGCTTGATGACCAGGACGCGGATGTCCTTGGCCATGGCCACAACCATTTTGCGCACTGTTTCGGACTGCGCCGCGTCGCCGAACGTCACCTTGTCCAGCTTGGTAACGCCGTCCACGAGCATTGCCACTTCGGGGCCGAATTCACGCCGCAGCTCATCGAGGGTGTAGCTGGTGTCTTCCACCGTGTCGTGCAGCAGCGCGGCGGCAAGGGTGGTTCCGGTCATGCCAAGCTCGGCAAGGATGGTGGCGACGGCCACCGGGTGCGTGATGTAGGGATCGCCGCTCTTGCGCTTCTGCCCGTCGTGGCTGCGTTCGGCTACCAGATAGGCACGCTGGATAAGGTCCAGGTCCTCTTTGGGATTGTTGACGCGGACGGTGCGCAGCAGCGGCTCGAGCATGGGCGAGTAGCCGGGGCTGCTGCGGCCGGCCAGCCGCGCCAGCCGCGCCCGCGTGGAGGTGCGTCGGCCAGCGGCCGGACGGGCACTCCGATCTCCGGCAGGGACGACGGCGGGGGGTGCGGCAGCGTCCGGGGCCTTCTCCACGGCCTTTCCCGGTTGGGGCTGGCGCGCCGTTTTGGCGGTCCGGCCCGGCCGGGGCGCAGCGGGAACCGGAGCTCCGGGGGCTGCCGCGGCAGGTATTCCCGGGGCCCTTCCTGCGCCGGCCTTGTCGGCCGGTGTCGCGCTCTCGCCCACTGCTGCCCTCTCTGTGACGTGTTCGACCTTGTCCACCCTAAACGCTTCCGTTCACGCACGTGAACGGGCGCCCGGCGAACCGGTCTTCCGTTCAAGTCTATGCCTGTGCCGGTCGACGGTTAAACCACCGGTTCCGCAGCCCGGCCCGCGTCAGGGCGAACCCCGTGCAGGCCGGCCTGCGGAACCGATTGTTCCGGGCCCTGATGCCGGTTGCTAATCAGCTTCCGGCGGAAACCGCCGTTGCTCCCGAGGGAGTTCCGGCGCCGGCCGCGGCACCGGCTTCCTTGGCTTCCTGTGCCCGGCGTTCCTTCACGCGCTTGGCCTGCCGGACAATCTCCGGCTCGTTGCGGCGCAGCCAGGCGTACATCGGAGCCGCAATGAAGACGGTGGCCACGGTGCCGAGAATGATGCCGATGAACAGCGCGAGGGACAAGTCCTTCAGCGTGCCTGCTCCCAGCAGGAAGGCACCGATGAACAGCACGGAGGCAACCGGAAGAACCGCGACCACCGAGGTGTTGATGGACCGGACCAGGGTCTGGTTCACGGCCAGGTTCACCTGCTCCATGAACGTGCGCTTGGTGCTCTTGTCCAGGTTCTTGGTGTTTTCCCGCACCTTGTCGAAAACCACCACCGTGTCATACAGCGAGTAGCTGAGCACCGTGAGGAACCCGATAATGGCCGACGGCGTGACTTCGAATCCGCTGAGCGAATACAGGCCGGCGGTGGTCACCATGACCACAAGCAGCGCGGTGATGGCGGCAACGGACATTTTCCAGGTCCGGAAGTACAGTGCCATAAGCACAGCGGCCAGGGCCACGAAGACCACCAGGCCGATCAGTGCCTGCCGGCTGACGTCCTCGCCCCAGCGGGGGCCGATGAACGTGGAGGTAACCTGCTCCTCTTCGACTCCGTAGGCCTCGGCCAGGTTGTTCTTGACCTCCAGCGTCTGGTCATCGCTGAGCTGCTCGGTCTGCACGCGCATGGTGCCGGGGGCAATGTTGATGATGCGCGCTTCGCTGGCGATCTCCCCCACTGCCTCCTCGCCGGTGCTGACTTCAGTGTTGGCTGCGCCGGAAACGGTGAACTCGGAACCGCCGCGGAAATCGATGCCGAGGTTGAAGCCGCCCTTGACCACGGGGATCAGGATGGAGAGGAGGACGGCGACGGCGGCGATCAGGAACCAGAGTTTGGCCTTGGGCACAAACGGGTAGGAGCGCTTGCCGGTGTAAAGCTCGTTGCCGAACGTGGCAAATCTGGGCAGCTTGCTCATTCCTAGCCCTCCTTCTCTGTGCTGCGGCCGGAGCCGGCCAGTGATTCCTGCTTTTCGGCCTGGCGGCGTTCGGCAATGGTCATGCGTCGCTCTGCTTCCCTGGTGGCAGCCTTGTTCTTGGCCCGCACCGGTGCCTCACCGGGTTCGCGGATGCGTCCGGCGCCGCGGTACAGCGGCACCGCACCCAGCCGGGTCGTATCCAGGCCGGACCACTTGTGGCCCTCGCCGAAGAACTTTGTCCTCGCCAGCAGCACCATGGTGGGATGCGTGAACATGAACACCACAATGAGGTCGGCAAGCGCGGTCAGGCCCAGGGTGAAGGCGAAGCCGCGCACGTTGCCGACGGCAACGAAGTAGAGCACGACGGCGGCCAGCACGTTGACTGCCTTGGAGGCCAGGACGGTACGCTTGGCTCGCTTCCAGCCGTTGTCCACGGCGGCAACCAGGCCGCGGCCGTCGCGCAGCTCATCGCGTATTCGTTCAAAGTAAACGATGAAGGAGTCGGCGGTCTGGCCGATGGCGACGATCAAACCGGCAACGCCGGCCAGGGAGAGCCGGTAGTTCTGCGACCAGCCCAGCAGGCAGATGGCCAGGTAGGTCAGTACGCCTGCGACCACCAGCGAGATGATGGTGACAAATCCGAGGGCGCGGTACTGGAACAGCGAGTAGACCGCCACCAGTGCCAGGCCGATCAGGCCGGCAATGACGCCCATCCGGAGCTGGTCGGTGCCCAGCGTTGCGGACACCTGCTGTTCGCTCTGGATGTCGAAGCTGATAGGCAGTGCCCCGTACTTCAGCTGCTCTGACAGGGCCTTTGCGGATTCCTGCGTGAACTGCCCGGTGATGCGGGGCTCGCCGTCGGTGATGACGCCCTGCACGGTGGGAGCGGAGATGACCTGTCCGTCCAGCACAATGGCGAACTGGTTGTGCGGGTCCCCCTGCTGGAAGGCGAAGAGACGCTCGGTGACGTCCCGGAAGACCTCGGTGCCTTCGCTGTTGAACTTGATGTTGACGCCCCATTCGTTGATGGAGGCGCCCTGTCCGCTCTGGGACAGGCCGAAGGTGGCGGTGTCGATATTGGTTCCGGGCACTTCGACCGGCCCGAGGATGTACTTGGCGCCGGCCGAGGGCTCGCAGGCAATCATCGGCTGGTCCGCCGGTGCGGATTCCACCGAGGCCTCAAGCGTGGCCGGGTCCAGGCAGTCCGTGCTCTCGAACTCGCGGTACAGCTCCGGGGTGATCCAGTTGTCGTCGGAGGCGTTGGCAGGCTCGGCGGCGGGGGCCGGAAGCTGCTCGTCGGGGACCGGCTGCTCCGCAGGGGACGCTGCACCCACGGTCAGGACCGGACGGAACTCCATCGCGGCCGAGGCCTGGATCAGTTCGCGGGTTTCCGCCGAGGGAACGCCGGGAAGCGAAACCACGACGTTGCGCCCGGACTGGGTGGTGATCTCGGCTTCGGAGACTCCGCTGCCGTCCACGCGCTGGCGGATGATTTCCACGGCCTGGTCCAGCTGTTCCTGGGTGATCTCAGCGCCGCCCTGCACCTGCGGGGCGAGGATCATTTCTGTTCCGCCCTCGAGGTCCAGGGCAAGTTTGGGGGTCCAGCTGGCGTTGCTCCACATGGAGCCGCCGCCGAGCAAAAGGGCCAGAGCAGCAAAAATGACGCCCAACCAGAGGAGCGTCTTTCT
Source organism: Arthrobacter sp. G119Y2 (assembly GCF_038069765.1). Classification (NCBI taxonomy): domain Bacteria; kingdom Bacillati; phylum Actinomycetota; class Actinomycetes; order Micrococcales; family Micrococcaceae; genus Arthrobacter; species Arthrobacter sp. G119Y2. The sequence goes on along the minus strand of NZ_JBBPFS010000005.1, from coordinate 250,552 downwards.
TGCGGCCGAGCCGGGGCCGGTACGAGGCATAGAGGATAGTCCTTACAGGGGTGAGACACCGGGGGCGTAGTCGACCCCGGCCAGCCTGCGGAGAGTCTCCCTCCGCAGGCCCGTGGAGAGTCTAGTTCTCTTTCTTGTTTTCGCGGTTCAGGCGATCAAGCGTTTCCTCGGGAGTCTCCTCGGCGCGGGCCACTGACTCGTCGCGGCGCAGGTCATCGCCGGCGGGTGCGGCGTCGTCACTGCGGTCGGCGGAGGTAATCGAGGAGGCGTCGTCCGGAACAACCGGGGCCTCTTCGTTAGCGGCGGGTTCCGTGGTGACGACCTTGGTCAGCGCCTGCAGGTGAACGGTGGCGGTGTTCCCGGGCGAAAGCTCCAGGACGGCCTTGTTTTCTTCGTTGTTGATCGACAGGATCGTTCCGAACAGACCGAACTGGGTCATGACTTCGGTTCCGGGAACCATCTGGGTCCGCTGCTCCTGGACCGTCTTCTGCGTCTTCTTCTGCTTGCGGAACATCATGAAGATGAACAGCGCCAGCAGGATCGGCAGGAGGAGGCTAGAGAACGAGAAGCCGCCGGGGGCCTGTTCCGAGGTGGTTTGGGCCATGACGTTTAAGAACACAGAGTGGTTCCGTTTCTGTTGGAAATTGATGTGCAGGTGTCTCCGGAACGGCAGGCGCCTGCTTCGGCGCCGCCGTGATCCGCTGGTGCAACAGTGATCCGTTGGTGCAACGGGCGCAGAAGCCCGCCCAACGAATGACCAGTCTAAAGGTAAAACGTTCGCCGCGGCGGAAAAGTTGCAGAAGATGCTGTACTTTTCCCGTACCTTCCCTGCTAATTCTCCCTCCCGCCGGCGGCGCCCTCAAGTCCGTCCGGACTAGGCTCCGTCGTTCTAGGCTCCGTCGTTCAAAGCTCAGTCGCCGGAGGAGGTGTCCGCGGAGGACGTGTTGGTGCCGGGACCGGAAAACATGTTCTCCGGAAGGCCGGCGGCAACGTTGTCGGGCATCTGCAGGCCCAGATGCTCCCACGCGGCACGCGTGGCAACGCGTCCGCGCGGGGTCCGGCCCAGCAGGCCTTCGCGGACCAGGTACGGTTCGGCAACGGTTTCCACGGTTTCAGGCTCTTCGCCGACGGCGATGGCAAGGGTGGACAGGCCAACCGGCCCGCCGTTGAACTTGGTGACCAGGGCCCGCAGCACGGAACGGTCCAGCCGGTCCAGGCCGCGGGAATCAACCTCGTACATGTCCAGGGCGGCTGAAGCGGTGCGCGCGTCAATCTGGTCCACGCCGTGCACCAGCGCCCAGTCGCGGACCCGGCGCAGCAGCCGGTTGGCGATGCGGGGAGTTCCGCGGGAGCGTCCCGCGACTTCGGCAAACCCGGCGGAATTGACCTTCATGTCCATCAGCATTGCGGAGCGCCGCAGCACAAGTTCCAGTTCTCCGGTGGAATAGAACTCCAGATGCCCGGTGAAGCCGAAGCGGTCGCGCAGCGGACCAGGCAGCAGGCCGGCCCGCGTGGTGGCTCCCACCAGGGTGAAGGGCGGCAGGTCCAGCGGGATGGCCGTGGCGCCGGCGCCCTTGCCCACGATGATGTCCACCCGGAAGTCTTCCATGGCCATGTAGAGCATTTCCTCCGCGGGGCGGGACATGCGGTGGATTTCGTCGAGGAACAGCACCTCCCCCTCGGTGAGTGAAGAAAGGATCGCGGCCAGGTCGCCGGCATGCTGGATCGCCGGCCCGGATGAAATGCGCAGCGGTGCGTTCATTTCGGCAGCGATAATCATCGACAAGGTGGTCTTGCCCAGTCCGGGAGGGCCCGAAAGCAGCACGTGGTCGGCGCTGCGGCCCCGGAGCCGCGAGGCTTCCAGCACCAGCGACAACTGCTCACGCACCCGTTTCTGACCCACAAAGTCGTCGAGCTTCTTCGGCCGCAGGGCTGCCTCGATGGCTTTGTCATCGGGGTCCCCGGTGGGGGCAACCAGTCCGTCTCCGGGCAGTGCCGGCACCTCAGCCCACCTGCTGGCGGGGAGCCCGTGCCCGTGCACCGTCGGTGCCCAGGCGGCGGAGGGTCAGCTTCAGGATTTCGCCCACGTTGCCGGCGGCCGCCACATCGGGGGCTTCGGCAACGGCGGCGTCGATGGCCGCGGTCGCGTCCTTTTCCGTCCAGCCCAGGCCGGTCATCGCAGCCAGGACCTGGTCCTGCCAGCGTGCTGCGCCGGGGGCATCCGCAGTGCCCAGCGGCACCAGTTTGTCGGCCAGCTCCAGCACGATCCTGCGGGCTCCCTTGGGACCGATGCCCGAGACCTTGCTGAAGGCCTTGTCATCACCGGAGGAGGCCGCCACCCGGATGGCTTCGGGGGTGTGGACGGCAAGGACGGCCAGGGCAATGCGGGGACCCACCCCGCTGACGCTCAGCAGCGTCTCGAAGACTTCCCGCTGGTAGGCGTCGGTGAAGCCGTACAGGGTCATCGAGTCCTCGCGGACAATCATGGCGGTCTGGATCACCGCTTCGCGGCCCGGGTGCAGGGAACCCAGCGTCTGCGGCGTGGCCTGCACCAGCATTCCCAGGCCGTTCACATCGATCACTGCCGAATGCAGGCCAACGTGCGTTACTGTCCCGCGCAGGGATGCGATCATGACGAAACTCCAGAGGCTGTGTAGAACATATCTACGAATACCCTACTGTGTGCTGCGGCGGTTGCCCGGTTCCGGCGCGCTGCCGCGGCCCAACCGGCGGTTCCGAAGGCCGGTCCCGGGGTCAGCGCCGGGCACGGGCCTCGGCCTCGGCCCACAGCCGCTGTGCAGGGGTCAGTCCGGCCGTCGGGGGCCTGCGCACCGCGCGGGCGCCGGAGGCGGAGCCCGCCGTCGTCTGCCCGGGGCCGGCAACTGAGCGCCGCCAGGCGTGGGTGATGGCCAGTGCCAGCGCGTCTGCGGCATCGGCCGGTTTGGGAGCCTCGTCCAGGCGCAGGATCTTGGTGACCATTTTTCCCACCGCGTCCTTATTGGCTCCGCCGGACCCGGTGACCGCGGCCTTGACCTCGGTGGGAGTGTGCAGCGCTACGGGAATGCCCCGCCGCGCGGCGGCGGCGATGACAACGCCGGAGGCCTGGGCAGTGCCCATCACCGTGCTGACATTGAGCTGGCTGAAGACGCGCTCCACGGCAAGGACATCCGGTTTATGCGTGTCCAGCCACAGGTCAATGGCGTTGGAGATGACAAGCAGCCTGCCGTCCAGGGCGGTTCCCGCCTCGGTGCCGACCACGCCCACAGCCACCAGGGTGGCGCGGCGGTTGCGTTCGACGTCCACCACTCCCAGACCGCACCGGGTCAGGCCCGGGTCGACACCCAGGACGCGCAGGCTCACTTATCAGTCGTCTTCGAGCTGGGCGAAGACCTCTGCGGGGATGTCGGCATTGGAGTAGACGTTCTGGACGTCGTCCAGGTCTTCCACCGCGTCCACAAGCTTCAGGAACTTCCGGGCGCTGTCCGCGTCCAGCTCCACGTGCATGGACGGCAGGAATTCGGCTTCGTCGCTCTCGTACTCGATGCCGGCATCCTCCAGCGCGGCGACAACGGCACGCAGGTCCGCCGCTTCCGAGATGATCTCGAAATTGTCTCCGGATTCCTTGACCTCGTCGGCGCCTGCGTCTAGCACGGCCATCAGGAGGTCGTCCTCGGTGAGGTCCTTCTTGGGCAGGGTGACGACGCCCTTGCGGGTGAACATGTAGGCCACCGAGCCGGGATCGCCCATGTTGCCGCCGTTGCGGGTGACCGCAAGGCGAACTTCCGAGGCGGCACGGTTCTTGTTGTCCGTCAGGCATTCGATCAGCAGGGCGGTGCCCTGCGGGCCGTAGCCTTCGTACATGATGGTCTGGTAATCGACGGCTTCGCCCAGGAGGCCGGCACCGCGCTTGACGGCGCGGTTGATGTTGTCGATGGGGACCGAGGTCTTTTTCGCCTTGGCGACGGCGAGTTCAAGGCCGGGGTTTCCGGCCATGTCTGCGCCTCCGGCGCGGGCCGCAACTTCGATGTTCTTGATCAGCTTGGCGAACGACTTTGCACGCTTGGCGTCAATGACTGCCTTCTTGTGCTTAGTGGTTGCCCATTTAGAGTGGCCCGACATGCTCTACGCTTCTCCTCTGATCATCTGGATAAAAAGTTCGTGAACGCGGCTCTCCCCCGTTACCTCCGGATGGAACGAGGTGGCCAGCAGATTTCCCGAACGCACTGCCACAATTCTAGCGACGAAATCGTCAGCAGACGCATGACCCCGCTCCCGCGGCGGAACCCGGGCCAGCACTTCCACTGAATCACCAACCTTTTCCACCCACGGCGCACGGATAAAGACGGCGTGGACCGGCGGGGACTGCCCGGCCGGGTCTGCGGACGGCAGGGTCGCAAGGCCGCGGAACTCCAGGAGGGTTTCGAAGGACTCCCGCTGGCGGCCGAAGGCATTGCGCCGGACCTCGATATCCAGCCCGCCCAGCGTCTGCTGGGGCGCCCCCGAAAGGTCGCGGGCCGGATCAGAAAGATGGTCCGCCAGCAGGATCATTCCGGCGCAGGAGCCGTACACCGGCAACCCGGCCCGGATCCGCTCCTGCAGCGGGGCATAAACGCCAAAGGCCCGCATGAGCTTGTCCATGGTGGTGGATTCCCCGCCGGGCAGCACCAGCCCGTCCAGGCCGGCGAGCTCCCCGGGGCGGCGCACGGGAACAGCGGCCGCTCCCGCCGCTTCCAGGCTTGCCGCGTGTTCGCGGACACCGCCCTGCAGCGCCAGGACACCGACCCGCAGGGGACGCCCGGGCGGGCGGAAAGGAGACGCGCCGGCTTCAGTCATCAGGCCAGTCTACGATGCAGCATCCCTGCGGCCGCGCACCGGCAAGGGCCGCGGGGGCTCCTTACGATATATTCATAAACCATGAGTTCTTTCTCCGTCCTGACAGGCAAGCTGGTCCGCAGTGCCTCCAAACTGCGCGGCGGCGGCTCCGCACTGCCCGGCCTGGTGGTGGAGAAAATCGATCCCGATTTCATCCGCCGCACGCTGGCCGACCTTCCGCTGGGCGTCGCCGTGGTTTCGGGCACCAACGGGAAAACAACCACCACCAAAATGGTGGTGGAACTGCTCGAATCCCAGGGCCTGAAGGTGTTCACCAACCGCACCGGCAGCAATTTCACCCGCGGCGTCGCCGCGGCCCTGCTCGGCGAGGTGGACTGGCGCGGCCGCCTCGATGCCGACGTCGCGGTCCTGGAGCTGGACGAAGCGCACGCCGTGCACTTCGTGAAGCTGATCCAGCCGCGGTATTCGCTGCTGCTGAATGTGCTCCGTGACCAGCTGGACCGTTTCGGTGAGATCGACAAGACCACCCGGCTGCTCGAGGCCATTGCCAAGGCCACCACCGGCACCGTGGTCCTAAACCGCGAGGATCCGCGCGTCGCCTCGATTGCCGCTTCCCTGGACAAGCAGGAAGTGCGCTACTTCGGGCTGGACGCGTCCCTGCGCAGCACCTTCCCGAACGACGACGAGATGCGCGGTTCCAGGGCGGAGGCGCTGGCAGCGGTGCTGCCGGCCGACGTCGTGCTCGAACGCGTGGCCGAAACCGACGCCGACTTCCGCGTCGACGACACCGTGGTGACCACGGGGCTGAAGCTGCGCGGGGTCTACAACATCTTCAACGCTGCGGCCGCACTGGCCCTGGCCCGCGTCATCGCCGGGCCTTCGGCCAACAGCGACGCCCTGTTTACGGCGCTGTCCAACGTGGAGCCGGCGTTCGGGCGCGGCGAGTCCCTGGTGGTCAACGGGCAGCCGCTGGAGCTGGTGCTGGTGAAGAATCCCAGCGGCTTCCGGCTCGGACTGAAGTCCTTTGCCGCCCACGGCTACTCGACCATGATCGCCATCAACGACAACTATGCCGACGGGCGCGACATGTCCTGGCTGTGGGACGTCGACTTCGAGACGCTGGCCGAAAACGGCGTGAACATGGTCACCGGCGCGCGCGCCTACGACATGGCGCTGCGGCTGAAGTACGACGACGTTCCGGTGGCGGACATCAACCCGGACATCACCGATGCGCTGAAGGCCTTCATCTCCGGCTCCGGCCAGCGTCCCATGCGCATTTTCTGCACCTACACGGCCATGCTGGCCGTGCGGCGCGAACTATCCAAGATCACGACAGTAGAGGTGGTCTCATGAGCGAGGACCGAATCGCAGCCGGCAACCGGAGCATCAACATCCTCCAGCTGTACCCGCGGGAAATGAACATTTACGGCGACTGGGGCAACGTCCTGGTCCTGAAACAGCGCCTGAAATGGAACGGCTACACCGCAAACGTCCTGGAATACAACGTGGGTGATGATTTTCCCGCCGACGTCGATCTCCTGGTGGGAGGCGGCGGACAGGACAGCGGGCAGGTGGTCATCCAGGAGGACCTCCAGTCGCTGGCCCCCACGCTGCGGGCCCTGGCTGAGGATGACGTTCCGATGCTGGCGATCTGCGGGCTGTACCAGCTGTTCGGCCGGTTCTTCAAGACACACACCGGCACGGTCATTCCGGGCATCGGGCTGCTGGACCTGGAAACGCACGGCGGAACGGAGCGGCTGATCGGCAACGTGCTCTCCGTCAGCGAGGAGTTCGGCGAGATCCACGGCTACGAGAACCATTCCGGCCAGACCTTCCTGGGCCCGGGCGTGAAGCCGCTGGCCGAGGTCCGCAAGGGCGAGGGCAACAACTCCAAGGACAACTACGAGGGCGCCCGCTACCGCAACGTGGTCGCCAGCTACCTGCACGGTTCATTGCTGCCCAAGAACCCGGCCATTGCCGATTTCCTGATTCAGCAGGCCGTGACGCGCAAGTTCGGCAGCTTCGAGCCCGCTCCCCCCTCCCCCGGCGACCTGGACGAGCTGGCCCGGCTCTCCGAGCTGGCCCGGCAGCACGCCGGCCAGCGCCCCCGCTAGCCGCACTTACTTCTCGGCGCTCACCAGCCACTCGCGGGCGCCGGCTTCGGCCGCGCCCATCGACTCGACCACCTCGATGGTGCGCGCCCGGACCGCGGCCTGCTGGGCCTCGGGGGCGCAGGCGCCCTGCGGCAGGTCAGCCGCGACGGAGCACCAGCGGTAAGGGTCCCGGACGATTACCGACGGCGCCCAGGCCAGGTCCGTGACGCTCCAGGCGCCGCCGTCGTCCTGGCCGAACTGGGCGCGCAGGATCAGTCCCTCGTTGTTTACGTCGTACCAGGGCGAGAGCTCAGTGACGGAGTTGCCCAGCCCGTACGCGATCCAGGTGCCGTTGTAGTTTTCGATCGGCAGCACGGAGTGGCTGTGGTGCCCGTAGATGAAGTCGAACTCGCCGCTGTCGGCCAGGGCGTGCGCCGTTTCCATCTGCTGGGCGTTGGGCGCCGAGGCATATTCGTCGCCGGCATGGACGGCGCCCACCACAACGTCGGCGCCCGCGGCCCGCGCAGCCTGTGCCCGGGCTATCATGTCCGCCGGATCCAGCAGGTCCACCTGCCAGTCAAACTCGGCGGTCATTCCGTTCAGCCCGTAGGTTGCTTCGATCACCGACACCTTCGCCGCCGGGGTCTGCAGGATCATCGGTACCGCCGCTTCAGCTTCCGAGGCGTAGGAACCGGTGTGAGCCAGTCCGAGGGCGTCCAGCTCGGCCAGCGTGCGGTTCAGTCCCTCGGTCCCGGCATCCACCGTGTGGTTGCTGGCCGTGGTGCAGGCGTCGTATCCCGCGTCCCTGGCGGCAGAGAGGATCTGGGGCGGTACATTGAAGAGCGGATATCCGGTGTACGGCCCCTCCGCGGCCGCCACCGGCGTCTCCATGTGGCAGATGCCCGCGTCGGCGCGGTCCAGGTAAGCGCGCTTGCCTTCCAGGAGCGGCCCGAAGTCCATCGGCACCCGCCCCGACACCGCGGCGTCGGCTTCGGCCTGGGTCCACAGCTGCGGATGCACCAGCAGGTCACCGGCCACCATCAGGGAAAAACACCGTACGGCGGCACACCCCGGGCCCAGTCCCGGAGTCGGCTCGGGAACCGGCTGCGCAGAAGCAGCCGACGACGGCCCGGACGTATTTTCCGGGACCGGAAGCTCAGCCGCGCGCGGTGACATGGACGCCGTGGGCTCCGCATCCGGGCCGGATTCCGGGGAGCAGCCCGCCGCACCGGCTGCAAGCGCCAGTGCCAGGACCGCCGTGAATCCGAACCTGCGTGCACCCATGATTGTTACCGTCCGTCCTTTCGCCGCCCGGTGCAGCTGCGCCAAGCCTACGACGGCGTTTCTGTTGTTCGCCTCACTTTGCATGTGCGAGTCTTGACGCTTATGAGTAACCCTTTCCTGAGTACCAGTCCGCTGCCTTACCAGCTGCCGCCGTTTGAACAGATCAGCCCGGATGACTACCTGCCGGCCTTCAAGGCGGGTTTCGAGGAACACCTTGCCGAAATCGACGCCATTACCAGGGATCCGCAGGCCCCGGATTTCGGCAACACGATCGCCGCGATGGAGCTTGCCGGACAGACACTGGCGCGGACGGCCTACGCCTTTTTCACCCTGACCGCAGCGGATGCCACGGACCAGGTTCAGGCCATCCAGCAGGAAGTGGGCCCGCAGCTGGCTGCCCACGAGGACAGCATCCATTTGAACAAGGCCCTCTGGGCGCGGGTTGAAGCCGTTTCGGTGGAAGGGCTCGACGCCGAGTCCGCCCGGCTGGTGGACGAGTACCGCCGCAGTTTCATCCGCGCCGGAGCCCGGCTCGACGACGACGGCCAGGCGCGCATGCGCGAACTGAATTCCCGGTTGTCCGTCCTGGGGACCGACTACGCCCAGAAGCTGCTTCGGGACACCAACGCTTCGGCGCTGCTGCTGACCGATGCGGCCGACCTGGACGGCCTGTCCGCAGATGACATTGCCTCTGCCGCCGCAGCCGCCGCAGAGGCCGGTTCCGAGGGCAGCTACCTGCTCCCGCTGATCCTGCCGACCTCGCAGCCGGCTCTGGCCTCGCTGACCAGCAGGGAAACGCGCCGGCGCCTCCTTGAGGCTTCGCTGAACCGCGGCTTCCGCGCCAATGACGACAACACGCTCGCCATCGCCGCCGAAATGGCGGCGCTCCGGGCCGAGCGCGCTGCCCTGCTGGGGTTCGCCAGCCACGCGGAGTTCGCCACCGACAACCAGACCGCTCCGTCCCTGGATGCCATCCACGCCATGCTCGGAAAGCTGGCGCCGCCGGCGGTCCGCAACGCCAACGCCGAAGCTGAACTGCTGCGGGCCGCCGCCCGCCGGGACGGCATCGAAGAGCTGGCCGCCTGGGACTGGTCCTATTACTCGGAGCAGGTACGGCGCGAAAAGTTCAGCGTGGACCGCTCCGCGCTGCGCCCGTACTTCGAACTGGAGCGCGTCCTGGCGGACGGTGTCTTCTACGCCGCCAACCGGCTCTACGGCATTAGCTTCACGGAGCGTCCGGATCTGTCCGGTTACCATCCGGACGTACGCGTCTGGGAAGTGAAAAACGAGGACGGCTCGGCCCTGGGCCTGTTCCTGGGTGACTACTACACCCGCGACACCAAGGCCGGCGGCGCCTGGATGAATTCCCTCGTGCACCAGTCCGCCCTGCTGGGAACCCAGGCGGTGGTCATCAATAACCTGAACATTCCCAAGCCGCCGGCCGGTGAACCGACCCTGCTGTCCTTCGACGAGGTGGTGACCGCGTTCCATGAATTCGGCCACGCCCTGCACGGCTTGTTCTCCGATGTCACCTATCCGCAGTTCTCGGGCACCGCTGTGCCCCGGGACTTTGTCGAGTACCCCTCGCAGGTCAACGAGATGTGGATGCTGTGGCCGGAGGTGGTGGCCAACTTCGCCAGGCACCACGTCACCGGCGAGCCGCTGCCCGGGGAGATTATTGACCGGATCGAAGCTGCGTCAACCTGGGGCGAGGGGTTCGGCACCACCGAATACCTCGGCGCCGCCCTGCTGGACCTGGCCTGGCACGAACTCTCCCCCGGGGAGGCAGTCGCCGACCCGCAGCAGTTCGAGGCCGATGCCCTGGCCCTGGCGGGTGTGGCCCTGGACCTGGTGCCGCCGCGGTACCGGACCGGCTATTTCAAGCACATTTTTGCCGGCGGCTACGCAGCCGCGTACTACGCCTACATCTGGAGCGAGGTCCTGGACGCGGACACGGTGGAGTGGTTCAAGGACAACGGCGGACTCACCCGCGAAAACGGAGAGCGGTTCCGGCGCGAGCTGCTCTCCCGGGGCAACAGCATCGATCCGCTTGAGGCCTTCCGGAACTTCCGCGGCCGCGAAGCGGCGATCGAACCGCTGCTCCACCGCCGCGGGCTGGACTGATCCTTCATGGTCACTATTGCCGCATGCCAGGAGCTTCACCAGGACTGGCTGAAGAGCCTGGCCGGCGCCACCGGGGGCCGGACCTTCTCCACGCATGAATCGGAATGGGTCTGGCTGCCGGCACGCCGGCAGCTGGTGCTGCTGTATCCGCAGCGGATCGCTCCGGCCGGGATCCGGCCGGGCCTGGCCGAGGGCATGCGGCTGGGCGCCCAGAGCGTGTCCGTGTGGCTGAACAACGCGGTGAGCTACGCTCCGCTGGAAGCGTTCGGCTTCCGGCGGGGCCCGCAGCCGATGTGGATGAGCGCCCCCGTTTCCGCACCAATGCAGTACAGCGCAGCACCTGCTGCCGTCGACCCCGAGCCTGCAGAAGTCTCAGGCCCCGACGCCGAGGAGCTGGCAGCCGGACGGGGCCATCCCCGCACCGGCTGGCATGTGACCACCCGCAGTGAAGGAACGCTCACCGGCCGGGCGTGGGTGTTTGTCCCCTCGCAGCAGGCACAGCAGGAACAGCGCCGGCTCAGGGAAGAAGCAGAACAGCGAAGGCAGCGGGACCGTACGGCCGCAGCCGCGGATCGCCCGGCAGCGGGGCGGGCAGCTCCGGAGGAACCGCCCGCCCGCAGAAAGCCGGCGTCCGGTTCGCTCGGCGGCGTTTTCGGTTTGGCCGTGGGGCCCTCCAGCCGGCGCCGGGGTTACGGAACGGCACTGCTGAGCCGGGCCGCCGCCGTCGCAGCCGCCGCCGGTGCGGACCGGCTGGCCATCAACGCCGCTCCCCTGGGCGCCGAGCTGTGTGCAGCACGGGGCTTTGAGCTGATTGGCCGCGGCCAGCAGCTCACGCTCGACCTGCGCTGATTCCCTGCCGCGGCGGGGAATCAGCGCGGGTCGGAGCGCAGGTTCCGCTCTTACCAGCCGCGCTCGGACAACCGGTGCGGCTGCGGGAGTTCGTCCACGTTGATGCCCACCATGGCTTCGCCCAGTCCGCGTGATGCCTTGGCAACTTCATCGGCGTCGTCAAAGAAGGTCGTAGCCTTCACGATGGCCGCGGCACGCTGGGCGGGGTTTCCGGACTTGAAGATTCCCGATCCCACAAACACACCGTCGGCGCCAAGCTGCATCATCATGGCGGCGTCCGCCGGCGTGGCAATGCCGCCGGCGGTGAAAAGCACCACCGGCAGTTTCCCGGCAGCAGCAACCTCCTTCACGAGCTCGTACGGAGCCTGCAGTTCCTTGGCCGCGACGTAGAGCTCGTCCTCGGGCAGGGAGGACAGGCGAGCCACTTCGGAGCGGATGGCACGCATGTGCATGGTTGCGTTGGAGACATCGCCCGTGCCGGCTTCGCCCTTGGAACGGATCATGGCGGCACCTTCGTTGATGCGGCGCAGCGCTTCGCCCAGATTGGTGGCACCGCAGACAAACGGGACGGTGAACTTCCACTTGTCGATGTGGTTGGTGTAGTCGGCCGGGGTCAGCACCTCGGACTCATCGATGTAGTCGACGCCGAGTGACTGGAGGACCTGGGCTTCCACGAAGTGGCCGATCCGGGCCTTGGCCATGACCGGGATGGACACGGCGTCGATAATGCTGTCGATCATGTCGGGGTCGCTCATGCGGGATACCCCGCCCTGGGCGCGGATGTCTGCGGGGACCCGCTCAAGGGCCATGACCGCCACGGCTCCGGCGTCTTCGGCAATCCGGGCCTGCTCGGCGGTCACCACATCCATGATCACCCCGCCCTTAAGCATTTCGGCAATGCCTCGCTTGACCCGGCTGCTGCCGGTCACGGGAGAGGGGGAACCGGCGGATACACCGGACACGGAGGTGGGCTGGGAATCAGGGGTATTCATGAAAAAGCTCTCATCGTCGCGGGGGTTCAGGAACTGTACCGTCCCAGCGTAGACGGCTTGCCCCCGGAAAGCCGAAGGCCCGGCACCGGTTTACTTCCGGTGTCGGGCCTTATGACCATAATTTGCAGCGGCCGGGGCGCCGCTGCGCTCAGGTGGCCTGCCGGTGAACGGTGCGCATCCGCTGCGCAATGGTCACGCAGCTGGCCGCGGACAACGCCGCCAGCACCACGAGCAGCAGCACTTCGGGGACGCCCAGTCCCACCAGACCGGTGGCAACCAGCAGGGACACCAGCCGTTCGGCGCGTTCGGCGATTCCGACGTTGGCAGTGAACCCGAGGGATTCCGCCTTGGCGCGGATGTAGGAGACCAGCATCCCCAGGACCAGGCAGATGATGGCGGCGATGCCGATCGCGTCGTTGCCGCCGCCGGTGAAGAACCAGATGCTGACGCCGGCAAACAGGGCGCCGTCGGCAAAGCGGTCCAGGGTGGAGTCCAGGAAACCGCCCCATTTTCCGGTGCGTTCCTGCTGGCGTGCCATGATGCCGTCAATAACATCGGAGAAGATAAACGCCGTGATGAACAGGGTTCCCCAGAACAGCTCGCCCAGCGGGTAGAACACCAGCCCGCCGACCATCACGCCCAGGGTGCCAAGGATGGTCACGGCGTCGGGGGTGACGCCCCGTTTCAGCAGCCAGGCGGCCAGCGGCGTGAACAGGCCCGTGAAGAAGCCCCGCGCGTATTTATTCAGCACCGCTCAGTCCTCGCTTGCTGCGGAGTCGGCGGCCTGCGGCCAGGCGTCGGCCACCTGCCGGCGGACGTCGCCCAGTGTCTGGGTGATGGCCTTGGTCTGGGCAATGATCGGCAGGAAGTTCCCGTCTCCGCCCCAGCGCGGCACAATGTGCTGGTGCAGGTGGGCGGCAATTCCCGCTCCCCCGGTGACGCCCTGGTTCATGCCGAGGTTGAAACCGCTGGGGTTGGACACCTTCCGCAGCACGCGCATGGCGGTCTGCGTCAGGGAGGCAATTTCAGCTGTTTCCTGCTCGTCAATGTCCGTGTAGTCCGGAACGTGCCGGTACGGGCAGACGAGCAGGTGCCCGGCGTTGTACGGGAACAGGTTCAGGATGACAAAGGCATGCCTGCCGCGGTGCACGATCAGGGACTCTTCGTCCGTCCGTGAAGGTGCCGCGCAGAACGGGCAGTTGTGCTCCGAGGAAACCTGTTCCTGTCCGCCCTTGATGTAGGCGAGGCGGTGCGGGGTCCACAGGCGTGCAAAGGAATCCGGCACCCCGGGAAGCTCGAAAGAATCCGTAACGCCGGCATCTCCCGGATAGGGACTGCCGCCGTCATCCTGGCTGCTGCTTTCCATCTGCACTCCTGCGCTCCCCGCCCGTCCTGTTCAGTTCCGCTTACTTGTCCCGGTTGCGCACAGCTTCGACAATCCGCTTCACTGCTTCTTCAACCGGCACGCCGTTGTCCTGGCTGCCGTCGCGGAAGCGGAAGGACACGGCGCCGGCATCGGCGTCGTCGCCCCCGGCAATCAGGACAAACGGGATCTTGTCCTTGGACGCGGTGCGGATCTTCTTCGGGAAGCGGTCGGTGCCGGTGTCCACCTGGGCGCGGATGCCTTCGGCCTTGAGCTTGTCGACCACGTCGAACATGTAGTCGTTGAAAGCCTCGGCCACGGGGATACCGACCACCTGGACCGGTGCCAGCCAGGCCGGGAACGCGCCGGCGTAGTGCTCGGTGAGCACGGCCATGAAGCGTTCCACGGAACCGAACAGGGCACGGTGGATCATGACCGGACGCTGGCGGGTGCCGTCGGCGGCCTGGTATTCCAGTTCAAAGCGCTCGGGCAGGTTGAAGTCCAGCTGGATGGTGGACATCTGCCAGGTGCGGCCGATGGCGTCGCGCGCCTGGACGGAAATCTTCGGGCCGTAGAAGGCGGCGCCGCCCGGATCCGGAACCAGGTCCAGGCCGGAAGCTTCGGCAACCTCGGCCAGGGTGGCGGTGGCTTCTTCCCAGACCTCGTCGGAACCGACGTACTTTTCGGGGTCCTTGGTGGAGAGTTCCAGGTAGAAGTCGTCCAGGCCGTAGTCCTTGAGCAGGTCCAGCACAAACTGCAGCGTGCTGGTCAGCTCGTCCTTCATCTGCTCGCGGGTGCAGTAGATGTGGGCGTCGTCCTGGGTCATGCCCCGCACGCGCGTCAGGCCGTGGATCACGCCGGACTTCTCGTAGCGGTACACGGAACCGAATTCGAACAGCCGCAGCGGCAGTTCGCGGTAGGACCGTCCGCGGGAGCGGAAGATCAGGTTGTGCATGGGGCAGTTCATCGGCTTCAGGTAGTAGTCCTGGCCGGGCTTGATGACCGCGCCGGTTTCCGGATCAGTGACCTCGTCCACGTGCATGGGAGGGAACATGCCGTCGCGGTACCAGTCCAGGTGGCCGGAAACCTCGTACAGGTGGCCCTTGGTGATGTGCGGGGTGTAGACGAACTCGTAGCCGGCCTCGGTGTGGCGCTGGCGGGAGTAGTCCTCCATGGCCTTGCGGATGATGCCGCCCTTGGGGTGGAACACCGGCAGGCCCGAACCCAGCTCGTCCGGGAAGGAGAACAGGTCCAGTTCGGTGCCCAGCTTGCGGTGGTCGCGGCGCTCGGCCTCGGCCAGGCGCTCCTGGTAGGCCTTCAGTGCATCCTTGGTGGGCCAGGCGGTGCCGTAGATGCGCTGCAGCTGCTGGTTCTTCTGGTCGCCGAGCCAGTAGGCAGCGGCGGAGCGGGTGAGGGCGAAGGCGTTGGAGATCAGCTTGGTGTTCGGCAGGTGCGGGCCGCGGCACAGGTCGCACCAGACCGTGTCGCCGGACTTGCGGTCCACGTTGTCGTAAATGGTGATCTCGCCGGCGCCGACCTCGATGTTCGCGCCTTCGCCGGCTTCCTCGGCGCCGTCCTTCGTGCCCAGCAGTTCCAGCTTGTACGGCTCGTTGGCCATGGCTTCGCGGGCTTCTTCTTCGGTGACCACGCGGCGGGCGAATTTCTGGTTCGAGTTGATGATCTTCTGCATCATCTTCTCGAGGGTCTTCAGGTCCTCCGGGGTGAACGGCTCGGCGACGTCGAAGTCGAAGTAGAAGCCGTCCTTGATGTACGGGCCGATGCCGAGCTTGGCATCCGGGCGCAGCTGCTGCACGGCTTGGGCCATAACGTGCGCGGTGGAGTGGCGCAGGACATTGAGCCCGTCTTCGGAGTCAATGGTGACGGACTCCACGGAATCACCCTCGGAGAGCTCTGTGTCGAGGTCCTTCAGGACCCCGCCAACGCGCATGACGACGACGTCGCGGCGGTCAAAGAACAGCTGAGCACCTGTGGTGCCAGTATCCACCGTGGTCTCTTCGCCGTCGACGATGAGGGTGAACTTCTCTGGCACTGACACGGTTGTCTCCTAGATTTCGTTGTACGGCGTCCTGGACCGGTCAGGACGTGACCGGCTCCTTCTGCGCCCCTTCGATGTTATCCGCTGGAGTTGGGCCCCACCAACCTGCCGCGCTGGAGGCGGGGCAGGGAGGCCGTGTCGTTAAGGTCCCATGCCTCCAGCGCCTGCATGCTGATGCCGCGCGGTCCGGTGCGGCGGGTCAGGCCGCGGACGAGCATCAGCTGGGTGCCGAAGAGCAGCGGGCCGGTCTTTTCCTGGGCTTCGGTGAAGAAGGTGCAGTCCACGCAGCCGGTGCCGTCGTCAAGGCTGATGAACACCACCCGCCGCCCGCCGCGCATCGGCGGTGTTTGGGTGGCCACCCTGATGCCGGCCACCAGCACCTCGGATCCGTTGCGCAGATCCATCAGCTCCCGGGCCTTGGTCACCCCAAGGTCCGTGAGCAGCGGGCCGTAGCTGTCGATCAGGTGGGCGCTGACGTCCACTGACAGGAGGTCCAGTTCGGTGCGCACCTTCTCGCGCAGCGTGGGTTCGGGCAGGTCCGGCTGCAGGTTCTCCAGTTCGGTGTCCCCCAGCGGCAGTGCCAGCTGGCCGGGGATGGGGTCGTACTTCCGCCCGGCAGGACGGGGCGGTGACGTATCCAGATGGTGCAGCAAATCCGCGCGGGAGGCTGCCGAGCCGGTGTCCCTGGCGAGGGAATCAAAGGCTCCCAGGGAGGCCAGGCGGATCAGGGTTCTGCGTCCAACCCGGGCGCGGGCCCGCAGGTCAGCCAGTGAATCATAGGGTTGGCCGGCGGTGATGCGCCGCAGTTCCGCTGCGGACAGCCCGTAAATTCCGGCAAGGCTCAGCCGGATTCCCAGTTTTTCCGGCCGGGCCGGATGCCCGGGCGACGCCGGGACCGCCGGCACCCGCTCCACCCGGTACTGTTCACCGCTGCGGTTGATGTCCAGCGGCAGGATGGGGATACCCATCCGCCGGGCCTCGGCCACCAGCAGCCGGCGCGGATACATGCCCGGATCGTGTTCGAAGATGCCGGCCAGGAATGCCTCGGGGTGATGGGCCTTCAGCCAGGCGGACTGGTAGGTGGGAACGGCAAAAGCGGCTCCGTGCGCCTTGCAGAAACCAAAGCTGCCAAAGGCCTTCAGCGTGTCCCAGACCTTGTCGATGACCTCCGCCGAATACCCGCGCTTACCTGCTTCGGTCCGGAAGTAGTCCTCCACGGATCCTTCGGCGTCTTCATTTCCCAGCAGCCGGCGCAGTTCATCCGCTTTGGCCAGGCCGCAGCCGGTAAACACGTCGAAGGTACGCAGCACCTGCTCATGGAACACCGTCACCCCGTGCGTTTCCGCCAGGACCGGGCGCAGGGCTTCGTGCGGATACACCTCCGGCGAGAAGCCGTGCCGGTGCTCCAGGAACGGACGGACCATGTCGGATTTCATCGGTCCCGGGCGGAACAGGGAGATGTCGATGATCAGGTCATTAAACTCGCGCGGGGCGAGCTTGCCGATCAGTTCCCGCTGACCCGGGGACTCAATCTGGAAACAGCCCAGCGTGTGCGTGCTGCAGATCAGGTCATAGGTGGGTTTGTCGTCCAGCGGCACGGCGTCGAGGTTTATGGAGCCGTCCTCGTGCACATAGTCCGGGCCCAGTCCGTCGGGTCCGGGCGGATGGGCGCCGGCGGCAACGGTGTCCGCCTTGGACGGATGCAGCCGCCGGACCTCCTGCAGGGCGTAGGCCATGGCACTTTGCATCCGCACGCCCAGCACATCGAGCTTGAGCATGCCCATGGGGTCCATATCGTGTTTGTCGAACTGGGACATGGGCAGGCCCAGGCCGGATGGCTGCACCGGAGTGCGGTCCAGCAGGGAGGCGTCTCCCAGGATCACTCCGCACGGATGCATCGAAATGTGCCGGGGCAGCCGGTCCAGGCGTTCGGTCAGGTCCACCAGCAAATCCAGCTGCCGGTTGCCTTCCACCCGTTCGGCCACCTCCCGCAGCTCGGGCTTTTCCGCGAGCGCCTCCCGGAATTTCCGGGCCGAAAAGCGCCACAGCTGTTTGGCCACTGCCCCGATGTCCTCCTCGGCCAGACCCAGCGCCATGCCGGCGTCGCGCACCGCACCGCGGGCACGGTAGCCGTTCTGCATGCTCATCAGCGTCACCCGTTCAGCGCCGAAGCGTTCGAAGATGCGGTGGTAAACCTTGTGCCGCTGCGCGCTTTCGACGTCAATGTCGATGTCCGGCAGTGTTGAGCGGTCCTGCGAGAGGAAACGCTCGAAGATCAGGTCATGGGCCAGCGGATTGACGTGGCTGACTCCCAGCAGATAATTCACCAGCGAGGAGGCTCCGGATCCCCGGGCCGCGGCGCGCACCCCCATGCCGGTGATCATCGAGGAAACCTCTGCGACGGTCAGGAAATAGGAGGCAAAGCCAAGTCGCTCGATGATGCCCAGCTCATGGGCCAGCCGGGTCCGCATCCGCGCTTCCGCGGAGCCGCCGAGCTCCCGGGACGGAAACCTGCGCCCGATTCCCGCTTCGCAGCGGCGCACCAGCTCGGCCATGGGGGCGCTGGTGATGCCGATGACCGAGGCTTCCGGGACCACCGGCTGCTTCCATCCCATGTCCGCCTGCGGATCCATCCGGCAGGTATCGGCGAGCGCCTCGGTGTCGCGGAGCAGACGCGCCGCCCCTGCACCCCCGTAACCGGCCTCGGCGCTGATTTCCCGGGCCAGCGCCTTCATCTGATCCGCGCTTTTCAGCCAGCCCTGCCCGTTGGGCTGCAGGTCCCCGAGCCGGGCCATGGACGTCAGCGCGCGGGCGGCGTCAAGGACATCGGCGGTGGCGGCGCCGTCGGCATCGACATAGCGAACGGCGTTGGTCAGGATGGCCGGCAGCCGCATTTCATCGGCCAGCCGGAACATGCGGACAGCATGGGCGAGGCTGAGGTTTCCTCCCGGCGCGCTGAGGTGGGTTACCACCTCCACGGCGAGCGCCGTGCGGGGCAGCACCTCCTGCCAGCGGGAGAAGAGCGTGCGGGCGACGGCGTAGCTGCGGCTGCGCATGGCGATTCCGACGTCGGAATAGGGGCCTACCAGCACGGTCAGGACCGGGCCGGGTCCCCCGCTGTCCCCCGCGCCGTCCCCCGCCGCGCGGGCGGCCAGCTGCTGCAGCGTGACACCGACCGGCTTGCTGCCCCTGCGTGCCGCTGATGCGGATGTGCCCGCGTGAGCGTCGGAAATCAGCCGGCACAACGCTCGGTACCCCGCACCGCCGCGGTGTCCGTGGGCCAGGACCACCACCCGCCCGGTCACGGCGGGGCTGCCGTCTCTGTCCGGCTCGCCGAGCACCGCCAGGTCCACTCCCACAACGGGATCGATTCCGGCGTCCATGCAGGCCCGCAGATGCTTGACGGTTCCGTACAGCCCGTCCCGGTCGGTGCAGGCCAGGGCGTCGGCGCCGTCGGCGGCGGCGGCCGCGGCGAGGTCCTGCGGCCAGGACACTCCGTAATGGGCGCTGAAGGCGCTGGCGGTGTGCAGATGGGTAAAGCTCATGGGATGGCTTAGGCACTTTCCCGCAAGGCGTCATGGATGCGGATCAGGCGCCAGCGGCCGGTGGAGATGTCATGGGAGATGTCCAGGGTCCGCAGCGGCGAGCTGGAGTTCAGCCGGGCCTGGATGCGCCAGATCTCCGAATCCACCAGCCCCGCGCCGTGTCCGCGCTCGGCCCGCGGTTCTTCGTCCCACCAGTTCCGGCGTTCATACCAGCGCACCGGATCAGCGGCCACCTTGTACGTGCGCCCCTTCCAGGACAACCGCAGCGGCTGTCCGCCCGGAGAACACACCACCTCTACTGCTTCACTGAAGACACCCACTTCAGTTCCCTCTCCCGCCGATGCGGACTGCAGAGTTGAGCCTGCATCCATGATCAGCCCGCTGCACCGCAGCGGATTGCAGACTCCGGACACCACCTGTCCGGATCAATTACCAGATCACCATCTTCGAACACATGTTCGAATAACACCAGTGTACGGTGCCCTCCTGACAAACGCCGCCGGTTCATTTCGCCGCCGTCCCCGGCTGCACCCGCGCAGTCTCGGAGAGCGGAATCTGCTTGATGAAAAGGGCCAGGACCAAGCCCGCGCCCAGGGCCGGAATGCCCAGCAGGAAAATCGGAGGCAGGGCCTCGCCGAAGGCCCGGGCAATAAACTCCCGCACCGGCTCCGGCAGCGTCTTCAGTTCCGCAGGGCTGATGGAGTTCACCCCGTTGCGGAGTACCCCGGCGGCCTGCACCGGGGCGTCCTCGGCCACCTGGTCATTGAGCCGCCTGATGAAGACCGATCCGAACACAGCGATTCCCAGCGAGCCGCCCATCTGGCGGAAATAGTTCGCGGAGGAAACACCGGCGCCCATGTCCCGGCCCGGAACACTGTTCTGCACAATCAGCACCAGGTTCTGCATCAGCGCACCGATGCCCAGCCCCAGCACAAACATGCCCGCGGCGGTGAACCAGTACGGCGTGGTGTTGGAGATCCGGGAGAGCAGCAGCAGCCCAACGATCATGACGGCCGCACCCAGGACGGGATAGATCTTGTACTTTCCGGTCCGGGAAATCAGCTGCCCCGTGCCGATGGACGTAATCAGCAGGCCCGCCGTCATGGGCAGCATCATCAGCCCTGACATAGTGGCCGAAGCGCCGTTGACCATTTGCAGGAAGGTGGGCAGGTAGGAAATGCTGCCGAACATCGCCAGCCCCACGGACAGGCCCACCAGGGTGCAGACCAGGAAGTTGCGGTTGCCGAACAGCCGCAGCGGCAGGATCGGCTCGGCGGCCCGCAGTTCCACCGGGATGAACGCAGCCACCCCGACGGCGGCCAGCGCCCCCAGTCCCAGAATGGTCGGGGACGTCCAGGCATAGGTGGTTCCGCCCCAGCTGGTCAGCATGACCAGGGCCGCGCTGGTCACGGCCAAAAGGGCCGCGCCGGAATAGTCCAGTTTGGGCCGCGGTCCGGTGCGCGCGGGAAGGTGCAGCGATGTGATGATAACCGCCAGTGCCACCGCTCCCAGGGGAAGGTTGATGTAGAACACCCACCGCCACGACCAGTATTCGGTCAGGTAGCCGCCGATCAGCGGGCCGCTGACTGACGCCACTCCAAACGCGGCACCGATCAGCCCCATGTACCTCCCGCGGTCACGGGCGGATACCACGTCTCCGATGATGGCCTGGGCACCGATGATCAGCCCGCCGCCGCCCACGCCCTGCAGCGCACGGTAACCGATCAGCTCCGCCATGCTGTGGGCCTGTCCGGACAGCGCGGATCCGGCCAGGAACACGGCTATGGCAAAGACGAAGATATTCTTGCGTCCCAGCAGGTCCCCCAGCTTGCCGTAGATCGGCAGACCGATTGTGGACGTCAGCAGGTAGGCGGTGATGACCCAGGACAGGTGGTCAAGCCCCTGCAGGTCCCCCACGATCGTGGGCAAAGCCGTTGCCACGATGGTCTGGTCCAGCGACGAAATCAGGACGGCCAGGATCAGCCCGGTGAAAACCAGCGCCATTTGACGCCGGGAATGCGGTGACGGGGCTTCTTGGCTGTGCCTGGCCGGAGGATGCCCGCCGGTGCCGGAAGCCGGGGAAGGGTCCACCGGGGTTTCCGGGTGTATCGGCCCGGCCTGCGGATGGAGGACGGCCGGCGGTGCACTGAGCCGGTACGACGACGCCGGTGATCCCAGATCCGTTGCTGCACGGGCACCGGGATGGGTGGCTTCTGCGCCGTGGGCGGTGAACTTGGCGGCCATGAACGCCTCCCTGTGAAGCCGTCGCCTGCTGCGCTCCGAAGCCGGCGCAGTCCCCGCGGCTCCTTCCATCAGACGCCCGCTCCGGCAAGGGAGTCAACGGTTGTGCCCCTGCTCCGACTGCAGTCCGCCTACTAGGCGAATTCCCACCCGTCCGCCGGCCGCGGAGCGGACAGCCAGTAGCGCGAACCCTCAGGGTTGCGGGAGACGATGCCTTCATCCACCAGATAGCGGCGGATGGCGGCGGGGTCATCGGAATATTCTGCAAGCCGCTCGGTGATGGCGCGTTCGTTGAGTACGGGCAGCTCTCCGGGCGGTGCGGGGACGGACTCAAAGACGTGCCCGGCAATGAAGTGGAGAAGCTCCAGCCGGTCCGCCTGCCGCCGCGGATAGGCCGAGATTTTTCCCTTCACAAGGAACCTCCCCGCCGAAGTCTCCGGCGGCTCCTTGCCGCTCGCCAGCAGCCTGGCAAACACGCCGCCCACCGGCTGCACGTCGCAGGCCCCGGAGGAGACCAGCCCGGCCTTCTGCAGGGCCGCCAGCGATTTGCGTTCCTTGGGCTCCAAATCCTGCCCGTCCAGCGGAGTGCCGCGCTCGGCGGCGGTGATCACCCGGGCGTACAGCCGCAGCCTGCGTTCGTCGGCGAGCGCCGCAGCAACGGCCCGCCACTGTTCCTGCGGCACCGGCTGTTCCTGCTCCATTTGCATACCTTGCTCTCCCCCGCACCTGTCTGCCCCGCACTCCGGGTCCGGCAGCGGCCACTGCTGTGCGAAGTCCGCCCCGGACCGTCTTCCCGTTCCTGTTCCCGTTGTTGTCCGCAGGGACAGCAGCCCCTTAGCGTGTGAGTACCGTACCCCACCGGTGCCCCGGTGGCACGCAGAAAGGAGCCGAATATGAGCATCGAGTCCGCCTTCCCCGTGCGCGCCTTTGCCGGGTGGGCGGTGGAGCAGGCAGGCGGAGCCGCCGCCGACCTGTCCCGCCGGCTGGGCGGAAGCACGGCGTCGGTGGTTGACCAGGACCTGTCCCTGGCCTGGTTCGCGGAGTCTTTCACCCCGCAGGGATGGACCGTCCCGCCGCCCTGGGATGCGCTGGCCGGAGACTACCCGTGCGCCGACGGCTGGATCCGCCTGCACACCAA
Organism: Arthrobacter sp. G119Y2; assembly: GCF_038069765.1. Classification (NCBI taxonomy): domain Bacteria; kingdom Bacillati; phylum Actinomycetota; class Actinomycetes; order Micrococcales; family Micrococcaceae; genus Arthrobacter; species Arthrobacter sp. G119Y2. Next base: position 228,034 of record NZ_JBBPFS010000005.1, on the reverse strand, counting down.
CGCGCCGCATCACCGGCGTGCGGCCCTGGCTGTTCTCGGGCTTCCGGCAGATATGGCGCCCAACCGCGGGACTGTGCCTAGCCGCGGGACCGTGGCGGCCGCCGTCGCCCGTTGGGAGGGCCAGGCATTGGAGACGGCCGTCATCTCCGCCGGAGGATGTGCGGCGCGGATGCGGAGTCCCGAAGAATGGGCGGAGCACCCCGCGGGAGCGGCAGTGGGGAAAGAGCCCCTGATCGGCTGGACCAATCCGGTCTCGGCGCCTCCGCTGAGCCCGCGGTCCCCGCCGGAGCGCCCGCTGGCCGGAGTCCGGGTGCTGGATCTGACCCGGATTATCGCCGGACCGGTGGCCACTCGGTTTTTGGCCGGGCTGGGGGCCGCAGTCCTGCGCATTGACCCGCCCGGCTGGGCTGAACCCGCGGCGGAGGCGGAGCTGACTCCGGGCAAGCGCTGCGCCAGGCTGGACCTGAAGTCGGCGTCCGGTGCGCAGCGCATCCGGGAACTGATCGCCGGCGCCGACATCCTCGTTTCCGGCTACCGGGCCGGGGCGCTCGCCGGGTTGGGGCTTGATTCTCCCGTGCTGCAGCAGATCCGTCCGGGCCTCGTGGAGGTTTCACTCAATGCCTACGGGTGGTCCGGGCCCTGGGCGGGCAGGCGCGGGTTCGATTCCCTCGTGCAGATGAGCACCGGGATCGCCCATGCCGGCATGGCGCATTTCGGAGCTGACATTCCCCGGCCGCTGCCGGTGCAGGCCCTGGACCATGCAACCGGATACCTCACGGCTGCGGCTGCCCTGCGGGGCTGGCAGCAGCGGCTCGACGGAAGGGTGTCCTCGGCCCGGCTCTCGCTGGCACGCGTGGCCGCTGAGCTGCAGGGCGCGGCCCCGGGCAGGACAGACCCGGGCAGGACAGCGCCGGGCAGGACACAATTTGCCCGGACAGTGGAAGAGACGTTCTGGGGTCCCGGGCTGCGCCTGGCACCTCCCGTGCGGTTCGAAGGCACGGGTCCGCAGCCGCGCCTGTACTGGGACATTCCCGCGGGCCCCCTGGGTTCAGCCGCCGCCGAGTGGTGACCGGCGCGGCAGCTGTCCCGGTACGGAATGCTCCCGGTACGGCTAACTGCGGGCGAAGGCGTCCAGCTTGGCCTGCGTTTCGGCGTCGTGCCGTACCTTGAGCTCGTACTCGATGAAGGCGTCGATCATGGCGCGGTACGTAGCCTCCACTACCGTGGGGTCCCCGTCCTGCGCTTCGGCGGCAGTGCGGACGTGCTCCAGGACCTCTTCCACCCGCTCCGGAGCCTTGACCTGGGCATCGTTGTCCTTCAGCGGCCCGGCCAGGCGCACCAGGCGCTCACGACGCCAGATCAGCGCCACAATTTCCTCGTCAATCTCGTCTATGGCGGTGCGTACGTCATCGAGCTGACAGGTCGTGGATCGTTGGTGATCATGGGTTTCCATGCCACTAGACTAGCGTCCGCGGCGCTGTCAGCCCCGCTCGCTGCGCCCGCCGCCTCCCCCGCCGTCCCGAGCGGTGAAGCCCGCACCGGCATGAGCCGGCGCACCCGGCCGGTGCTGTCCCGGCTGCGGCCGGGACAGTTTTGAAGGCCACCAGATCCTGCGGCCAATGTCATAGGAGAGGGCCGGAACCAGCAGTGAGCGCACCACGAGGGTATCCAGCAGGACGCCGAAGGCCACGATGAACGCCAGCTGCGCCAGGAACAGCACCGGAATCACCCCCAGTGCCGCGAAGGTGGCAGCCAGGACAATTCCGGCGCTGGTAATAACACTGCCGGTGATCATCAGCCCCCGGATAACTCCCTCATGGGTGCCGTGCACCAGGCTCTCCTCGCGCACGCGGGTCATGAGGAAGATGTTGTAGTCCACGCCCAGGGCCACCAGGAAGATGAATCCGTACAGCGGCACAGCCGGATCCGCCCCGGGAAAGTCGAAGACGTGGTTGAACATCAGGGCCGAGACTCCAAGGGTGGCGCCGAAGGACAGCAGCACGGTCAGGATCAGCAGCACCGGCGCCAGAACCGACCGGAGCAGGAGCATCAGCAGCAACAGGATTACTGCCAGCACCACGGGGATGATCAGGTCCCGGTCGTGGACGGCTGCGGCGTTGGTATCAATGGTGGTGGCCGTGACTCCTCCAATCAGCACGCCGTCGATGCCGGACACGTCATCGCGCATGGTCTGCACTGTCCGTTCAGCGGCGTCCGACTCCGCTGATTCATTCAGCGTGGCCTCCAGCAGGACTTTTCCCTCCACCACCTTCGGCGCGGCCGAGGAACTTCCCGGTATGGGCGGGGACTGGACGCCCCCGGCCGTGACCGGCAGGGTGCCTGCGGGGGTTCCCGTGGCGTCCACTGCCAGCGACTGAACGCCGGAGACGTTCAGGACGGCGCGCGCGACGTCGTCAAGCTCGCCTTCCGGAGCCACAATCAGCGCCGGGCTGCCTGATCCGGAGGGAAAGTGCTCCCCCAGGACCTGCTGCCCCTCCTTCGTGGACGTCTCGCCCAGGACAAAGTCGCTCTGCGGCACGCCGGAAGCGCGCAGCTGCAGCATTCCCGCCGCTGCCGCCAGCAGGATCACCGAGGGGATGACCCATACCCGCCGCGGATGGGCCTTGATGGTCCGCGCCACCCGCGGCCAGATGCCCTTGGGTGAATTGCCGTCGCGGTCCGGGTGGGGAGACCCGAACTGCGGGCGCCGGGGCCAGAACGCGGCACGTCCGGTGAGCAGCAGGAGCGCCGGCAGCAGGGTCATCGCTGCCAGGAAGGCAAAGCCGATGCCGATGGCCGCCACCGGGCCCAGCGCCTTGTTGGAGTTCAGGTCGCTGAGCAGCAGGCACAGCAAACCGGCGGTCACGGTTGCGGCCGAGGCAAGCACGGGTTCGAAGGTGCCTTTCAGAGCTGCCCGGGTGGCATCCCACCTGCCCTCGTGGTCCCGCAGCGATTCCCGGTAGCGGGAGACGTACAACAGCGAATAATCGGTGGCCGCGCCGATCCCGAGAATGAACAGGATGCCCTGCACCTGCCCGTTAAGGGTGAGGGTGCCCGCCCTGGCGAGGAAGAAAACCACCAGGATTGCAGCGGAAAGCGCCAGGATCGAGGTCAGCAGCACCAGGATCGGCAGCAGCGGGGACCGGTAGACAACCACCAGGATCACAAAAACCGCCAGCGCCGCCACCAGCAGCAGCGACGTGTCGATGCCGCCAAAGGCCTCACTGATATCCGCAAGCTGTCCGGCCGGCCCCGTGACGTATCCCGAGAGCCCGGGCGGCAGTCCCTCCACACTGACGGTACGGAGGCTGTCCACGGTGGCTGACGCGCCGTCGTCGTCCCTGACCGGAACGAAAATCTCTGCCGCTTTGCCGTCGGAGGAGGTCTGCGGGGGTGAAATCCCGCCGGCGACGCCGGCGACGTCCGAGAGCGCCGAGACGCGGCCGTCGATGAAGCTTCGGTCCTGCTGGGTGAGCCCGCCGTCGTTCACGTAGACAATCACCGCGGGAATGGCATTGCTGTCAGTAAATTTTTCCTGCAGGTTGGCCACCTGGGTGGAGGCGGAACTGGACGGCAGGTAGGACGTCTGGTCGTTGTCGGCCACTTCGCTGATTTTGCCGAAGTAGGGGCCGCCGATACCGCCGACGCCGAGCCAGAGCACAACCAGCACCACCGGAATCAGGATTCGTGCCCATCCGGTGCGCTTAGCGCTGCCCCCGCGTTCCTGCTGCCCGCCGGAAGCACCGGTCCGCCGGGGTCCCCGGTGGCTGCCGGCGGGAGGGCGGGGTGTCGAATCCGAATCGTTCATGGGCAGCTGGGCCTCTCGCCTTGAAGCCTGGCCGCAGCGCAGAGCGCCGCGGTCTCTGGCATCGGGCTCTGCGGGAACCGGCCGCGTGTGCGGCAGGAATCGTGCCCGGTGATACGTCCATGACAGCCCGCCCCGTTCAGCCGCGTCAACCGTCCGGCCGCTGCCGGGAAGCACGACGTGCGGATCACTTGCGTAAAACAAGAGCTTTTAGCTCCGTCAGTGGCAGGATCAGGAGGGTGAAGCCTTCCCTTTCCGTGATGACCGTCGGCGTGCGGGATCTCGAAGTAACCTACGCGTTCTATTCCTCCCGGCTGGGCTGGAAAGCGGCACAGTACGTGCCCGAAGAAGTCATTTTTTACCAGGTGGGCCCGGGGTTGCTGCTGGCCTTCTTCCGGCGCGACCATCTGGCCGCCGAAGCCGGGCCCATGGGCGAAGCACAGGCAGCTCCGGTGACCCTGGGACACAACGTGGGATCGCCCGCGGAGGTGGAGGAAGTCCTGGCCGAGGCCGCCGCGGCCGGAGGATCCATCTCGGCACCCGGCACGCAGATGAGCTGGGGCGGCTATTCCGGCTACTTCACCGATCCCGACGGCTACCGCTGGGAAGTTTGCTACAACCCCGGCCTGCGCATTGATGAACACGGCAACGTCGCCATTGAAGTGATTGAGTCCGTCGGCGACGGGCCGGAACCCGAAGCAGGCAGGCCCGAATCAGCCAGGCCCGAAGCAGAGAGCCAATCCCGCTAAAAAGCCGGTCCGCTAGAAAAGTGCGGGTTCGGCAACTGTTTCCGGGCCCGCTGCAGCCAGCAGCTGCGGTCCGTCGTTGCGGACGCTGCCCACTGCCGGCCCCACTTCGGCCAGGGTCCAGCAAGACGCGGCACGGTAGGCTTCGTCGACAACCCGGCGCACCAGGGCTGCAGGGTCCGGCGCTGACGGATTCAGCCAGTCCGCCATTGACTCCGGGGCCAGCGGTACCGGCATCCGGTCATGCAGCTCGCCCAGCTCCGCCAGCACCGGCGGCTGTCCGGCACCGCGGGTGTCGGCGGGATCGGGTGCGGCGGCGGTCAGGATCGTCGTGGACAGCAGCCAGCTTCCGGGATCCCCCGGTGCTTTGGCCGGGTCCCGCCACCACTCGTACAAGCCCGCAAAGAAGGTCAGTGCGCCGTCGGCCCGGCTGACATAAAACGGCCGCTTGGCCCGGCCCGGCCCGGTTTTCCACTCGTAGTAGCCCTGCACCGGAACCGCGCAGCGGCGGGCGGCGACGGCGTCTCGGAATGTCGGCTTCTCCAGGACCGTCTCACTGCGCGCGTTAAAGGCACGCGCTCCGGCGGAGGCGTCCTTTGCCCAGCCGGGTACCAGCCCCCACCTCGCCGTATGCACCTGGCGCACGGTGTGCCTGCCTGCGCCGGCCCGCGCAGATCCGCCGACGAAGCGTTCGAGCACCACCGGAACGTCCGACGTCGGCGCCACGTTCCAGGACCGGCGCAGCTCGAGGTTCGCGTCGGCCTCCGCTTCGGCCTCCGCCACCAGGTCCGCCGTCGTCTTCGCCATTACGTAACGTCCGCACATGGTTCCAGTCTGCCTTGTTCCGACCGCGGACGCTTGGGAGGCACCCGGGGAATTGAACCGTGCCGGCCGTGGTTGTACCGCACAGTCCCTGCAGTCCAGAACGATAAGGAGCCTTCCATGGCCGCCACAACAGAAGCCTTTACCCCCGACGCCGGTTCCATCACCATGTTCTCCACCACGTGGTGCGGCTACTGCCGCCGCTTGAAGTCCCAGCTGGACGCCGCCGGCATCGGCTACACCGAGGTCAATATCGAAGACGTGGACGGCACTGCGGAACTGGTCGCCGAGATCAACGGCGGAAACCAGACAGTGCCCACCGTGATCTTCCCGGACGGCTCCTCCGCCACCAATCCGTCCGCCGCCGAGGTAAAGTCCCGTCTGGGCCTCTAGCCCGCAGCAGGCGTCCGGGGTACCCTCCCCGGGACACGTCAACTTCGCGCACGGCCATCCTGCTTCATAGGATGGAACGCGGGGCGCCGGGCATCGGCGTCCCGCCCGGACATTCGAGAGGCAGCACACGCACATGGTTCACAAGGTTCAGGCAGTAGTCGTCAAGGAAAAGGACGCACCCGTTTCACTCGAAACCATTCTGGTTCCGGACCCCGGTCCCGGAGAGGCCCTGGTGGACATCCTCACCTGCGGTGTCTGCCACACCGACCTGCATTACAAGCAGGGTGCAATCAACGACGATTACCCGTTCCTGCTCGGCCACGAAGCCACGGGCGTGGTCTCCGCCGTTGGCCCCGACGTCACCGAGGTGGCCCCGGGCGACCGGGTGGTCCTGAACTGGCGTGCCGTCTGCGGCGAATGCCGGGCCTGCCGCAAGGGCGAGCCGCAGTACTGCTTCAACACGCACAACGCCACGCAGAAGATGACCCTGGAAGACGGCACCGAGCTGACGGCCGCCCTGGGCATCGGCGCCTTTGCCGAGAAGACGCTGGTGGCCGCGGGCCAGTGCACCAAGGTGGACGACGACGTCGACGCCGCCGCTGTTGGCCTGCTCGGCTGCGGCGTCATGGCCGGCATCGGTGCCGCCATTAACACCGGCGAAGTCAAGCGCGGAGAGTCCGTGGCCGTTATCGGCTGCGGCGGCGTGGGCATTGCCGCCGTCGCCGGTGCTGTGCTGGCCGGAGCCACCACCATCATTGCCGTGGACATCGACTCCAAGAAGCTGGAACTGGCCAAGGCCCAGGGCGCCACCCACGTCATCAATTCCAAGGATGAGGATCCGGTGGAAGCCATCCGCGCCCTCACCGGCGGCAACGGCGCAGACGTGGTGATTGACGCCGTCGGGCGCCCCGAAACCTACAAGCAGGCTTTTTACGCACGCGACCTCGCCGGCCGCGTGGTCCTGGTGGGCGTACCCAACCCGGAAATGAAGATCGAGCTTCCGCTGGCTGACGTTTTCGGCCGCGGCGGTTCGCTGAAGTCCTCCTGGTACGGCGACTGCCTGCCCTCGCGTGACTTCCCCATGCTGGTGGAACAGTACAAGCTCGGACGCCTGGACCTGGATGCGTTTGTGTCCGAGCGCATTGGCCTGGGCGACATTGAAGAAGCCTTCAAGAAGATGCATGACGGCTCAGTCCTGCGTTCCGTGGTGGTGCTCTAAATGGGCGTGCACATCGACAACGTCATCACTTCCGGAACGTTCTCGCTCGACGGCGAAACCTGGGATGTGGACAACAACGTCTGGATCGTCGGCGACGACGCCCAGGTCATCATCATCGACCCGGCCCACGACATTGATGCCGTGGCCGCCGCCGTCGGAGACCGCGAAGTCCAGGGGATCCTGCTCACGCACGGACACGATGATCACATCCGCGCGGTCGGAGAGGCCCGGGACCGCTTCAGCGCCCCGGTATTCCTGCATCCGGCGGACCGGATGCTCTGGGACGCCGTGTTCCCGGAGGACGGCCCCGACGACGAGATCGAGGACGGAGACATCTTTGAGGTGGCCGGCATCACCCTGCAGGCACTGCATACTCCGGGGCACTCCCCCGGATCGGTATGCTTCCTGCTGGCGTCCGGTGCGCCCGGCGACGGCGCCCCGGTTCTCTTCAGCGGTGACACGCTGTTCGCCGGCGGCCCGGGCGCCACGGGCCGCTCCTACAGCGATTTTCCGACCATCATCAAGTCCATCCGGGAACGGCTGCTGACCCTGCCGTCGGAGACCCGGGTTTACACCGGGCACGGTGACTCCACCACCATCGGCGCCGAAGCCCCGCAGCTGGAGGAATGGATCGCCCGGGGCCACTAGACCCCGCCGGCGGGAACGCCCCTTCCGCGCTGCTTTGCCGGGTTCGCCCGGCACGATAGTTGGATCTGCTCATGCGCGCCGGCTCTCCGGCGCGCATGAGCCCTTTCCGGCAGCGGAGAGCGCCGGCGCGAAAGCCTTGAATCCGGCCGGAAGCAGCCGGACACTGGTCATATGGCCCAACAGATCAGCCCTGCTTTCTGGGAATTGCTGCCCCAGCTGCGGTTTGAACCAACGCCGCGCCGGATCCGCGCCCAGCTCGGGAACAACACCGTGGTCGATTCCGACCATGCGTACCTGGTGTACGAGCCCCGGCGGGTGACACCGGTTTATGCGGTGCCGGCGCGGGACATCAGCGCCGAATTGAAGGCGCACGACGCCGGCCCGTACCCGGAAGATCCGCTGGCCCACGTACCGCCGAATGCCCTGATGGACCCGCGTTATCCGTTTACGGCCCACACGGCGCCCGGGCAGCCCCTGGACCTCCAGGCGGGGTCGCACGGGCTGCCGGGGGCCGGCTTCCGGCCCGATGATCCCGATCTGGCGGACTACGTGGTGCTGGACTTCGACGCCTTTGACCGGTGGCTGGAAGAGGACGAGGAAATCCGGGGGCACCCCCGGGATCCCTTCCACCGGGTCGACGCGCGGCAGTCCTCGCGGGCCGTGCGGGTGCATCTGGGCGGCCGGCTGCTGGCGGAGACCCGCCAGCCGCTGTTCGTTTATGAAACGATGCTCCCTCCCCGCACGTATTTTCCCCGGGAGGACGTGGACTGGGATGCCCTTGGTGCTTCCCTGACCCGGTCGGAATGCCCGTACAAGGGAACGGCAAACTACTGGTCCGTGTCCGGGCATCCGGCGGGAGCGGACCTGGCCTGGTCCTACGAGTCGGTGCTGCCCGATTCGGCGCAGCTGAAGGACCGGGTTTCATTCTTCGACGAGCGCACCGAGGTTTATGTGGATGACGCCAAACAGGAGATCAATTCCCTGTTCCGGTTTTAGTTCAATCCCTCGACAACACCGAGCGGTTCATTGACCGGAAGGTTCCTGCAGCGGGGGCAGCGCGCGCCACCGGCTTTGGCTAGTCTGATGTCCCATGGAGTGGTTCAGCGCCGAGGGGTATGAATTTGGGCGGCAGGTGCTGCAGCGCGGCATTGCCGCCGTGTATCTGCTCGCCTTTATCTCCGCCGCCAACCAGTTTCCTGCGCTGCTGGGGGAAAACGGGCTGCTGCCCGCACCGCGGTTCCTGGCCCGCATCCGGGGCCGGGGCATTCCCACCCTCTTCCGCTGGCATTACTCCGACCGGTTCCTGCTCGCCGTGGCCTGGACCGGTGCCGCCGTCGCGGCATTGCTGGTGGCCTGCGTGCCGCAGTCCGGCCCGCCCTGGCTGCCGATGGCCGCTTTTTTGCTGATCTGGTTCCTGTATCTGTCGATCGTCAACATCGGCCAGACGTTCTACGGTTTCGGCTGGGAATCCCTGCTGCTGGAGGCGGGCTTCCTCGCCGCCTTCCTGGGGTCCAACGACGTCGCGCCCCCGATCACGGTCCTGTTCCTTTTCCGCTGGCTGGTTTTCCGGCTGGAGTTCGGGGCGGGGCTGATCAAGATGCGCGGGGACCCGGTGTGGCGGGACCTCACCGCCCTGTACTACCACCACGAAACCCAGCCCATGCCCAACCCCGCCAGCTGGTACTTCCACCACCTGCCCAAACCGCTTCACAAGGCGGAAGTCCTGGGCAACCACGTCGCCCAGCTGGTGGTGCCGTTCTTCCTGTTTTTTCCGCAGCCCGTGGCCGGGATTGCCGCCGCGGTGGTCATCATCACCCAGGGCTGGCTGGTGCTCTCCGGCAACTTTGCCTGGTTGAATGTGCTCACCATCCTGATCGCCTTCAGCGCGGTGCCGGACTCCCTGGTGCAGGCGCTGCTGCCCGGGGCCGCCTTTGCCTCGCCGGAGCCCCCGGCCACCCCGCTGTGGTTCGCCGTCGTCGTCCTGGCCGTCACTGCACTGATGCTGTACTGGGCGTGGGCGCCGCTGCGGAACCTGTTCAGCAGAAACCAGCTGATGAATGCCAGCTTCAACCGCTGGCACCTGTCCAATGCCTACGGAGCCTTTGGCAGCATTACCCGGTCCCGGAACGAGGTGGTGATCGAGGGAACGCTGGATGATCCGGGTCCCGACGCTCAATGGCTGGAGTACGGGTTCAGGGGCAAGCCCGGTGATCCAGCGCGGATGCCGCGGCAGTTCGCGCCGTACCACCTGCGGCTGGACTGGATGATGTGGTTCCTGGCCCTGGGCGCGGGCGGCAGCACCTGGTTTGAGGTCCTGCTGCAAAAACTGCTCACCGGCGACCGCCGGACCCTTGCCCTGCTGCGCGATGATCCCTTCAAGGGCACGCCGCCGCGCTGGGTGCGGGCCCGGGTGTACCGGTACCGGTTTTCCACTCCGGCGGAACGCCGTGCCGACGGCGTGTGGTGGATCCGGGAACCCGCCGGGTTCCTCACACATCCGGTTCGCCTGATCGGGTCATGACATCTACCGCGCCAAGAGCCTCCAATGGCAGACTGGCCAGCAGATCCGGCCGGCGCGGATACCGGGTCCTTTCCGATGCGAGGAGCACTGACCATGACCCCTGTCGGGACCCTGCGGATTCCCTATCCCTCCACGGATTCGGATTCGGTGCGTCCCGGGGACCGGACACCCGTGGTGTTTATCCACGGACTGTGGCTGCACGCCGGCAGCTGGGATGCGTGGCTGGACCTCTTCCGTGACCACGGATATGACCCGGTGGCGCCAGGCTGGCCGGGTGAGCCCGAGGCACTGCCGGCAGCCAACGCATTCCCGGGGCCGATGGCCGGGACGGGCGCGCGCGAAGCCCTGGCCCATTACGAGAGCTTTATCAGCGAACTGCAGCGGCCCCCTGTCGTTGTGGGCCACTCGTTTGGCGGGCTGCTGGCCCAGCAGCTGCTCGCCCGCGGAGCTGCTGCCGGAGCCGCAGCCCTGGCTCCGGCCCGGTTTCGGGGCGTGCTGCGGCTGTCTCCGACCGAACTGAGGTCATCGCTGCCGGTGCTCTGGAATCCGCTGAACCGGCGCCGGGTCCTCCGCCAGTCTCCGCAGCGCTTCCATAGAACCTTCGCTAATGCGGTTTCCGAAGGCGAGTCCAATGACCTGCATGCCACATGCGTCATGCCCGCTCCGGGACGGCCGCTGTTCCAGGTTGCCGAAGCCAACGTCAACCCGCGTTCCCCGTTGCGGGTGGACACAGCGGCGAAGCGGGGCCCGCTGCTCCTGGCAGGAGCCAGCGAAGACCGGATTGTTCCGGCATCCGTGGTCCGGGCAGCGGCGCGCCGGTACCGGTCCTCGGCGTCACCGACCGAATACCTGGAGATTGCCGGCAGCGGCCACTCACTGGTGATTGACCACGGCTGACGAATTGCAGCCGACACCGTGCTGGGGTTTTTGGCCAGGCACGGCCTGGCCCCGGAAGCAGCGGACCGCTAGCCCCGGAGTGCCGGCTCCGGACTGCCGGAACGGCGGGGCCTACCCGCTGACGTCCGGCTTCGTGATGACCAGGTGTGTCGCGTGGTCGTAAAGGAAGGTCAGCGGGCCGCCGTCGTGCACCATGTCCAGGTTCGCTCCGTCCCGGTGCCCGTCCCTGCCGTAGTTCTCCTCCCAGGAACCGTTCAGCGCCACCTTGTATTCGTAGTGGCCTGCGGGAAGATCCGCGGTGAGCTTCCACAACTCGTCGCTGCGGTCGAAGGTAAGCTGCAGGTCCTTTCCGGCCGGGTCCCAGTCTGCCCCGCCCAACACGCCCAGGTTTCCGGCCACCACAACGGAGCCCGGCTGCGGAAAGGACGGTTCGGGCAGTTCCGCGCCCTGATGCGCCCCGTGCTGTTCCTGCGGGAGTTCCGGCTCCGCGACGGCCGCCTGCAGTGCCTCTTCAACGACGGCCTCGGCGGCCGCTTCGGAAGTGTCCGCAGCAGTTCCGGGGCTGTCCGCTGCCGCCGGAACCGTACCGTCCATGGCAGCCAGCAGGTCAGCCGTCTCCGGAAAATCCTTCAGGGCCTGACGCCCGTGAACCGTAATGCTCCAGCCCGCCCGGCCTTCTTTGGTGATCCATCCGGCCTTGACCAGCTTGCTGGTGGCATTGGCGAGGGCCCGCTCCCCGCGGGCCGCACCGCTGGCCAGCAGCTCGGACTCGCGGTCTTTCAGCGGCACCCGGGTAATGGCAGCGGCGAGGACTTCGCCGCGGCTGATCCGGCGCTGCGCGGACGGATCCTCCGCAGCCAGGACCTCCAGGACTGCCTTGAGCCGCAGCGCGGTGTTTTCGACGGTGTTTTTGGTGGTGTTTTTGGCCAATGGTTTTCCTTTATCCGGCGGTGTTCTTAATACGACTAAATCCTGGTGCAGCGGAGTCTTCGTGCAGCAAGGCAGGGCCTAAAGCAAGCTTACTGATCGATGCACAGATTACTGGATCCGCGCGGCGTTTTGCACGGTGGTGCCGCCGCCCAGAGACGCTGTGAGTGCGTCGAAACTTCCCGCGGCAAGCGGCCGCCGGGCACCGTAGGCCTCAAGCAGTGCCGCTTCAACGGTGTCCATCAGGGAGCTGTCGGCGGCGGCACCTCCCCCTGCGTCCTCCGCGGCGCCGGCGGTACCGGGGTCCCATTCCAGCCCCAGGGCGGAGTAGCAGGCAGTCAGAACCCGGCGCAGCGGTGCAGCGTCCCGGACCACCACCACCGAGGAGAAAAGCCAGGCACCGGAGACCACCCGCTGAGCTGTTCCAACCAACTTGATCTTCCGGCCGGCATCCGTGGTGCCGTGAACGGTGAATTCCCCCGGGCAGTATTCACCAGGGATTTCCCCCACCGCAGCGTTGATGCCGGCCCGCCGCAGCGCCGAGGCATACAACTCGCCGAAGTCCCCGAACCGCGCCCGGGACCCCGCCACTCCGTCACCGCCGGGTTCCACATGGTCCAGGACCAGGCAGCCGCGGTGGTAGGCGGCGGCGCGTCCGCCTGCCTTGCGGATCAGCGGTTCGAAGCCCTGCTGCCTGCAGGCCTCGGCCGCGGCGTCGAACCCGGGCAGCCGGGCGTCCCGCTGGCCCAGCGCCACGGTGGGCTCGGGGCGGTAGAGGCGAAGCACGGGACCAAGGGTCCCAGTGCGGGCGGCGTCCAGCATGGACAGGGCAAAATCCAGGTCACCGGCGGCACCCAGGGTGCGGTCCTGGCGCACGACGGCGAGGGGTGCCGGGCCGGGGGCGGCGGAGGCTGGGAGTGCTTCCTGCGACACGGGCTGCAGCCTTAGGACCGGCCGCCGAGACGGCGCACGGTCAGGATCTGTTCACTGCGGCCAAAGGGCCCCTCAAGGTCATGCAGCACGGAGGATGTCAGGCCGATGCCGTCGGTTCCGAACGTCACCCGGGTGTCCAGCCCCAGCCACTCGCCCCGGGGTGAACGGTGGAGGTGGATCTGCAGGTCAACATTGGGAAACATGTAGCTGTCCCCTCCCGGGGGGACCCGTGCGGCAACACCGTTGGCGGTGTCCACCAGACCCACCAGCCGCACGAGGTCACTGGAGGGTGCGCCTTCCACCATCTCGTACGGGGTCCGCACCCAAATTTGGCCGCGGCCCGGCCGCAGGCCCTCCACCGCCCGGAAGTCCAGGGAATTAATGAAGTCGCCCGGCCACTGCGTCATATCGAAGGCGGTGCCCAGGCCCTCCGGACCCGGCATCCGTGCGTCCTCCAGGGCCGCGACTTCTCCGGTGGACCCCACGGCCAGCCGCCAGGCGGTGGCCCGCACTGCCGCCCGGCCTTCCGCGATCAACTCGGCTTCGAGCAGTTCAATGGTGCGGCCCGGCCGGAGGATCTTCGTCCGCACATCGAAGGTGCCGCGGGGAATGACGCCAAGGATGTCGTAGCTAATCCGCGCCAGCCGCATATCGGCACGCGGGCTGCAGTTCTCCAGCGCGTAGGCCAGCAGGCCCGAGACCGGCGACATGTGCTGCTCGTGGTCATTCCAGGCACCCTGGGTGTGGATAGTGGACTCAAAGCTTTCCTCGCCCAGGGCGCGGTAGTACGACTCGGGCACGAAGCCTCCTTGTGATTCAGGTTTTGTGTGTTCAGGCTACCTCAGCCCGTGCGCCGCAGCCTGTGCGCGGCAGCTTAAGGGACGCCCGCCGGCGTCGGCGAGCATCCTCAGGCGCCGGGCGCCCCTAGCCGGAGCGCACCTGAGCACGCAGAATAAGTCCTGCACCGCTTGCCTCCGCCCGGCGGCACAGAAAGCGGCTTCCTACTCCAAGCGAGGGTTTCATGCAATACACCCATTTGGGCCGCTCCGGCCTGAACGTATCCCGCCTGTGCCTGGGCACCATGAACTTCGGACCCAAGACCGAAGAGGCCGATGCGCACGCCATTATGGACTCCGCACGCGAGGCCGGCATCAACTTCTTTGACACTGCCAACGTTTACGGCTGGGGCGAGCAGAAGGGCTGGACCGAAGAGATCGTTGGCCGCTGGTTCGCCAAGGGCGGCGGACGGCGGGAAGACACCGTGCTGGCCACCAAGCTGTACGGCTCCATGAGTGAGCGTCCCAATGACACGTTCCTTTCGGCACTGAATATCCGCCGCGCCCTGGACGCGAGCCTCAAGCGGCTGCAGACCGACTACATCGATCTTTACCAGTTCCACCATGTGGACCGGAACACGCCGTGGGACGAGATTTGGCAGGCCATGGAAGTTGCCGTGCAGCAGGGCAAAATCATCTACAACGGCAGTTCGAACTTTGCGGGCTGGCATATCGGCCAGGCCCAGGAAGCCGCACGCCGCAGGAACTTCAACGGGCTGGTCAGTGAGCAGTCCATCTACAACCTGATCAGCCGCACGGTTGAGCTCGAGGTTATTCCGGCAGCGCAGCATTACGGCCTGGGCTTGCTCCCGTGGTCACCGTTGGAGGGCGGCCTGCTGGGCGGCGTGCTGAAGAAAACGGAACAGGGCGGGCGCCGGGCGGAGGGCCGCGCCAAAGCGGCCCTGGAAACCCACCGGGATGCTCTGGCGCAGTATGAGGACTTCGCCGACGAACTCGGAGTTGCGCCGGGGATCCTCGCCCTGGCCTGGCTGCTGCACCAGCCGGCGGTCACCGCGCCGATCGTGGGGCCGCGGATCCAGGCGCAGCTTGACGACGCGCTGAAGGCCCTGGACGTTGAACTCGACGCTGACACACTCAGCCGGCTCGACGGCATTTTCCCCGGCCACCGCACAGCTCCTGAGGACTACGCCTGGTAGCCGGTTCCTATTCTGCGGCGCCGTCGACCGGATGGATCAGCTGGGGGCCGTTGTTGCGAACCGAGTTCACCTCGCTGGACACTACCCGGGGAGTCAGCACCGGTTCCGGCACGGCGTCCAAAAGCTGCTGGACCTCGGCCGTTTCCGTCAGCCCCGGGTCCAGCCAGTCTCCGTACAGGTCCTGCGGAACAATCAGCGGCGTCCGGTCATGGATGTGCCCCAGGGCATCACTGGCTGCGGTGGTGATGATGGTGAAGCTCACCAGCCACTTGTGCTCGTGGTCCTCGGGCAGCGAAGGGTCGGGCCAGTACTCATAGAGACCGGCGAACGCCAAAGGATCCTCCGACGGTGAATACAGGTAGGTGGGGATCTTGGCGGAACCGGATTTTTCCCACTCGTAATAACCGTCGGCCGGAACCAGCGCCCGGCGCTTCCGGGCTGCTTTCCGGAACGCCGGCTTCTCGAGGACGGTTTCCCGGCGGGCATTAATCATCCGTGCGCCGATTTTGGGATCCTTCGCCCAGACGGGCACCAGGCCCCACTTGGCCGTAGCCAGCCGCCGCACTACGGCGTCACCGCCTGCGCTCCCGCCGTCGTCGGCCGCGGAACCGTCACTTTCGGCGGAACTGTCGACGGCGGCGCTGCCGTCGCCTGCCCTGCGGCGGGCGCGCTCAGTGACAATCCGCACGTCGTCCGTTGGTGCGACGTTCCAGGAGGGAGCAATGTCCTCTCCCACAGCTTGGTCGGCGGAAAACGCCGCCACCAGGTCCGATGTTGCCTTTGCCATCACGTAACGTCCGCACATGTTCCCATTGTGCCTGCAGGAGGGGAGTACTCCCCAGCATCCGACCATTCGAATATGTGTTCTACTTTTAACCATGGATCAGGAAGCGGCGGCACGGCTCGCCGCCCGCTACGCCCGGCGCGCGGAGCCGATTGAACTCACCCCGGAAGAGCTGGATTTTGAGCATCACCCGGCAACTACCTCCGTGCCGGGCATCCCTGTCTGGGCCTGGATCCGGTTCCCGAACGCTGCGGAGCAGGTCAAGGGCGAAGCCTGCACGTGGAACGCCAGGGCGGTGCAGGTGCTGTGGACCGACGCCGGAATCCGCCGGGCCACCTGGGTCTGGGCATCGGCCGTGACCAGGCGCTCCAGCGGCGGCCGCAAGACCGGCCTTGGCGAGCGCACCGGCGAGCGCACCGGGGAGCGCACCGGGGAGCGCACCGGAGAATAACGGGACAGAATCCGGATCGTGCTGCAGAATGGGCCTGCGGACTCTCCTCCGTGCCGCGCGTGCATCCCCCGACGCGGCCCTTACGACCGGTCAGGGAACGCACATGGATATTCTTCTCATTGGCGGAACGGGAGTCATCAGTTCCGCCGTCGCCGAGCACGCAAGCCGGCTTGGACACCGCGTGACACTGCTGAACCGCGGAGTTTCCGCCACCCGGCCGGTACCGCCCGGCGTGGAAGTCCTCCACGCGGACATCCGCGATGCCGCGGCCGCGTCAAAAGCTCTCGGGGGCCGCGACTTTGACGCCGTCGCCGACTTTATTTCCTTTGTTCCCGAGCAGCTGGCCGCCGGGATGGACCTGTTCCGCGGCCGCACCGGCCACTATGTGTTCATCAGTTCCGCCTCGGCATACCAGAAGCCCCCGGCCCGGCTTCCGATCCTGGAGTCCACTCCCCTGCGCAACCCGTTCTGGCAGTACTCCCGCGACAAAATCGCCTGCGAGGACCTCCTCGTCTCCGCCTATCGGGACGAGGGGTTTCCGGGCACCGTGGTCCGGCCTTCCCACACCTATGACCGCACGATGATCCCCCTCATGGGCGGATGGACGGACCTGCACCGGATGCGTGCCGGACTTCCGGTGCTGGTGCACGGCGACGGTACCTCGCTGTGGACGCTGACCCACAGCCGGGACTTCGCCCGGGCCTTCACCGGGCTGCTCGGCCGCGGCGAGGCGGTTGGCGACAGCTACACCATTACTTCCGATGAGTTCCTGCCCTGGAACGAGGTGTACCGGATCCTGGCAGCGGCCGCCGGCGTGCCGGAACCCGAGCTGGTCCATGTCGCTTCGGAGACCATTGCCGCCCGGGACCCCGGGCGCGGGCCGGGCCTGCTGGGCGACAAGTCCCACTCGGTCATTTTCGACAACTCAAAGATCAAGGCACTGGTGCCGGGGTTCGCTGCCGAAATTCCCTTCGCGGAGGGTGCCGCCGAGATTCTGAGCTGGTACGACGCCCATCCCGACGAGCAGAAGATCGACCCGGATTTCATGGCGCTCTCGGACGCCCTGGCCGCCGGCCGCTAACCGGACCGCCCCCGGGGGGGGGTGGGGAGCGGTCCGGCCGCTGCTTCAGCAGCAGAGCCTGGCTCCTGGCTTTTGGCCCCCTATGCAGCCCAGCGCTTCATGAAAGCGGCCATGGCATCCCGGGCGACGGTTTGTCCGGGTTTGTACGCTTTGCCGTTGGCCACCGGCCAGCCGGTGGAGACACCGCTGGCAGCCAGCCAGGAAATCTGCTTGTAGAACTGATGCGAGACAGGCACATCAATAAAGGGGGAACTCTTGGGCGGCGTGTAATTCGGTGAACCGGCCAACCGGTAAAGGAAAGCTGCCATCGCATCCCGGTCGACGGCATCATGCGGCAGAAATACCTTGCTTCCGTTTTTCTGGACCCAGCCGGTGGAAATCTTTGTCGAGGCCAGCCACGCAATTTCCTTGTAATACGGATTGGATACGGAGACATCGGTAAAGGGCGATTTGGCCGGGGCCGCGAACTTCGGTGACCCCTTCAACCGGTACATGAAGGCGGCCATCGCCTCGCGGCTGACCGGCTGGAACGGCCGGTACGTCCTCGTGCCGTTCTTTTCCGCCCATCCGGTGGAAACCCCCTGCTTGTGCATCCAGTTCATCTCGGCGAGGAACTTCTGCCCGCCCACCAGGTCGCTGAACGGAGACACCACTGCGGGCTTGGTCGTTTTCGGATAGCCGGCCAAGTTGGAGACCACCAAGTGCCAGCCCTTGTACGGTCCGCTGGTCGGCACCACGTAGCCGACGCCCGTATGGGTTTCCCTCGGATCCAGCATGGCGGCCCGGTGTGCCGGGGAGTTCATCCACCAGTCCACCACCTGGGCAGCGGAGAAGTTGAAGGCAATGATTTCGCCGTACCAGTTCGCGCCGGCGGGAATCAGCGATCCGCCGGCGTCGGGGCGGTGGATGCCCGCCCAATCGAAGTTTGGATCCGCGGTGGCTACCCGAAGGTGGTTTGCCCACCCTTGGGAAACATCGGCAATGTGCTGGTTCCAGATGAGGGCGGGAACGCCGGCGGCGCTGCGTTTGGCATTCATCAGGTCAAAGACCTGTCCGGAGAAACGGTCGCTGCGGACCGATTCGGTGGAGGCATCCGGGGCAGCTGCCTGCCCGCCGCCGGCCCCTTCCGGGAGGGCTTCCGGCAAGGCCTCCGGACCGTATCCCGGGCCGGCTTCCTCGGCAGCGGCCTTCACCGAGGCGTCGGCTGCCTCCGGGGAAAGGGCTGCCGGGTCCGGTCGGGGCGTATCCGGCATGACCGGCGGAACCTCACCCGTATCGGCGATATCAGAAGTATCGGCAGTATCCGCGGTATCGGCAGTATCCGCGGTATCGGCGGTGGAGATTGTCGGGAGCATTGTCCAAGGATCAGCTGCAGCAGCTGCTCCGGGAACTGCAAGGGAGGCAAAAACAAGGGCGCAGGAAACGGGGACGGCAACGGCAACGGCCCGGAATGTAGTGTTTTTCTTCATAGCTGGAAGTATCGTAACCGCCCCGGATCGAGGATCTGTTCGACACTCCAACAAAGAGCAGCAATATCGCTTATCTGCGGCAGCTGATCTGTGTCATTTCGACAATTATCTGCTGAATTCTTTAGTCCCGCGCAGCCCTGCCCTGCGGGGAGCCGCTACGCCAGGTGGCTGCGGCGGTTGCGGTGTTCAAGGAGCAGCCTCGCGCCGTTAACCACGAGAACTTCCACGGAAACCCCCTGCTCCTTGGCGAGCTCCTCCAATTCCCGTCCCAGCTTCGGCGGAATCCGCAGTTCAATGTTCATGCGTTAAATCGTATCGGCGTCTGCGGGCGCGCCCGACCGTTCCGGCGTTCATTACGTCACCCTGACCGTGTACCTCCGAGAACGCCACAGGCAGCACACCTGGGGTGTGCTGCCTGTGGTGCGCTGCCGGTTGCCCTGAAGGGCCCCGCTAGAACTTGGCGTCGTACCGGTAAAGGAACGCCGCCATCGCATCCCGGGCAATGGGCTGGTACGGGCGGAACGTCTTGTCGCTCCAGCCGGTGGAGATGCCCTGCGCTGCCAGCCAGCTGATTTCCTTGTAGTACATGTTGCTGACCGGAACGTCCCTGAACGGGGAAACCGCCGGCGGTGTGTATCGCGGGCTGCCGGCCAAGCGGTACAGGAAGGCCGCCATGGCATCGCGGTTAATGTCTGCGCCGGGCTGGTAGGTGGTTCCGTTCCATCCGGTGGCCACTCCGCTGGCTGCCAGCCAGTGGATCTCCTTGTAGAAGAGGTTGTTCGTTGCCACATCCCGGAAGCGCGAAACCCTGGGCGCCGTGTAAGCGGGTTTGCCCTGGACGCGGTAGAGGAAAGCTGCCATCGCGTCGCGTTTGACCGGGTCCGCCGGACGGTAGGTGCCGTCGGGGTACCCCGTGGTGATCGCCTTTGCCTTCAGCCACGAGATCTCCTTGGCGAACTGGCTGTTGCCCGGAACGTCGCTGTAGGGTCCGGGCACGGGAACGGGCGCAGGGGCCGGGGCAGGGGCTGCGCCGCGGGCAAACGCCGTCAGCCCTGCGGCTGTCCCGTTCCAAACGTTGGAGTCGCCCACGAAAGGCCCGGTGCTGCTGTACTGCCACAAGCTGTAGACGCTCCAGCTCGCGGGCAGCGTGCCGGCTCCAACTTCGTTGTAACTTGCAATGTGCAGCGGATTGTCCCGGAAAGCGGCACTGTTGCCGGTGCAGGTTTTCCACCAGTCAGTGGTCGTGTAGATCATGGGCGCACGTCCGGTGCGGGCCTTGACCGTGTTGGAGAAGTCGCGGATCCAGTTGACCATCTGCCCGGCGCTCATGTTGTAGCAGGTGTTGCCCAGGGAAGTGTAGGGGTTGTACTCAATGTCCAGGAGCGGCGGCAGGGTACGTCCGTCTGCGGACCATCCCCCTCCGTTGTTCACAAAGTAGTTGGCCTGGTCAACGGCCGAAGAGACGTTGGGCAGGGCAAAGTGGTACGCGCCGCGGACCATGCCGACGTTATAGGAACCGCCGTACTGCTGGTTGAAATTGGGGTTCTTGTAGGTCATCCCCTCGGTGGCCTTGGCATAGGCAAACCGCGCCCCCTGCGCCCATGCGTGGTTCCAGTCAACGTTGCCCTGATGGCTGGAGACGTCCATGCCCTGGATCCCGGCCGGGCGCCAGTTTCCCGCGAGCGGTTCCGCCGCTTCGGGTGCCGCCGTTTCGCCTTCGGCGTCGGCGTCGGCGTCCGCGCTCCCGTCTCCGTCCGGAGTGGCACCAGCAGCGCCGTCGTCGGGCGCCGTCGTCCCGGCACCCTCCTCCGGCATAGCCGCGGCACCTTCATCCGGCGCTGGCAGCTGCGCGTCTCCGGTGACGTTCAGCCGGTGCAGGCCCTGCCCCATTGAGGCGCCGTTTTCGCCGATGATTTGCGTCTGTTCAGCTTCGCTGATGCCGCTGGCGGCGGTATCCGTGTCTGTCCCCAGGGCGGGGACAGCGGCCGCGGCCGGACCTGCGAGGCAGGAAACAGCCAGCAAGGCGGCCAGTGCAACTGATGTGAGACCAGTGGAAAGCGTCGTGGTTTTCATTTATGTCCTGGATGATGTCGTTGATATCCCGCGTATCCGCAGGAAATGAGGGATCCCCCACGGTCCCTTTTTGCCTTTTTTGCCGGGGTGCATAGAGAGCTGCACCTTCGCCGTTGGCGTTTCCCGCACCGAGTGAAAGAACTGCGGGACTTTTGCTTGATGTAACTTTTGGGTTGTTGCAGCGGCGGCAACACGATTCGGTTCCGTCGCGCTGCTTTTACCGTATGCCACGATATTTCCATGCATCAGGCCGACCTAGCGGACTCGAGTATTTTGCAGGTAAATCGTTACACACCCATTCCGGCGGTAGAACACAGCATCGACACCGTCACCTGGCCCGTATACCACCCACAGAAGGCACGGCACACGATATCCTCGGTAGCTACCGGGACTTCCCTGCCCGGACCCTGCGATATTGGAGCGTCATGGCAACTGAAGTACTGGTAGTTATCGGTTTGGGCGGAATGGGCCAGGCCGTCCTGCGCCGCTCGGGGGCGGGCCGGAAGGTACTCCTGGCCGACTTCAATGAAGACCTCCTCGAGAGTGTGGTTGCCGGGGCTGTCGGTGACGGATACGACGTCGTATCCCAACGCGTAGACGTGTCCTCCCGTGATTCGGTGGCGGCCCTGGCTGCGGCCGCGGCAGAGCTGGGGGCAGTCACGCAGGTGGTCCACACAGCAGGGCTGTCCCCCGTCCAGGCCCCTGTGGATGCCATCTGGAAGGTCGACCTGATCGGCGCCGCCCTGGTGCTGGAGGAATTCGAGAAGGTCATCGCGCCGGGCGGTGCCGGCGTCGTTATTTCGAGTATGTCCGCCTACATGTCCGGCGGCAGCATTCCCGCTGATGTGCTGGCCAGCCTGGCCACGGTGCCGGTGGATGACCTGCACCTCATTCCGTTCATCGCCGGAATCGACAACCCGGGTTACGCCTACCTCATCGCCAAGCGCGCCAACCAGGTCCGCGTGCAGACGGCCAGCCTGCGCTGGGGTGCCCGCGGGGCGCGCGTGAACAGCATCAGCCCCGGCGTCATCTCCACGCCCATGGGGCAGCAGGAACTCGCCGGTGAATCCGGTGCCCATATGCGGGCCATGATTGAAAACTCGGGGACCGGGCGGGTGGGCACTCCGGGCGACATCGCCAACGCCGTCGCCTTCCTGCTGAGCTCCGATGCCGGCTTTGTCACCGGCATGGACCTGCTGGTCGACGGCGGGGCTGTGGCCGGCGTCGATACGGGACAGCGCATTAAAGTGGCGGGCTGATCCATGAGCGGACCGATGCCCGTAGAGAACACGTTCGACCATCTGCGGAAGCTGGACGGCGAACATGTCGGTTACATCCATATGACCGACGCCGGGGAGTTCGTGCCGTTTGACCTGCTCCACCGGCGCCGGGCCGAGCCCCTGGAACTGGAGACGGCAGAGAGCCTGCTCGATGATCTCGGGCTGCGGATGTTCGTTGACAAGTGGTGGCTGGACCTCGACGGCGATCAGGTTCAGGTCCTCATCCAGGAGGTGCGGCGGGACCGGGTGCTGGTTGCGCCGTCGGTCGCCGGCGCCATCGCCAAGTCTGCGGATATGACGAAGACGATTGAAATCCTGCTGCCGACCGACCGGCTGTTCCAGGGGCCGGTGCCGCCGGTGCAACGGTGACCGATCTCCAGTGCCCGGCCGGCGCCGTGCTGCTCGGCTGCGGAGCTCCCCCGCCGCCATGGCTGGCCCGCCTGCGGGTGGCCGAGCGGTTCGAGGCCACCGGCTGGGCCAATGTTCTGTCCCTGGTTGATGAAACGGCCGACCTCTTTCGGGGCGAAACGTTTGTGGTGGCCGCTCCTCCGGCGGACGTGGTGGAAGCGTTGCGGCGGCGGGGCGTGGCGGGCCGGCCGCCTGTCCTCGTCGAGGTGGACTCCGGCGGGTGGAGATTGGTGACGGAACCCTAGGTCTTCTGCTCTCCCCGGGGTAAATTCACTGCAAGACGCCCAGACCCGCGGCTGGCGGCCGCTGATGGACGGAGAGAATTATGGAACCTACCCCGTATCTGGTCCTGCTGCGCGGCATTAATGTGGGCGGCAGGAACAAGGTCCCGATGAAGCTGCTGAAGGGACACCTGGAAGATCTGGGATACGAACACGTGATGACCTACATAGCGAGCGGAAACGTGCTGCTCGAATCCGCCGATGCTGCCGGGGAGATCGGGCCGTGTATTGAAAAAGCCCTGGCTGAGAGGTTCGAGCTCGACGACGAGCTGGTCAGGGTGCTGGTGCTCAGCCGGGGGCAGCTGCAGGACGTCGTCGCGCACAAGCCCGAAGGTTTTGGTGAGCAGCCGGGCAAGTACCATTCCGACGCGATCTTCCTCATGGGCATTGATCCGGCTGAAGCACTGTCAGCTTTCAATCCCCGGGAGGGAGTGGACGCTGTCTGGCCGGGTGAGGGCGTCATCTATTCCCAGCGCCTCAGCGCGGAACGGACCAAGAGCCGGCTGAGTGCTGTTGCGGCGTCACCGATGTACAAGTCCATGACCATCCGCAGCTGGAACACCACCCAGAAACTGTGGAACCTGTTTCAGGACTAAGAACGTACGTTTCCTGAAATCCGGGCCCTGAGTTGGTCGTTTTCCGAAGCCCAGTGCCTCAGACCCACAACAAGCTTGCCCAGGAAGTCGTCGACCTGATCCTGCGAATAACCGTCCCGGAATTTGGTGGGAGTGAATTTCTGATTCACTACCTGTTCGGGCGTAATAATTGGATCAGTAAGAGCGGCAGGGCCGTTCAAACGCTTGGCAACAATTAACTGAAGGCGTTCATTGTCGTCCTGAAGCCGGCGAAGTTCCTCAACTGCGCGACTGAGAAGCTCATCGACCTGAGGCTGTGAGTAGCCCTCTGTGAACTTCGTAGGCATGAACCGCATGGCCGCCACATCCTCAGCCGTAACCACCGCTTCGTCGGGTGCCGGCTTGTGAGGTGCCGGTGCAGCGGAAGAGGTGCCGTTCAGGTTTAACGACCCGCCCGATTTCCCGCCCGCTGTGCTCTTGGACTTAAAGGAATTCGCGATAAAGATGATCAGCAGGACCACCGCTGCAAGAGCGACCCACATAATCGGAGAGACGCCGTTGTCGCTGTCTCCTTGAGCCAGAAGTGAAAGTCTCTCCAGAGACATGGTTGTTCCAACTTTCATGTGGGCCTGGTCGCGGCAAACATCCGCCGCCGAAAACAGAAAAACGAGTTATGACTGCTTTCCGGGGCCCAATCTAACCCACAATGGTGCAATAGCTGTGCTTTTATCCATGTGCAGGAATCAATGCTGTGGCCCGCCGCTTTCGCCCGTCCCCTGCCGGGAAGGGCCCGGCCAGGACACGTCAGCCGGAGGGTCCTCCCCCACCAGGCCGTCCAGGGATTCGCGGATCAGATCCGCGTGCCCCACGTGCCGGGCATACTCCTCAATCAGGTCAATCAGCAGGCGGCGCAGGCTGCCGACCTCATCGTCGATCGGCGGCAGCAGCAGCTCCAAGCCGCCCTCCTCGAGGGCCGCTGCAAGACGCTGCCGGGAACGCCCCACGGCGTCGAACCACAACCGGTAAAGATCTTCCGGGCTGTCGTCGGCGGCTGTGCGCCAATCCCAGTCCGGATCATTATGCCAATCCACGGAATTCCAGGGGGCTCCCGGGTCTTGCCTCTTCAGCTGCCACGCAAATTTCATGTCTTCGACCCCGGCCAGATGCTTGAGCAAACCACCCAGTGTTATCGCTGATGCCCCCACCGTGGCGGACAGCGCCTGGGCATCAAGGCCGCCGGCTTTCCAGGCAAAAGTGGCCCGCTGCCGGTCCAGGGACCCCAGCAGGGTCTCGATTTCCGTACCGGCCAGCGGCGGTTCGATTCTGTACCTGCTTTTTTCTTCAGTCATGGCGCGGAGACTAGGCCAAGAGAGCAGCCACCGTCCACGGTGATCATGGCCTAAGCCTCTCGAGGAAGGGCAAAGCGCCGCTTCCTGAATACGAAAGAACCCGCTGCCCCAAAAGGGGGCAGCGGGTTCTTGCAGTGCTCAGATGCCTCGGAGTCTGTCTGGAACTAGAAGTCCCAGTCGTCGTCCTCCGTGTTTACGGCCTTGCCGATGACGTAGGAGGAACCGGATCCGGAGAAGAAGTCGTGGTTCTCATCCGCATTCGGGGAGAGCGCGGACAGGATGGCCGGGTTCACGTCCGTCAGGGCGGACGGGAACATGGCTTCGTAGCCCAGGTTCATCAGCGCCTTATTGGCGTTGTAGTGCAGGAACTTCTTGACATCCTCGGCCAGGCCGACGCCGTCGTACAGGTCGTGCGTGTACTGGACTTCGTTTTCGTACAGCTCGAAGAGCAGCTCGTACGTGTAGTCCTTCAGTTCCTGCTTGCGGGCCTCGGACACACCTTCCAGGCCCTTCTGGTACTTGTAGCCGATGTAGTAGCCGTGCACGGCCTCGTCACGGATGATCAGGCGGATCAGGTCAGCCGTGTTTGTCAGCTTGGCCCGCGAGGACCAGTACATCGGCAGGTAGAAGCCCGAGTAGAAGAGGAAGGACTCCAGCAGGGTGGAGGCCACCTTGCGCTTCAGGGGGTCATCGCCGCGGTAGTAATCCGTGACGATGTGGGCCTTCTTCTGCAGGTTCTCGTTCTCGGTGGACCAGCGGAAGGCCTCGTCGATCTCCTTGGTGGAGGCCAGCGTGGAGAAGATCGAGGAGTAGCTCTTGGCGTGCACCGACTCCATGAACGCAATGTTCGTGTAGACGGCTTCCTCGTGCGGGGTGATCGCATCGGGGATCAGCGAGACGGCGCCAACCGTGGCCTGCACGGTGTCCAGCAGTGTCAGGCCGGTGAACACGCGCATGGTCAGCTGCTGCTCGTCCGGGGTGAGCGTGTTCCACGACTGGACGTCGTTGGACAGCGGCACCTTCTCCGGCAGCCAGAAGTTGTTGACCAGGCGGTTCCAGACTTCTACGTCCTTGTCATCCTGAATCTTGTTCCAGTTGATCGCCTCAACGTGGCTGAGCAGCTTGATTTTCTCTGTCATGACTCCGATTCGCTTTCTGAAGAGAGACTTGGTGTGGCTGAGTTCTCGACGCAATACCTGCAGTCGGCTTTCTCGACGCCCTTATTGGTGTGATGTCTGGTGTGGGCACTGCGGCGACTTGAGGGCATGGGACGTCCCAATCGAGCCGCAGACATTTTTGCCCTGGTTTCTTGGCTGGCTTGTTTTTCAAAATTTGGGTTGCCCGCACCTGTCCTGGCCTTCGACAGTTCCTGCCGCGCTACTACCGTCATGGAATGTCCGAATCCGGGATGCTCGGCGCCGAACTTGCCGAAGTTGGGGTTCTCCTGACCAGCGTACTGGCCCTTTCGCTCGTCCGCCCACTTTAGGCGTTGCTCCGGACTGTGGAACTGACCGTAGAACGGGTTGTCTTCGCCGAAGCGGCTGAGTCCTTTTCGCCCAGTGGACCTGAGCCGAGCAGCTTCACGCTGCTCGGCTGTCCACAAGACACCTAAGGGGCCAAGACCGCCCTTTGAGAGGTTCAGAAGACGGTCTCCCTCCCGTTTCAGATAGGCAATCCAACGTATCTCTGCCTCGCCGAGGTCGGCGGCCGGACCCCAGACTTCCTGCAGCTGGTCCACCCGGACCGCCTGTTGGTCCTGTTTACGCAGCCAATCATAGAAAGGTGTCTTGCGTCCGTCCCGGGCAGATCTTAGATGCTGAGCGAAACGACGAGCGACGGTTTTGGTGGTCATTCCCACATAGCGGTACTCACGCTGTCCGCGGAGTCGGATGCCATATACAAATCCCGCCGGCGCCGTCGTCGTCGTTTCCATTCCGGCTAGCTAACCGCTACAGCATGCAGGAGACGCAATTTTCCACCTCGGTGCCCTCGAGCGCGAGCTGGCGCAGGCGGATGTAGTAGATGGTCTTGATGCCCTTGCGCCATGCGTAGATCTGCGCCCTGTTGATGTCGCGCGTGGTGGCGGTGTCCTTGAAGAACAGCGTCAGCGACAGGCCCTGGTCCACGTGCTGGGTAGCAGCGGCGTAGGTGTCGATGATCTTCTCGTAGCCGATTTCGTAGGCATCCTTGTAGTACTCAAGGTTGTCGTTCGTCAGGTACGGCGCTGGGTAGTACACACGCCCGAGCTTGCCTTCCTTGCGGATCTCAATCTTCGCAGCCACCGGGTGAATCGAGGAGGTGGAGTTGTTGATGTAGGAGATCGAGCCGGTCGGCGGCACAGCCTGCAGGTTCTGGTTGTAGATGCCGTGCTCCATGACCGAGGCCTTCAGCGCGGCCCAGTCAGCCTGGGTCGGGATGTGAATGCCTTCGAACAGCTCGCGCACCCGCTCCGTCTTGGGAACCCATTCGGAGTTGACGTACTTGTCGAAGAACTCGCCGGTGGCGTACTTAGACTTATCGAAGCCGGCGAACTTGCGGCCGGTTTCGATGGAGAGCAGGTTCGATGCCCGCACCGCGTGGTAAACCACGGAGTAGAAGTAAATGTTGGTGAAGTCGATGCCCTCTTCAGACCCGTAGTGCACGCGCTCACGTGCCAGGTAGCCGTGCAGGTTCATCTGGCCCAGGCCGATGGCGTGGGAAGCGTCGTTGCCCTTGGCGATGGACGGCACGGAGCCGATATGGCTCATGTCCGAAACTGCGGTCAGGGCGCGGATCGAAGTTTCGATGGTCCGGCCGAAGTCCGGGGAATCCATCGTCTTGGCGATGTTCAGCGAACCCAGGTTGCAGGAAATGTCCTTGCCGGTCTCGGCGTAGGAAAGGTCATCGTTGTACGTGGTGGGCTCGGAAACCTGGAGGATTTCGGAGCACAGGTTGGACATGATGATCTTGCCCTCGATCGGGTTTTCCCGGTTCACCGTGTCCTCGAACATGATGTACGGGTAGCCGGACTCGAACTGGATCTCGGCGAGGGTCTGGAAGAACTCGCGGGCCTTGATCTTGGTCTTCTTGATCCGGGCGTCGTCCACCATCTCGTAGTACTTCTCGGTGACCGAGATGTCGGAGAACGGCACGCCGTAGACCTTTTCGACGTCGTACGGAGAGAACAGGTACATGTCCTCGTCGCGCTTGGCCAGTTCAAAGGTGATGTCGGGAACGACGACGCCGAGGGAGAGGGTCTTGATGCGGATCTTCTCGTCGGCGTTTTCGCGCTTGGTGTCCAGGAACCGGTTGATGTCCGGGTGGTGGGCGTGCAGGTACACGGCACCTGCACCCTGGCGGGCACCGAGCTGGTTCGCGTAGGAGAAGGAATCCTCAAGGAGCTTCATGACGGGGATGACGCCGGAGGACTGGTTCTCGATCTGCTTGATCGGCGCGCCGACCTCGCGGATGTTGGTCAGCGCGAAGGCCACGCCGCCGCCGCGCTTGGACAGCTGCAGTGCGGAGTTGATGGAACGGCCGATCGACTCCATGTTGTCTTCGATGCGCAGCAGGAAGCAGGAGACCAGCTCGCCGCGCTGGGCCTTGCCGGCGTTCAGGAAGGTGGGGGTGGCGGGCTGGAAACGGCCGCCGATGATCTCGTCGACCATCTGCATGGCAAGCTTCTCGTCACCGCGGGCAAGGTGCAGGGCAACCATGCAGACGCGGTCTTCATAGCGCTCCAGGTACCGCTTGCCGTCAAACGTCTTCAGCGTGTACGAGGTGTAGAACTTGAACGCGCCCAGGAAGGTCTCGAAGCGGAACTTCTTCTTGTAGGCGCGCTGGTAGAGCTCGCGGATGAAGTCCATGGAGTACTGGTCGAGCGTTTCGCTCTCGTAGTATTCGTTCTTGACCAGGTATTCCAGCTTCTCTTCCAGGTCGTGGAAGAACACGGTGTTGTTGTTCACGTGCTGGAGGAAGTACTGGCGCGCAGCAGCGCGGTCGGCGTCGAACTGGATCTCGCCGTTCTTGCCGTACAGGTTCAGCATGGCGTTGAGCTCGTGGTAGCCCAGGTCCTTGTAGGCCTCCGGCAGCTCCTTGGAGTCCGTCATGCCGGCTTCTGCGACTGATGCGTCCAAAACTCTTCCAATCCTTCGTTTACTTTGACGACGTCCTCGGACGTGCCCATGAGTTCAAATCGATATAAAACGGGGACTTTGCATTTCACGGCGACGATGTCCGCCGCCAGGCAATAGGTGTCCCCAAAGTTGGTGTTGCCTGCGCCGATTACTCCCCGGATCAGGGAGCGGTTGTGCTCGTTATTCAGGAACTTGATGACCTGCTTGGGCACTGCGCCCCGCGCTGCAGCTCCCGGCTGCTCCGCTGTGCCGCCGTAGGTGGGCAGCAGCAGGACGTACGGGCGTTGCGCCAGCAGAGTGGGTTCTGAGGTGTGAAGCGGGATTTTTCCTGCGGCCGTGTCCAGTTTTCCGACAAAGCGGCCGGTGTATCCCGACGCCGATGAAAAATAAATCAGGGGTGCGTCAGTGACGGGCTGCGCGTCTGCTGCGGATTCCGGATCCGGGGTCATCCCGGAGCGGTGTGCTATCCCCAGTGCCATGGTTCCTGCGCTCCTGACGGTGCGGGTCTAACGGGTGTGGTGCCGGTGTGCGGAAGCCTGATTAGGCGACAGAGGAAACCGACGCCTGGGCGAGCGCATCGATCTTGTCCGGACGGAAACCCGACCAGGAATCCTGCTCGGTAACGACGACGGGAGCCTGCATGTAACCCAGTGCGCGGACGCGTTCCAGGGCCTCTGCATCCTGTGACATATCCACGATCTGGTACGTGATGCCCTTCTTGTCCAGCGCCCGGTAGGTAGCGTTGCACTGAACGCAGGAGGGCTTGGTGTAAACCGTAACGGTCATGGTTGGTCTCCCCTTGTGAAGCCTTGAAGTCTGTCCATTGATACTACATCCAGACACTACATCTAGTGCACAGCTGCAACGGGAACCCCAAGATGATGTATTACAAGTATGTCATTCGCCGGTCCCGTCGTCCACAGCTAATGCACAGGGCGGGGCGGGAAATTCCGTGAGTTCTCGCTGGTCGGACCGGGGTTCTCCACAGGCTGTGCAGAATGAACGCACACCCTGCGGGGAGTCGCCAAGGCCACAATTTCCAGCGCGTGTCGCGAAACGCTGGCGTGTCGCCGCTGCTGCCGCCGCACCGGCAGGAGCGGGGACGGCGCACCGGCAGCCAAGCTGGCAAGATTGTTATAGTTGAAGTAGAATAACCACATGCTCATGAAAGTGGATTCCTCAAGCGACCAGCCGCTGTTCGCCCAGCTGGCCGCCTCCATCCGTGCAGATGCCGCCGCCGGGCGGCTCAAGCCCGGCGAGCGCCTTCCGTCGGCACGCGAGGTGGCGGAATCCCTGGGGATCAACGTGCACACCGTGCTGCACGCCTACCAGGAGCTCCGGGCCGAAGGGCTCGTCGAGCTGCGCCGCGGACGCGGTGCAATCCTCACGGAAGCTGCCGCACCGCTGGCAGCCCTGCATCCCGATGTGCTGGCCCTGATCACCAAGGCCAAAGAACTGGGTCTCTCACCGGAAACCCTGTCCGCCTACGTAAAGGAAATTGCCCGTGAGTCCTAACTCCGCCAACCTTGCCCGCCGCCGCTTCCTGCTGGTGGCCGTGGCCGTGCCCGCCGTGGTTGTGGCCGTCGCGGTGGCGCTTCAGCTCATCGCGCTGCCGTCGCTGCCGGATCCGGTGGCCGTGAACTGGGGCAGCAACGGACCGGACGGGTTCGCTCCGCCCTGGCTTCCCCTGCTGCTGACAGTGCTGCTGGGAGCCGGCATCCCGGCCCTCATGGCGGGGAGCAGCCTCTCCGGCCTGCGCGGTGACGGCTCCGGCCACGGCTCCGGCTACCGCTTCCTGGGGGCAATAATCCCGGGCATCACCACCATGCTGTGCCTGATGCTGACCTGGGGCCAGCTGATGCAGTCCGGGCTGCCGGACGCCGCGCTGGCCCCCGGGGTAGGCCTGCCCGTGCTGTGGTCCCTGCTGGCCGGCCTGGCCGTGGGGGCCGTGTGCTGGTTGGTGCAGCCCAAGCCGGCACCGGCTCCTGCTGCCGCCCCCGGGAAACCGCTGCCCCTGGCCGAGGGAGAACGCGCTGTCTGGTTCCGCGAGACCAGCCTTGCCCTGCCCGCCCTGCTGCTCATCCTGGGCGCCGTCACAGCCGTGGCGGCCGGCGCCCTCATCGCCTGGCTCTGGGCCGACCCCGCCGTCGCCTGGACGCTCACCGCTCTCACCGCAGTACTGCTGGCGGCCGCTGCCACCACCACTGCCTACCGGGTCCGGGTGGATGAGCGCGGCCTGACCGTCACTTCCATAGCGGGCTTTCCCCGGTTCTTCATCCCCCTTGACGAAGTCCGGGACGCAGAAGCCGTGGCCGTGGTGCCGGCGGCGGAGTTCGGCGGCTGGGGCCTGCGCTGGGTGCCGGGCCGGTTCGGCGTGGTGGTCCGCACCGGCCCCGCCCTGCAGGTGAACCGCCGCAGCGGACGCCAGTTTGTGGTTACCGTGGACGACGCTGAAACCGGTGCCGCCCTGCTGCAGGCGATGGCTGCCAGGACCGCCTAGGAACCGGAGCGCCTCCACGGCCGGCCTCCGTGCCCTTCAGGCAGCCCTGGCTGCCGGACAGCCCGGGCACGGAGGCCAACCGGATACAGTGGTCGACGGCGGCAGTGAACGCAGCGTCACGGAAGGCGGCACCAGTGGTAAACCCGATCCACCTCAAGACCCTCCTGGAAGTCATCCGGGTGGGCTCCTTTGCCGCTGCGGCCCTCCGGCTGGGCTACACGGCGTCGGCGGTCTCCCAGCAGATGTCCGCCCTAGAGCGGGCTACCGGAGCGCATTTGTTTGAACGCTCCGCGCGCACGGTCGTGCCCACGGAAGCCGCCGTCGTCATGGCACGGCATGCGGCCAAGGTCCTCACCGACATGGACGCGCTGATGGCCGCCACCGCCCGGGTGGAAGCCGGCACCAGGCACGAACTGCGGCTCGGCATTTTCCCCAGCCTGGCCACCTTCGCCCTCCCCCTGCTGATCGGGTCCCCCGGCTGGCAGGACCTGGGCATCAACCTGAAAATCCACGTCGCGGAGCCCGGCCAGACCATCCAGGGCCTGCGCAGCGGCGGGGAGCTGGACGTCGCGCTCATCTACCAGGTGGGCCAGGGCGGGCTGGCCTGGCCGTCCACGATCAGCCGGCAGTGGCTGGGCGACGACGATTTCCGCGTGGTCCTGCCCCGCTCCTGGGGCATCCGGGAAGGCTCCCGGATTTCCGCCGAGCAGCTCTCCGACATGCCGTGGATCATGCATCACCCCGGAACGCCGGATGCACTCGTGATTGAACGGCTCTTTGCCGGCTGCAATCTCCACCCCCATGTGGCCGCCTACTGCGATGACTTCAACGCAAGCCTGGAAATGGCGGCGGCAGGCCTCGGCGCTGCTCTGGTTCCGGAACTGGCCATGCTCAACCGGCACGACGGCGTCGTTGTCCTGGATGTGCCCGAGATCCGGCTTGCACGGAGCATCTTTGCACTGGTCATCAACGAACGCGAGAATCCCCGGGTCCGGCTCTTCCTTGACCAGTTGGCTGAAATTCTGCGCACCCAGAGCATCGCTCCGCGCACCACTGCGGATGCTTAGGCAGGGACCGCAGGGTTTTTTCGGCATCCCGCGGAACCGGTTCGCCGCTGTGAGCGCGGGTACCGGAATCGCGTCCAGCAGCGAACACGGGTAATACTGGCAGGATGCCTACTACCGGAAACCTCTTTCGCAAAACCGGCGGGCTACTCAAGGGCACCACGCTGTCCTCAGTCTCCGGCCGGTTCATGGGCATACTGCGCTACACACGCGTCCAGCTCGCCGTTAAGGCCGCCCTGGCCGTGGCCATCGCCTGGACACTGGCTCCGCTGGTGCCCGGCGTTGCCGCCCAGTATCCCTATTACGCGCCGCTGGGCGCGCTGATCAGCATGTACCCAACCGTGTCCGGCTCGGCGAAGGTCGGCGTCCAGGTCCTGATCGGACTGGTCACCGGAATGGCCCTGGCCCTTATCGTCCTGCTCTTCGGAGGCCCCTCGGTATGGACCATCGCCCTGGTCGTGGGGCTGGGCGTACTGTTTGCCGGCATCTCCCGGCTTGGCGCCGGGCGCGAATACCTGCCCATGGCCGCCCTCTTCGTACTGGTCATGGGCGGAGACGACCCGGACGGCTACTCCATCGGCTACGCGGTACAGATGCTGGTGGGCGTGGGCGTAGGGCTGACCGTCAACGCCACCATCTTCCCTCCCCTGCACCTCAACGGTGCGGTGGACGGGCTCGCTTCCCTGCGGCTTTCCCTGGCCCGGCAGCTCAAGGAAATGGGCACCGCCATCTCGGAATCCTGGCCGCCCGAGCACGAGGACTGGTCCAAGCGACGGACCGAGCTCATCGCCTTCAGCCGGGAAGTCCGCGAGTCCGTCCAGCTGGCCGACACCAGCCGCCGCGGCAACCTGCGCCGGCACCGCCACCAGCACGATCTTGATGCGGACTACCGGGCGCTGCGGGCCATGGAGCGGGTAACCCTCTATGTGGAGGACATGACCGAGGTCCTGTCCACCGCCATCTGGACCAGCCCGGAGGATATGGCCGTTCCGGGCGAACTTGCCGAACAGCTTTCCGAGGCGATGACCGCCACCGGGGAAGCCGTGGAAGCCTGGGATGCCGGCGGCGAGGAATACGAGACCGCGCGCGAGGCCGTCCGGCAGCTCCAGATCGACATGAACTCGGCCGCATCCCCCGACAGTCCGGTGGACGTCACCGCCTCCCTGGCGATGAGCATGCGCCGGATCCTGCGCACGGTGCGGACCGAAGAGGACCAGCCGTAACTACCCGGCGTCGGGAAGCAGTCCCAGCTCGGCCAGCTGCAGCGCCATCCCGGCGCCGTCGGGCGCGTAAATCCACGGGATGTCCGACGGCGTCTGCCCCGCCCGTGACGCGGACCGGCCGCCGGCCAGCACTGCCTCGCCCGCCGACAGCTGCCGGATCGCGATGGCCCGCACATTTTGCGGATACTGCTGGGCGAAGGCAGCGTAAATGGCTTCGTCATGCTGCCCGTTGTCTCCGATGAGCAGCCACTTGATGTGGGGGAATTCCTTGGCCAAACGTTCCAGCTGCGTCTTCTTGTGCTCCGGCCCGCTGCGGAACCAGCGGTCGCGGGTGGGTCCCCAGTCCGTGAGCAGCAGCGGACCGGCCGGATAGAGGTTGCGGGTGATGAACCGCGTCAGCGTTGCGGCCACGTTCCAGGCACCCGTGGACAGGTACAGGACGGGACTGCCGGGGTTCTCCCGCGCGAGCCGGTCCATCATCACGGCCATGCCCGGGGTGGGCGTGCGCGCGTGCTCATCCAGTACGAAGGTGTTCCAGGCGGCCAGGAAGGGCCGCGGCAGCGCGGTCACCATGACCGTGTCGTCAATGTCGGAAACGACGCCGACGGCGGCCGAGGGATCCACGATGTATACGGGAGCCACGGCTGCCTCGGAATCCTCGGAGCGGAGCGTGACGGTGGTCCAGCCCGGTGCCAGCTGCACCGGAAGAACCACGTCGACAACTCCGCCGCGGTCCGCGGTCACCGGATAGCACTCGTCGCCGATCTCCACGGTAACTTCGGCCTTGTTGATCGGCGGGCTCATAAAGTTGCGCCAGCCGCGGATGCCGTCACGGATGACTTTGGCCCCGGCGGAGTTCTCCCCGGCGGCGGCGTATCCGGGCTTGGCAAGGATCACGCGGCCCAGTACCCGGACCCATTCCGTGGTGCCGTAGCCGGTGAAGGGCAGGACCGTTTGGACCTCCCCGCGCTTGCGGGCACGGCCCTCCCGGTAGCTGTGCAGGGAGTCTTCAAGCCGCATGCCGATATGGCTGGCCTGTTCCTTGACTTCCTTAACTGCGGGGCGGGTCTGACCGGACGGTGAATCGGAAGGTGTCGGCAACATGACTCCAGTCTGTCAGACGCACGGGCCCGGGCCGCAAAAAGCCGGCAGCACCGTCGGGGACGGTACTGCCGGCTTCAGCAGCCGGTAAGGTGCGGCTAGCGGCGGCGCTGGGCCGTCATGGGGCAGTCGAACGGGTCGCGGGCCGACAGCCCCACCTCGTTCAGGTACCGCACCACAATGCCGTAGGACTTGGTCAGAGTGGTTTCCGTGTAGGGAATCTTGTGCTCTGCGCAGTAAGCCTTGACGATCTCTGAGGCGCGGGCAAGGTTCGGGCGCGGCATGTTCGGGAAGAGGTGGTGCTCAATCTGGTAGTTGAGTCCGCCCATCAGCGTGTTCATTCCGGTGCCCTTGATGTTCCGCGAAGTCAGGACCTGGCGGGAAAGGAAGTCCACCTTGGAATCCTTGGGGATGATCGGCATGCCCTTGTGGTTCGGGGCAAAGGAGGCTCCCATGTAGACACCGAAGACGGCCAGCTGGACACCGATGAAGGCGAACGCCATGCCGACCGGCAGGAAGAAGAACACGGCACCCAGGTACAGACCCAGGCGCAGGAAGACCATGGCCAGCTCGCCGATGCGTCCCTTGACCTGCTTGTTGGCAAAGAGGTGCTTAATGGAGGTGGCGTGCAGGTTGATGCCTTCAAGCATCAGCAGGGGGAAGAACAGCCAGCCCTGGCGCCGGGCGAACCAGGCCATGAAGCCCTTTTGCCGCGCGGCCTGCTCCGGCAGGAACGAGATGGTGTCCATGTCAATGTCCGGATCCTTGCCCACCGTGTTGGGGTTGGCGTGGTGCCGGCTGTGCTTGTTCATCCACCACTGGTAGCTGATGCCGACGACGGCATTGGCCACGAAGCGCCCGGCGCGGTCGTTCGCGGGACCGGATTCGAAGACCTGGCGGTGCGCGGCCTCATGGGCAATGAACGCCATCTGCGTCAGCAGCACGCCCAGCGCGGCAGCGATCAGCAGCTGGAACCAGCTTTCGCCGATCAGGAAGAACCCGGTTCCGGCGGCCAGAAGGCCGGCGCAGAGAAAAATGAAGGTCGTGATGTAGAAGGAGCGGCGGCGTTTCAGCAGCCCTTCATCGCGAACGGCCTTCAGCAGCCCTGAATAGCTGCTGACGACGGAGTTGGTGCGGGTCTTCGGTGCAGCTGGTTGTGCAGTTGTGCTCATGCGGCCCTCTGGGTCTCTTCGACTTCCCAGCCGGCGTAACGAGCAATTTCTGCTCTGTAGATACTTCAGCCTAACCCCTATCTCTGGCAAAACCATGTGACCGCCCTCGCAGGTCCCGGAATTCGTGCCGCCCCGGGACGGTTTCGCCGGGTGTTCCGCGGCCCAGGAGGCTACAATCCGGGCATGCCCCGGCGGCCAAACCTGCAGCGGGAAACGGAAGGCAACCACCATGACAGTTCCCGGCAACGTGCGGCCGGCAGGCCTCCCCCTGGATCTCAGCGGCGCCGCGGTTCGGGCACCCTGGCGTCATCCCGAGTCATTCTGGACCGGGCTCAGCGCCGCGGCGGCGCATTTAAGCGCACCCGTGGCCGTGCTGAGTCTTGATGCCCTCCGCTGGAACGCGCAGGATCTTCTTCGGAGAGCCGGCGGAACCCCGCTCCGCGTGGCCAGCAAGTCGCTCCGCGTCCGCGGTGTCATCGAAGCCCTGCTGGCACTTCCGGGCTTCCGCGGCATTTTCGCCTTCACCCTCGCCGAGGCGCTCTGGCTGGCGGAGGGGTGCGACGACGTC
The DNA here is from genome assembly GCF_038069765.1 of Arthrobacter sp. G119Y2. Taxonomy (NCBI): domain Bacteria; kingdom Bacillati; phylum Actinomycetota; class Actinomycetes; order Micrococcales; family Micrococcaceae; genus Arthrobacter; species Arthrobacter sp. G119Y2. The sequence continues at coordinate 191,636 of NZ_JBBPFS010000005.1, read as the reverse complement.
GTGGTCGGCTACCCGAGCGCGGACCGCGCGGCGCTGGCACGCCTCCTGGCCGACGAACGGCTGGCCGCGCGGGTAACGCTGATGATCGACGACGACGCCCAGCTTGACCTTATCGACTCCCTGGCCCCGCCCGGAAGCCGCCCCGCAGTGCGGGTCTGCCTGGACGCCGATGCCTCCTGGCAGGCGCCGCTCCTCGGGTTCATCGGCACCCGCCGCTCTCCCCTGCACTCTCCGGATGACGCCGTCGGCCTTGCCCGCAGAATCGCTGCCCGCCCCGGCTTCACCCTCGTGGGCCTGATGATGTACGAAGGGCAGGTGGCGGGAGCGGCCGATGCGGTCCCGGGCGCTGCAGCGATGAACGCGCTGATGCGCCGGGTCCAGTCCCGTTCCATGGCGGAGCTGAAGCAGCGCCGCGGGAACATAACCGGCCGGCTGCGGGAACTGGCGGACCTGGAATTCGTCAACGGCGGCGGCACGGGTTCCATTGAAGCAACAGCGCAGGATCCGTCAGTCACCGAGATCACTGCAGGCTCCGGCCTCTTTGCCGGGCACCTGTTCGACACCTACCGGTCCTTCTCCCCCGCGCCGGCAGCCGCCGTCGCGTTCGATGTCGTACGCCGTCCCGGACCGGATTTCGCCACGGTCCTGGGCGGCGGCTGGATCGCCTCCGGGCCGCCTGGCGCGAACCGCGTACCGCGGGCCGTCTGGCCGCCCGGGCTGAAGCTGCTGCCGCGTGAAGGCGCCGGAGAAGTCCAGACACCGCTGGCGGGCCGTGCCGCCGCCGGCCTGGCAGCGGGTGACCGCGTCTGGTTCCGGCATGCCAAGAGCGGCGAGCTGGCGGAGCGGGTCAACAGCTTCGCCGTGGTCGACGGCGGCAGCGTGACGGCGGTGCTGCCCACCTATCGGGGCGAAGGGAAGGCCTTCCTGTGAGCGCGGACGGAGGCACCTGGCGGAACTGGGCACGCACGGTGACGGTGACGCCGCAGCGCGTTGAGCAGCCCGCCCGCATTGAAGAACTGCAGCAGTGTGTCAAGTGGGCGGCGGCCGCCGGGCTGCAGGTCAAAGCCGTGGGTGCCGGCCACAGCTTCACCGCAGTCGCGGCAGCACCGGGGGTCCTGCTGGATCTGGGCCGCCTGCAGGGAATCCTGGAGGCGGACAGCGCGCGCCGGCGGGTCCGGCTGCTCGCGGGCACCCGACTGCACCGCATCCCGGAACTGCTGGCACCGTTTCAGCTGGCCATGCCCAATCTGGGCGATATTGACCGGCAGTCGGTAGCGGGGGCCCTGTCCACAGGTACGCACGGCACCGGGGCCGGCTTCGGAGGGCTCTGCACACAGGTGGTCGGCATGACCCTTGTCCAGCCCGACGGCGGCCTGCTGGCACTGGATGAGGAGGATCCCCTGCTGCCGGCCGCCGCGCTGGGCCTTGGCGCCCTGGGGATCATCGCCGACGTCACTCTGCAATGCGTCCCGGCGTTCGCCCTGCACGCGGTGGAAGCCTCGGAACCTCTGGCCTCCGTGCTCGCCTCCCTGGAGGAGCGGGTGGGGTCCACCGACCACTTTGAGTTCTACTGGTTTCCCCACACCGACCGCGCGGCAACGAAGGCCAACACCCGGCTGCCCGGGACGGCGCCGCTGAAGCCGTTGACACCGGCTGGCCGCTGGACGGATGAAACGCTCCTGTCCAACACCGTGTTCCGTGCAACCTGCGCTGCAGGCACCGCAGTTCCGGCGGTCATTCCCGCGGTGAACCGCGCCGCAGCCCGGCTGCTGGGCGGCCGGAATTACACGGACTCCTCCGCCCGGGTTTTTACCCAGCGGCGCACCGTGCGCTTCACGGAAATGGAATACGGTCTTCCCGCCGAGCGGCTGGGATCCGCGTTCGATGCCCTCCGCCGGCTGATCGAAGACCGGGCGTGGCGCATTTCCTTTCCGGTCGAGGTCCGCTGGGCCGCCGCCGATGACCGCTGGCTCTCCACGGCCCACGGCCGGGACACGGCCTACATCGCGGTGCACCGGTACTGCCGGGAGGATCCAACGGAGTACTTCGGGGCGGTGGAGGAGATCATGCTTGCCCACGAAGGACGCCCGCACTGGGGAAAGCTGCACAATCTGGGCGCCGCCGCTCTGGCCCCCCGGTATCCGCGGTTTGCCGATTTCCTGGACCTCCGGAACCGCATGGACCCCGACCGGATGTTTGCGAACGGCTATCTGGACCACGTCCTGGGTCCGTAGCTGCTCAGGATCCTCAGGTTTCGCCGTTCAGGGTCTTGCCGTTCAGGGTCTTGCCGTTCAGGTTTCGCCGGAAGGTCCTGCCGGAAATACACAGCGGGCATCGTACGATGAGCTCCAGCCAACCAAAGGAATGCCGTGACCACCGCGCCCGCCTGTGACCTGACCGCTGCTCTGCCCCGTTCCAGGTGGTGGGGGTTTCTTCCGTTTGCCGCGGTGTCCGCGGTGCACATCGGTGCCCGCGCCGTCGGGGCTTCCGAGATCGCAGAACCGACAAAGCTTTTGCTGATGCCGCTGCTGGCCGCCGCTGCGTTGTGGGGAGGCCGCCGCTTCCTGCGGCGCCGGCCGGCAGCCCTGCTGGTTGCGGCCCTCCTCTTTTCATGGCTGGGCGACGGGGCCGGGGCGTTTTTCCCGTTTGCGCCGGAACTTCCGGTGATGCTCGGATCCTTCGGCCTCGCCCACCTCTGCTATATCTGGCTGTTCACCCGGTACACCGCCGCCGGCCCGTTCCCCCGGTGGACACTGGTCTTTGCTGCGTGGTGGGTGCTCATGCTGGTGGTGCTGTGGCCCACTCTCGGGAGCCTGACCGCCGCCGTCGCCGTCTACGGCGTTGTGCTCGCCGGAACGGCGGCCACAGCAGCCCGGTGCAGTCCGGTGGTGGCGGCCGGAGGCGTGCTCTTTCTCGCTTCGGACACCGTCCTGGCCCTGCGCATTTTTAGGCCCGATGCCATGCCGGACTGGACAAATCCACTCGTCATGCTGACCTACTGTGCCGGACAGGGGCTCATTGCGGCCGGTGTCCTCCGGACCCTGGCCGTGCGCCGTCCGGCCGAAGCCTAGCGCGCAGCCTCCTCGAGCGCGCGGATCAGGGATGGCGCATCATAGGGTCCGAAATGCCGCACGGAACCGATAAAAAAGGTAGGTGTCGAGTGCAGGTCCATGAATTCGGCGTCCAGCGCATCATCGTCAACCCTGTTCATTACCGCCCCTGAGAGCAGGTCGCTGCGGAACCTTTCGACGTCGAGTCCGAGTTCCAGCGCGTAGCGAAGGAGATCGTCGGTCTGGAGATGGTCCTGCCGCTCGAAGAGCATCCGGCCGTACTCGCGGAAGGCGCCCTGCAGGTGCGCGGCCTCGCTGGCGCGGGCCGCCCCCACCGCCTCAGGGTGCACCCGCGTCAGCGGCAGGTGGCGCCACACGTAGACCAGCCGGGGACCAAAGTGCTCCAGCACGTCATCGATGGATCCGGTGGCCCGGGAGCAGAACGGGCATTCAAAGTCCCCGTATTCAACCAGCTGGAGGGGCGCCTGCGGATTGCCGCGGTAGTGGTCGCGCTCCGGGTCAAAGTCCCGCACCAGGAATCGCCCCACGGTAGAGGCCGGCTGAAACCGGTCGACAAGACGGAACCAGGCCCAGCCCAGCAGGAAGGCCAGCACCGACGCAGCGAGGACTCCCACGCGGGCTTGCGCCTGAAGCAGTTCGTCATCCACGGCCAGGCCCACAATGAACAGGGAAATGGTGAACCCGATGCCGCACAGCGCCGCTCCCCCGCCCACCCGCGCCAGGGTCAGCCCGGGCGCCAGCCGGCCGGCGCCCGTCCGTTGCATCAGGGCGGTGGCAGCGGTGATGCCAATGGTTTTTCCGATCACCAGGGCAATGATGATTCCCCAGGTCAGCCGGGACTGCGAGGCGGCAGCGAGAGTGGGGCCGTCCAGCCGCACGCCGGCGTTGGCGAGGGCAAAAACCGGCAGGATGAGCAGCGACACGTACGGAGCGTAGGTGCCCTGCAGCCGTTCATTGATGGAGATGGATTCCTTCAGGCTCCGGGCTGTTGCCGCCGCGTACTCGGGGGTGGGTGACTGTCTGAAGGCCCGCGCCAGTTCCTCGGTGTGTTCCACATGCAGCCGCCGCGGCGGGAACACCGGAATCATCAGTGCGATCGCCACTCCGGCCAGCGTCGCGTGGACTCCGGAGGCGTAGGTCGCACCCCAGGTGAGCAGGCTGAGGACCGCGTAGGCCGGTCCCCGCCCGGTCGGCAGGAACCGGACGAGCGCCACGAGTGCCAGCAGCACAACGGCCGCGAGCAGGGGCAGCAGCTCCAGGTCGGAAGTGTAGAACACCGCGATGGCCGCCAGCGCCCCAATGTCATCCACCACGGCCAGGGTCAGCAGGAACACCCGGAGCCTGCCGGGGAACTTCGGTCCGGCGACAGCCAGCGCCCCCACCAGGAACGCCGTGTCCGTGGAGATGACGGCGCCCCACACGGCCGCATTTTCTCCGGACGGGTTCAGCAGCAGGAAGATCCCGGCCGGCACCAGCAAGCCGGCCACCGCCGCGGCCACCGGCACCACGGCCCGGGACCGGTCCGTCAGCTCGCCCACGGTGAACTCCCGCTTGACCTCCAGTCCCACGGTAAAGAAGAAGAACGCCATGAGCGCGTCGTTCACGATGTCGTGGAAGCTCATTTCCAGCTCCATACCCCCGACGCGGAGGTCCACGACCGTGTCCCAGAACTCCGCGTAGCTCGCCCCGAAGGGGAGGTTGGCCCAGAGCAGCGCCAGCACGGTAAAGGCCAGCAGCAGCCCCGCCGATGTCTTATCCATGTCCTTGCGCATATCAGAGCACGAAACGGCGCGGAAAGAGGCGGGCGCCGGGGCGGATGCGGAGATGAATGAAGGGGCGGGTTGGCTCGGCCATCCCTGCATTCTGGTGCAGGTTCCGCTCCGTTGGCTAGGGGCGGCCGGACGCAGCAGTACTACCAAGGGCGGACGACGCCGGGACAGGGTCCGGCATCCGGACGATGGCACCACCGGCCGGATCTGCAACCCTTGTGGCATGAAACCAGAACTGCCACCGGAATTCGCCGCCGGAAAGGAATCCTGATGAACCGCGCACAGAATACTGTCGGCGTCGGCCCCTGGTCATTCGACGCCGGCCCGTTCGCCGTCGTTGTCCTGATCGTCGTCGTTGCCGTTGTGATCCGCTACATCCGCAAAGACTGAGCCGTGCCCAAAGCGGGGACAGCAAAAAGGCCCGAATCCCCGCCGCTTACGCGGGAAGGATTCGAGCCTCTTCCGATGGGTGGAGCTGAGGGGATTCGAACCCCTGACCCCCTGCATGCCATGCAGGTGCGCTACCAGCTGCGCCACAGCCCCAATTCAGTTTGTTATTCCATCATCAAAATCCACCGATAATTCCGCGGCTAAAGATGACCATAAACCCTGCCTGCGCAGATGCTTATTGGTGGAGCTGAGGGGATTCGAACCCCTGACCCCCTGCATGCCATGCAGGTGCGCTACCAGCTGCGCCACAGCCCCAATAAACTGTTTCCACTATGCCTCAATCCGCGGTTTTTGTATCCCCCGGGCCGAAGCAACTCCTCTACTTTAGTACAGAAATAACGGAGTGCAAAATCGAACTACACCGGTGCAATTCCCGTCCGAGGGAGGGCCGGTTCCGCGCGGCGCTAGCCCTCCAGCGGGCCTGAGGGCAGGGCATCGAGCCCCACATTGTGCTGGGCCAGATTCCACCGGACACCGCCGGCCGCTGCATCCCGCTCTTCCAGGACGGACCAGTGGGAATTCGAGACACCGCTGATTATGGTCCAGGATTCGGTGGGCAGGCCCAGCAGGGCACAGATTCCGGCGCGGATGGCACCGCCGTGGCTGACCGCCACCAGGGTTCCGCCCGGCGGCAGCGCATCGGCGGCTTCCGTCACCGCCTGTGCCACGCGGCGGCCGACGTCCACGCGGCTTTCCCCGCCGCCGGCACGGACGTCTCCGTTGCCTGCGGCCCAGCCGGCCTGCTCCTTGGGGAAACGGGCGGCAATGTCGGCGAAGTACAGCCCTTCCCACGTACCCGCAAATGTCTCGCGAAGCCGCGCATCAGCGGTAATCGGCTTCCCGCTGGCCTCCGCCAGCGCCTGGCCGGTAGCCAGCGCGCGGCTGAGGTCCGAGGACACAATGACGTCCGGATGCAGGTGGCGCAGGACGGCGGCTGCTTCCACCGCCTGGTGGACCCCGGAAGGGTCCAGTGCGATGTCCTGCTGGCCCTGGAACCTTCCCGTGCGGTTCCACTCGGTGCGCCCGTGACGCCAAAAAACGACACGCTTGCCCGTGCGGGCGGGATCCCAGGAGGCGGAGGCAGTCACAGGCGGCAGATGCTACTCGGCGTCCGGAACAGCCGGGGCTGCAGGCGCTGCATTCTCTGCGGCAGCTGCGTTTTCAATCTGCAGGTCGACGGCCGGGCAGTCCTTCCAAAGACGCTCCAGCGCGTAGAAGACGCGGTCTTCCTCGTGCTGGACATGCACGACGACGTTGGCGTAGTCGAGCAGGACCCAGCGCCCTTCGCTGCGGCCTTCGCGGCGCACCGGCTTGAGATCCTTCTTTGCCAGCTCCTCTTCGATGCCGTCGACGATGGCGTTGACCTGGCGTTCGTTCGAGGCCGACGCAATCAGGAACACGTCAGTGATAGCGAGTCGTTCGCTGACATCGATGGCAACGATATCGTTGGCCAGCTTGCCGGAGGCTGCCTGGGCGGCCACCCGTGCAATATCGATGGATGATTCGGTGGCGCTCAAAGTGTCTCCTTGTTTAACATCAGCTGCCAAAGCCGCCGACGATCATTGCTACTGAAATGATCAGGGCAAGAATGCCCAGACCACCAATTCCCAGCGATACAAAACGCAGTCGCCGGGTTCGGCCGAGTCCGGCCGTTTTTACGTCCAACGGGTCAAGCCCGAAAGCGCTTCGTGCACCGACGGGCTTGGCGCCCTCGGCAGGATCCAGGGGCGCGTTGACCAGGGCGTCTGCCCGGGCCAGGATGCGCGAATGCCGCACGTCGGTGGAAGCCGACGGCCGGCGCACTTCGAAGCGTTTGTCACCGGCGCGGGGAGTGCCCTGCGGCGGCGGAGGGACCTCGCGGCCCGTTTGCTTCGGAGTGTTTTGCTGTTTCGGAGTGTTTTGCTGCGGGGTGTTCGAGGTCACGACGGGAACGTGCGACGTCGGCGGCCGGCGCATGACGGGCCGGTCCACTCCCGGTACCCGAACAAATTCAAGCGGCGTCACCATGGCCAGATTGTGCGCCGTGGACGGATCGCTGGACGAGGGCTTGCGCTGCTCGTTTTCCTGGGACAGCCGCTGCATGCTCTGCGTGCGGCGGTTCAGGACTGCGGCCCGCTCCGCCAGCGCCTTCTGCTGTGCCAGCAGCTCCAAGTCGACGGCGTTGGGGTCCTCCGCCTGCATCGCTTCCATGGCTGCCACTTGGTTGCGGGCCTGTGCATGCAGCGCTTCACGGGCCACGAGGGCCTGTTCCACGCTCATCCCGGCAACGTCGGCATTCGGATCGGCAGCCTTGCTGCCCGATGCCGCGGCCGGGATTCCCTCAGCGGGAGTTTCCTCCGCGCGGCGGCGCCGGTCCCGGCGGCCGCCTTCCCTCACCGGCGACAGGGCGGCGGGCGGTGCATCAACGACGGCGGCCCCGCCTGCGTCGGCACCCGCCTTCACATCCGGCCCAGCTTTCACATCTGACGCAGGCTTCACATCTGACGCCGCCTTAGCATCAGATGCAGGCTTCACATCTGACGCAGGCTTGGCAGCGGATGCACCCTTCGCGGCGGGAACTGCCGGCTTCGCGTCCGGCAGTGCCGGGGCAGCGGCCTTGGCCTCCCCCGGGGCGCCGGCAGCGGAACGCTGCTGTTGTTGCTGCTGCTGCTGCTGAAGCCTCAACTGCCGGCGGGTTGGCGGATTTGCGGCATCGTCGGAACGAGCCTGCTTATCTGCCAGCGCCTTGTACGCACGCAGGGCCTCGCGGTCCCTGGCCCGCTGCTGGGACTCCCTTTCGCGGGGCCCGGCAGGGGCGTCCACCGGTACGTCAGCCGCTCGGCGGCTGCGCCGCGGTGCGTCTGCGGACTCTGGACCGTTTGTCATTTCCTACCCATCCGGTTTCGTTTGGTTATGCTACGGGTTCTGTGGTGGCTGCCGATGGCTGCTCGGCATGCGCGGGTGCGGCTTCATACAGCCCGTGTTTGGCAATGTACTGGACCACCCCGTCCGGCACGAGGTACCAGACGGGTTCTCCGTCGGCCACCCGTTCACGGCAGTCCGTGGAGGAGATGGCCATGGCCGGCACCTCGAGCAGGCTGACATCGTCCCGGCCCATGTTCTCGAGCACGTGGCCCGGACGCGTGACGCCCACGAAGTGAGCGAGCGACCACAGTTCCTGGATGTCCTTCCAGGACAGGATCTGCGCCATGGCGTCGGCACCGGTAATGAAAAACAACTCCGCTTCCGGACGCGCTTCCCTCAGGTCCCGGAGAGTGTCAATCGTGTACGTCGGTCCCGGACGGTCGATGTCCACGCGGCTGACCGTGAACCTGGGGTTCGACGCGGTCGCAATGACCGTCATCAGGTACCGGTGCTCGGCCGGACTGACTTCCCTGGCGGATTTGTGCCACGGCTCCCCCGTGGGTACAAAAACAACTTCATCCAGGTCGAAGACCGACGCCACTTCGCTGGCGGCGACAAGGTGCCCGTGGTGAATGGGGTCAAAGGTGCCGCCCATGACGCCCAGCCGGACCCGCCGCTGATCCTGCTGGGGCCGGGGCTGGGCCGCTGCCGCCAGGAAGGTTTTTACTGATTCCACGGAGGAATCAGCCCTCGATGCCCTGGCCGTGATCGTGCTTGTTCGGGAACTGGCGCTGCGGGTCGACATGCTCCGACGTCGCTTCGTGACGGTGTCCCACGCTGGTGAAGGAGACGGTGGCGAGCATCAGGGCCAGCAGTGCGCCCATGATGATCACGGCATACATGACGGGCGGCATCGGAATCGACACGTGTGCTTCGGCCGTCTCACTGGCAGCAAGTACAGCGCTGGAAAGCTGGATCAGCATGGATCTCCCTCAGAAAGCTTGAGTAATAACCCGCCGGCCGTAGCCGGCGGCGTAGTGGTTTCCTTCAAGTCTACGCGTAAGCGTAGACGGGCTGCACCCGCGCGCCCCGGCTCCGCCCGGCGGGGAGCCGGGCGAGTCTCAGATCCGGATGTGCCCGTCACCCTGAACAATCCATTTGGTGGTGGTCAGCTCACGCAGCCCCATCGGCCCGCGCGCATGCAGCTTCTGGGTTGAAATGCCAACCTCTGCTCCCAGTCCCAGCTCTCCGCCGTCGGTAAACCGGGTGGAAGCGTTGACGATGACGGCGGCCGAGTCCGTCTCGGCAATGAAGCGTTCGGCGTTGGCCAGGTCATTGGTGATGATCGCCTCGGTATGGCCGGTGGTCCAGCGGCGAATGTGGTCCAGCGCCTCGTCCATGTCATCGACCATCGCCACGGCCAGGTCCAGGTCCATGTATTCCCGGCCCCAGTCCTCCTCCCCTGCGGGCTGCGACTCGACGCCTGCAGGCAGGGCGGCACGAACCCGTTCATCTGCGTGGAGCCGGACTCCCGCAGCGGCCAGGGCAGCCAGGACGTCGGCCGCCGCCTCCGCATCGCGGTGCACCAGGAGGGTTTCGACGGTATTGCAGACGCTGGGCCGCTGGGTCTTGGCGTTCAGCAGGATATCCACCGCCATCTCCACCGGGGCGCTGCGGTCCAGGTAAATGTGGACGTTGCCTTCGCCGGTTTCGATGACCGGCACGGCGGCGTTGGCAACAACTGTCTGGATCAGGTCCCGCCCTCCCCGCGGAATGAGGACATCCACCTTTCCCCGGGCCTTCATGAGTGCGTTGGCACCGGCGCGGCCGTACGCGTCCACGCCCTGCACCGCATCGGCAGGCAGCCCGACGGCGTCGAGCGAATCCCGGATAATGTCCACGAGCACCGCATTGGTCTGCGCCGCTGCGCTGCCGCCGCGCAGGATGACGGCGTTGCCGCTCTTCAGGGCAAGCCCGGCGATATCCACCGTGACGTTGGGCCGTGCTTCGTAAATCGCTGCCACCACGCCCAGGGGAACGTGCACCTGCCGCAGGCGAAGCCCGTTGGGCAGGGTCTGCCCTCGGGCAACGGTACCCACGGGATCCGGCAGTCCGGCCAGCTTTTCCAGTGCCTCCGCCAGGCCTTCGATTCGTTCCGGGGTCAGGGTGAGCCGGTCCAGCATCGCCGCCGAGGTTCCCTTGGCCCGGCCGGCGGCAACATCTCCGGCGTTGGCGGCCAGGATCAGGTCGCGCTTGGCGACGAGGTTCTTACCGATTTCCTGCAGGCCCAGGTCCTTCCAGGCCCGGTTGGCCCGGGCCAGGCGCCGGGAGGCAATCCGGGCCCGGTCGGCAGCTGCATGGATGCCGGCCTCGGCCTCCTGCTCCGCTGTGCCTGTTCCGGCAGCTGAGATATCGGTAAGCGATGTTTCTGTTGTCTTCACGGCGTTCATGCTCCCAGTGTATTGAGGGTCTCGGGGCGTGCAATGGAGGAGCCGGCTGCGGCAGCGGCCCCGGAGGACCCGGGATGGCCGCCGTCCTGCAGGACCACCAGGTCATTGACGTGCACCACGGCGCGCTCATAGGCACGTCCCAGTTCCTTGGACAGTTCCCGGGTGGTCCGGCCGAGCATCTGCGGCAGTTCGTCCGAGCCGTAGTTGGTCAGCCCGTGGGCAATGACCGTGCCGTCCAGGCGTGCGACGGCCACCGGGTCCCCGGGCTCAAAATGCCCGTCAACGGAGACAATGCCCGCCGGCAGCAGCGACCGGCGGCGGTCCCCGACTGCCCTGGCAGCGCCGTCGTCGACCACAAGCGTGCCCTGGAGGCGTGCCACATGGGCCAGCCACAGCAGGCGCATCGACTGGCGGCGGCCGCGGCCGGTGAACCAGGTTCCCACGTCCTCCCCCGCCAGTGCCGCGGCGGCGTTGGCGGTGCTGGTCACGAGTGCGGGGATGCCGGATTCTGCGGCAATCGTGGCGGCCTCAACCTTGGTGGCCATGCCGCCGGTCCCGACGCCGGCGCGGCCGACCTTACCGATACGCACGTCCTCAAGGTCTTTTTGCCCGGTCACTTCGGGGATGCGCACGGCGCCTTCCGAGGGCGGACCGTCGTACAGGGCATCGACGTCGGAGAGCAGGATCAGCGCGTCGGCTTTAACCAGGTGCGCCACCAGTGCGGCGAGGCGGTCGTTGTCGCCGAAGCGGATTTCGTGGCTGGCCACGGTGTCATTTTCATTGACGATGGGTACGACGCCGTAGTTCAGGAGCCGTTCCATGGCGCGGTGGGCGTTGGCATGGTGGGTTCGGCGCATCAGGTCTTCGATGGTCAAAAGGACCTGGCTGACGGTCACGCCGTGTTTGCCGAAAGCTTCCGTGTACCGGGCCATCAGGAGGCCCTGGCCCACGGAGGCGGCTGCCTGCTGCGAGGAAAGCTGAGTGGGGCGCTTGGTCAGCCCCAGTGGTGCCAGCCCGGCGGAAATGGCCCCGGAGGACACCAGGATGATCTCGGTGCCCTGCGCGCGGCGGGCGGCAAGGACGTCCGCGAGCCCGGTGAGGGCTTCATCGGAAATGCCGCCGGCAAGGGACGTCAGAGAAGACGACCCTACTTTCACGACAATCCGGTGCGCGCGGGCAAGCCCGGAGCGTGAGCGGAGCGCCCGCCTGGGTGCAGGGACAGGGTGGGGGGATGTTGTGTTCTCAGTCATGTCCCCACCACCCTATGCGTATCCCCGCACCCGGGCGGGGTGTGTTAAGCCGTTACTCGCCGTCTTTAGGCTCTGCGGGCTTGTTGTGCTTGTAGTTCACGGATTCGGTCCAGATACCTGCGCGGCGCTCTGTTTCCAGCTCGGCGCGTGCGGCCGCACGGGCATCACGGCGCTGCTGGTGGTCTTCGCGCTTTTCCTCACGCGTCGGCCGGGAGAACTCCTCGATCCGGATGTCCGAGCCGCGCGGCGAAGCTGCCAGCAGCTCGGCCCCGCCAATCATGGTCGGCTCCCAGTCGAAGACGACGCCGTCGCCCTCGCCGATCACCACGGCGTCGCCGGGCTTGGCGCCTGCCTTGAAGAGCTTGTCTTCAACACCGAGCTTGGCCAGGCGGTCGGCAAGGTAGCCAACCGCTTCATCGTTGGTGAAGTCGGTCTGCTGCACCCAGCGCACCGGCTTGTCGCCGAGGACGCGGAACAGCGGCTCGAGGTTCCGCTCTTCCTTGCGGATGGAGAACCCGCCCTTGCCGTCCACATTGCGCACGCGCAGCGTGGGGGTCTTGACCCGCGGCGGGGCAGCCTGCACGGCGGAGCGCGCATCGCGGACGATTCCGGCCATGGCGTATCCCAGTGCCTTCAGGCCCTCGTGGCTGGAGGCCGAGACCTCGAACACGCGGTAGCCGCGCTTCTCCAGTTCCGGGCGCACAAACTCGGCCATGTCGCGGCCGTCGGGTACGTCCACCTTGTTCAGTGCGACCAGGCGCGGGCGCTGGTTCAGCGGCACGACGTCGCCGTCGGTGCCGGCGAAGCTCATGTCCACGGTGTACTTCTCCAGCTCCTGCTCAATGATGTCCAGGTCGCCGAGCGGGTCGCGGTCCGTTTCCAGTGCAGCGCAGTCCAGAACGTGCACCAGGGCGGCGCAGCGCTCCACATGGCGCAGGAAGTTGTGGCCCAGGCCCTTGCCTTCGGAGGCGCCTTCGATCAGGCCCGGAACGTCGGCAACAGTGAAGCGGACGTCGCCGGCTTCAACCACGCCGAGGTTCGGGACCAGGGTGGTGAAGGGGTAGTCGGCGATCTTCGGCCGGGCTGCGGACATGGCGGCAATCAGGGAGGACTTGCCGGCGGACGGGAAGCCCACCAGGGCAATGTCGGCGATCGACTTGAGCTCCAGGACAATGTCCCGCTCGTCACCGGGCACGCCCAGCAGGGCGAAGCCGGGGGCCTTGCGCTTCTGCGAGGACAGCGAGGAGTTGCCGAGGCCGCCCTGGCCGCCGGCTGCGGCAATGTACTCGGTGCCTTCGCCCACGAGGTCGGCCAGCACTTCGCCGTCCTTGTTCTTGACCACGGTGCCGTCCGGAACCGGCAGGATCAGCGTTTCGCCGGTCTTGCCGTTTCGCCAGTCGCCCATGCCGTTGCCGCCGTTGGTGGCGTGGCGGTGCGGGAGGTGGTGGTAGTCGAGCAGGGTGGTGGCGCTGGAGTCAACGCGCAGGATGACGTCGCCGCCGTCGCCGCCGTTGCCGCCGTCGGGCCCGCCCAGGGGCTTGAACTTTTCACGCTTAACGGACACGCAACCATGGCCGCCTGTACCGCCAGAAATGTGCAGTACTACACGGTCTACAAAGCTGGCCATGGTTCTCCTTCAAGGAATTTTTGGATCATGCCAATTCTACTCGGCTTAAAAGATGACGGGGCGGGCCATCAGGCCCGCCCCGTCGGAAAAGCTATATGCCGGTGATTACTCGGCGGCTGCAGCAGCCACGATGTTCACGACGCGGCGGCCACGACGGCTGCCGAATTCAACTGCGCCTGCTTCGAGGGCGAACAGGGTGTCGTCGCCTCCGCGGCCAACGCCCTCGCCCGGGTGGAAGTGGGTGCCACGCTGGCGGACGATGATTTCGCCTGCCTTGACAACCTGGCCGCCGAAACGCTTTACGCCGAGGTACTGGGCGTTGGAGTCGCGACCGTTGCGAGTGGAACTCGCACCTTTCTTATGTGCCATTTTCTACTGCCTGCCTTTGCTAACTGATTATGAAACTCAGGGGCGGGATGCTTCCCGCGTTCCCGGCTCCTGACGGAGCCGGCACGAGAATCAGGAGTTGATGGACGTAACCTTGACCTTGGTCAGCGAGGAGCGGTAGCCCTGACGCTTCTTGTAGCCGGTCTTGTTCTTGAACTTCTGGATGACAATCTTCGGACCCCGAAAATTCTCAACGATCTCTGCCGTCACGGTGACCTTGGCCAGGTCCTGTGCGGAAGAGGTGACCTGGTCGCCATCAACCAATAGCAGGGCGGGCAGCTCAAAGGTGCTGCCGGCTCCACCGGGGACGCGGTCCAGGGTTACGAGGTCTCCGACGGAAACCTTTTCTTGGCGGCCGCCAGCGCGGACAATCGCGTACACCACTTGGGAACTCACTTCTCTCGACGTTTAATACTTGGATGCGCATTTAGCTGGGCTGAAAATTTGCCCGCCTTGCGCCATGCAGTCACGCCCTGTATCCGATAAACGGTTGGAAGGCGTTCGCACCGAAGTTCAAGGTTACGCTACGCAACCGACAACCCGCAAATGCGGGGGTTCCGTGCGTAACGCCTTTTCGGACGTCACTGCTCTCGCTCTACTTTATAGCATTTCCGGCGGTGCTGCCGCCTCCGGGCAGAAGAGGAGGCGGCCACCCCCGGTTTGGGGGATGGCCGCCTCCTCTGCGCGGTGTATTTGCTCAGTGCTGCCGGATGGGCTAGAGCTCCGAGGCCGGAACTCCGACGCCCAGAATTACGGGCGCACTGCCGGCGGGCTCGCGGCGCTTGCCCTGCTTCTCAGCAGCCGGTGCCGCAGCATGGCGGACAGCCACAGGAGCGGCAGGGGCCTGGGTGCCGCCGGTCCGGATGGCATCCGCTCCGGCGGCACCCTGCGGGCTGCCGGCGGCGCGGCGGCGGCGCGGAGTGCGCACCGGTGCCGCGGGGGCCTGCAGTGCCCGGTCAGGGGCTGCAGAACGCACCGGTGCAGCGGGCTCCTTCGGCTCTGCCGCAGGTGCAGGTGCCGCGGCCGGAGTTTCCCGGGTCTGCGCAGGGGCTGTCTGCACGTTCCGGGCAGCGGCACTGCTTCGGCGTGAACGCCGGGGCGCGGTCCTGCCGGCCGGCTGCCCGTGAGCAGGGTCATCGGCCTTCTGCTGCTCCTTCAGGCCTTCCGCGCTCCTGCCCTGCGGGGCGCCGGCGGCGGCAACCTCGTTGAAGGCCTCGGTAAGGCTCTCCAGGGTGAAGCGTGATTCCTCCTGCGCCGGCTGGCGGCGTTCCCGGCGCGGGACAACGACGGTCTCGCCCTGGATCTGCAAGACGGCACCGGCATCAGCCGCGGCGTCGCCGGCGGAAGGCGTCTCGGCGGAAACCGTCTTCGGCTCCTCGGCCTGCCTGCCGCCGTCGGTGCGCTCCCCCGGCCCGTCGGCGTCGTGTGCCGTTGACGCGGCGGCGGCAGTTGCGGCCGCTATGGTGGCCAGCGCCGCACGGGCGGCTTCGGCCTTGGCCTTTGCCTGGCGCTCCGCCTCGGCGTTGCCGGCGTCCTCCGTCTTTACCGGCTCGTCGGCGGCCGCTGCCGCCGCCTGCTGCGGAGTGCCCTGTCCGCGGCTGCGGCTGCGCTTGCGGTCTCCGCGGGACTGCTTTTCCTGCCGGAGGTGCTGCTGGTGGTTGTCCTCGGACACGGCGTGTGCAACCGCGCCGGTCCCGCTGCTGTTGTGGCTGGTGCTGCGGCGGTGCTCAACGGGGATGTCATGGGTAATGACACCACGGCCGTCGCAGTGCTCGCAGTTTTCACCGAAGACCTCGAGCAGGCCGGTGCCCATCCGCTTGCGGGTCATCTGGACCAGGCCCAGGGACGTTACTTCGGCAACCTGGTGCTTGGTCCGGTCACGGCCCAGGCACTCGACGAGGCGGCGCAGAACCAGGTCGCGGTTGGCTTCAAGGACCATGTCGATGAAGTCGATGACGATGATGCCGCCGATGTCCCGCAGCCGCAGCTGGCGGACCACTTCCTCGGCCGCCTCCAGGTTGTTTTTGGTGACCGTCTCTTCGAGGTTTCCGCCGCTGCCGGTGAACTTGCCGGTGTTGACGTCCACCACGGTCATGGCTTCGGTGCGGTCAATGACGAGCGAACCGCCCGAGGGCAGGAAGACCTTGCGGTCCAGCGCCTTGGCGATCTGCTCGTCAATGCGGCTGGCGGCGAAGATGTCCTCGTCCTTGGTCCACTTTTCCAGGCGTCCCACCAGGTCCGGTGCCACGTAGGTGACGTAGGCCTCGATGGTGTCCCAGGCTTCCTCACCGGAGACGATCAGCTTGGAGAAGTCCTCGTTGAAGACGTCGCGGACCACCTTGATGGTCAGGTCCGGTTCGCCGTAGAGCAGTTCCGGCGCCAGGGTCTTGGTGGACTTGGCCTTGGCTTCAATCGTTTCCCACTGCGCGCGGAGCCGGTTGATGTCATTCATCAGCTCCTCTTCGGAGGCGCCCTCGGCCGCGGTGCGGACGATCACGCCTGCGTTCTCCGGCAGGTGGTCCTTGAGGATTTTCTTGAGCCGGTTGCGCTCGACGTCGGGCAGCTTGCGGGAGATGCCCGTCATGGAACCGCCCGGCACGTACACCAGGTAGCGGCCCGGCAGCGAAATCTGGCTGGTGAGGCGGGCACCCTTGTGGCCCACCGGGTCCTTGGTGACCTGCACCAGGACGGAGTCCCCGGACTTCAGGGCCAGTTCGATGCGGCGCGGCTGGCCGTCGAGCCCGGCCGCGTCCCAATTGACTTCACCGGCGTACAGCACGGCGTTGCGGCCGCGTCCGATGTCCACGAAGGCTGCTTCCATGCTCGGCAGCACGTTCTGGACCTTGCCGACATAGACATTGCCGATCAGCGAGTCCTGCTGGGTATTGGAAACAAAGTGCTCGGCCAGGACTCCGTCTTCGAGCACCCCGATCTGGATCCGCTCATCGCGCTGGCGGACGATCATCTGCCGGTCCACCGACTCGCGGCGGGCGAGGAATTCGGCCTCGGTGATGACGTGGCGGCGGCGTCCCGACTCGCGGGATTCGCGGCGGCGCTGCTTCTTGGCTTCAAGGCGCGTGGATCCCTTGACGCTGGTGACGCGGTCGGAGACGGGCGCATCGGCGTGGGCACGCGGTGCACGGACCCGGGTCACCGTGTTGGGCGGATCATCGTCGGCTCCGCCGGTGAGTTCGAGGTCGGCGTCACCGCGGCGGCGGCGGCGGCGACGGCGGGAAGTTACGCCCTCGGCGGTGTCCGGGCCGGCTGCGCCGTCTGCGGGGGAAGCCTCCTGCTCGGACTCCGTACCCTCTGCACCGGCAGTTTCGCTGCGTGCGGGGGCTTCGCTGCGCGCCCGGTTACGCCCGCGGCGGCTGCGGCGGCGGCTGCGGTTGCCGTCGGCTGAATCGTCATCCTCGTCGGTGTCGTCTGCGGTCTCGTGTGCGGGGACCGTGCGAACGGCGGTCAGATCCGGTGCGTGGAAGAGCGGCAGGGCGGGTACGGCGAAGGGGTTCAGGCTGGAAGCGGCGTCTGTTTCCGTTTCCTCCTGCGCAGTCTCGTCTGCTTCGGGAACGACCTCGGCGGCAGCGGCCGATCCGGCGGCAGCCACGGTGTCATCTGCTGCGGCTTCGGCGGCAGCTTCGGCAGCGGGAATCTCCGTGACCGGCGTCTCCGGTGTCTCCGGCGTCTTTTCGGCAGCCTTGGCAGGGCGCCGGCGGGTGCGCTTCGGTGCAGCCTTGGCTTCGGCCGCCTCTGGGAGCTCTTCGGCTGCAGGCTGCGGGGCTTCAGGCTCCGCGGCCGGGGCTTCCGGCGTTTCCGCTGCTGCATCCGGTGTTTGCGCAGCGGCCGGCGTTTCCACGGCGTCCGCTGCCTTCTTGGCAGGTGCACGGCGACGGCGCACAGCCTTCACCGGTGCGGGAGTCTCGGGCGCTTCGTTGCCGGAGGCTGCTGCAGCTTCCGGGGTTGCGGCTTCAGGCGTTGCTGCGTCGGCTTCAGGCGTTGCTGCTCCGACTGCCTCGGGGGCTGCTTCGGCTGAGCCTGCCGGAACGGTCTTGCGGCGGGAGGCCCGCACGCGCTTCGGCTTTTCGGCGGCCGCACCTTCAGCAGGCGCTTCGGCCTCCTGCTCAGCAGGTGCAGCAGGTCCGGCGTCTTTTGCAGCCGGCGCCTTGCGGGCCGGCCGGCGGGCTGCGGTTTCAGGAGCAGCCGGGGCATCGCCGGCCTCCGGAGTTCCTGCCGGTGCAGAAGCAGCCACCGACTTGCGGCGGCTGCGGGTGGCCCGTTTTACGGGTTCTTTGGCCTGGGCAGAATCGCTCCGGGCGGAATCACTCTGGGCGGAATCCGACGCCGTGTCGCCTGCTGTTAGGTTGTCAGCGGCTGTTAGGCCGCTGTTGGCTGCTAGATCATTATTCAGTGCATCACTCATAAAAGGCTACGCTCCGGCCCCTGCGGCACTGGCCACATTCCAATGCCCAGCGGGCAATGTGTCGGCTGTACGGGGGGCATCAGTTGCCTGCCGCCAGCCGGAAGTCGTCTGGATGTCATCCGAGGTCGTGCCAGCTGTAGGGCGCGGTATCACTCGAAGACCAGCGGCGCTTTTCCTGCTACCTGTCGGCACGTTCACGACGTTGCCGTTACGGGTAGGTCTGATCGGCGGATTCCCTGGTTCCCATCCGGGTTGATGGGCGAACTGCTTGGGAAGCGTCACCGACAGAACCGGAAGCCTGTCGCTGGACCGGCGACGGAATGTGGTTCCGCCGTCAGCCACAGTCATTATCTCACACGCCCGTCTTTTTGACCTCCAGCAGCGCATAGACTCGACACGTATCGCCACCTGCCGAAGGAGATCCCCCGTGCCGTCCAGCGCCGCCAATCCGCAAGCCACCCGCCGGCCAGCCGAGCAGCAGGCGCCCGAACGAGGTTTTGCCTGGATTCTGCTGGTCACCGGCATCGTAGGCTGGCTGGCCTCCGGCGTCCTGGTCCTGGAGCGGCTGCGCGTCTATGCGGATGCCAACTACATCACCAGCTGCGATATCAATCCCTGGGTTTCCTGCGGCACGGTCTTCCAAACCCCGCAGGCCGCCATCTTCGGCTTCCCCAACCCGCTGATCGGGATCGTGGCGTTCGCCGTCGTCATTACCACCGCCGTCGCCATGCTGGCCGGAGCTGCATTCAAGCGCTGGTACTGGCTGGGACTCCAGGCCGGAGTCACGCTGGGCATGGTGTTTGTCGTCTGGCTGTGGAGCCAGGCACTCTTCGACATTTACGTCCTCTGCATTTACTGCATCGTGGTGTGGGCGGCCATGATTCCGATGTTTGTATTCACCACCGTCCGCAACTTGGCGCACGGCGTGCTGCCGGCGCCGGCAGGCCTGGTGAAGTTCACCTCCGAGTGGGCCTGGGTGATCGTCGCCCTGCTGTGGGTGGCCACCGCTGCTTCCATCTTCTTCCGGTTCATCAATTCCTTCCTCGGCTGACCACCCGCCGCCTCCCCTTCTTTCGATCACCCTTTCGATCACCCGGGTTGCCGAGCACCCGCGATCGTCAGTCCATCGGCAGGGCCCAGGCGAGAAGGACCGGGACATCCTGTCCGTTCCAGGTTGCAGTCAGGGCAGGATCCGCCGTGGCCTCTCCCCCCAGGTCCAGCACTCTCACGACGCACAGCTCCCAGTCTCCGGTCCGAAGCCGGACGACCGGCAGGTCCGATGGCCCCGCCTGGGGACCCTCCGCCAGTTCCTCGCCGTCGGGCAGGCCGCTGGCCTGGATGCCGAGCGTCGCCGGGATCTCTTCCCGGACGCCGTCGTTCTCGAAGTACTGGTCCGCCTGCCCCTGGCCGGACAGGATGGACGCGGCCAGTGCCTGTGCGTAGACCGGGTCACCGGTGGCGTCGTAAACCCACCGCCGCCCCAGCACGGAGTGTTCCATGGTGGTGATGAAGAACTTGTCCCCGCCTTCCAGGGGCGCACCGCGGTAGGTCAGCGGAATCTGGAGGACGTTCGCCCCTGCCGCCACGAGGTGGGTTTCAATGCCCACCTCGCCGTCGGGGTCATCGAAGCGGAAGGATCCCACGTGTTCAACGGCCAGCCGGCCGGTGCCCGGAAACCAGTCGGTGGAGGGGAGCCAGCCGGAGATGAGTTCCATTTTGCCGGGCTGCAGGTCTGCTTGGTAAATGTGTGCCATGCGCCCAGCCTAAGGGGCAGCGGCCGCAGCGGGCAGGAATTTCCCCGGAGGGTCCCGGGTTACCGCCTTCACCGGCCTTTATGCGTCCGACGCCGGTCCAGTCTTTCCCGCCAGGAGAACCATGCTTCGAAATCCCCCCGCACATCATCCCGCAGCGTCCGACCGCACCGCCCTCGTGGCAGGTGCCACCGGCATAGCCGGTGCCGCTCTCGTGGATCTTCTCTCCCGGCAGGGGTGGACAGTCCTTGCCCTGTCCCGAAAGGGAATGCCTTCCTCCGGCGCTCCCGGAACCGCCGCTGAATCCCGGTCCGGAATCATCCCACTCGCCGCCGACCTGACGTCGCCGGACAGCCTCGCGGCCGCACTGGAAAACGTGCACCCGACACATGTCTTCTTCACATCCTGGTCCCGGCAGGAGACCGAGGCGGAGAACATCGCGGTCAACTCGGCCATGGTCCGCAATCTGCTCACCGCCCTGACACACGCGCCGGTGGAACACGTTGCCCTGATGACCGGCCTGAAGCACTACATGGGTCCGTTCGAGGCATACGGCGAGGGTCCCATGCCGGACACTCCCTTCTCCGAGGACGAGCCCCGGCTGCCGGTGGACAACTTCTACTATGCGCAGGAAGACGAGCTGATGGCCGCCGTCGCCAGGCAGGGCTTCGCCTGGTCGGTGCACCGGGCGCACACCGTGATCGGCCATGCCGTCGGCAACGCCATGAACATGGGACAAACACTGGCTGCCCAGGCCGCTCTGTGCCGCGAACTCGGGCTGCCCTTTGTCTTCCCCGGTTCCGAGACCCAGTGGAATTCAGTCACGGACATGACGGATGCCGGTCTGCTGGCCGAACACATGCTGTGGGCCGCAACGGACGGGAAGACCGCCAACGAGGCCTTTAACGTCGTCAACGGCGATGTCTTCCGCTGGCGTTCCCTGTGGCCGCGGCTGGCAGCCTGGTTCGGCGTCGAGCCCGAGGGCTTTGACACCGTTCCCCGGCCGCTGGAGCAGCAAATGGCGGATACCTCCGAGGTCTGGGAGAAGCTGGCTGCACGTTATGGGCTGGCCGAACCCGACCTCGGCCGGCTGGCCTCGTGGTGGCACACCGACGCGGACCTGGGGCGGAACATTGAGGTGCTGACCGACATGAGCAAGAGCCGGCTCGCCGGTTTCACCGGGTACCGCCGCACGGAAGACGCCTTCACCGAGCTCTTTGCGCGGCTGCAGGCCGAGCGCCTGATTCCTGAGATGAAGGGTGCCGGGCGGGTTGGGAAGTAAAGTGTTCCCGCACACCACCGGCCCAGGCCGATCGCTTGGGTGGAGTACGATCGGAGCATAATCCGGGCCAGGTGCGCCGCTTCGGCGCGCCCGGCCGCGAAACTCTAGAGCGGCAGGAGGTGAACCGCACGCATGGACGACGGACATAGTCGATATACCGCCCCGCGTGAGCCTCGCCTTCGACCCCAGGTCCCCTAAAGTACTTTCGGACCTTCCTCGTACGGGCCTGAGCTTGTGCGGCAGCGGTATTCCGCATTCCCGCTCATTTTCCGCACACACCACGGCCGCGCCGCTGGTCTGTTGTGTGCGCCCCACCGGAGGAAACCGGATCATGATCAAGTCCCCCACCCTGACTTTCGATGCCCGCGCACAGCTGCTGGCCGACGCCCTGGACAGCAACAGCCTGGCCGGGGTTGCCCGTGCCCTGGAGCCGCTGACTGTTGCCGAAACCATGGAGCAGCTGGAACGGCTGAACACCATCGACCGGGCTCTGGCTTTCCGCACCTTGTCCAAGGACCGGGCGCTGGAGGTCTTCGAGCGGCTTGATGCCCTGCTGCAGGCGGACCTGGTGGCCGGGCTGCAGGATGCGCAGGTGGCTGAGGTCTTTGCCGGGCTGAGCCCGGATGACCGGGTGGCCCTGCTCGATGAGCTGCCGGCATCGGTGGCCAACCGCCTGCTCCTGGGCCTCGATGCCAAGGAACGTGCGCTCACCAACACCGTTCTCGGCTACCCCCAGGGCGCCGTCGGCCGCTATATGAGCCCGCAGTTCGTCACTGCGCACCCCTGGTTCACCGCTGCCGAGGCCATGGCCCGGGTACGGACCCGGCTGGACGACGCCGAGAGCGTCTACACCATTCCCGTTGTTGACGGGACCCATCACTTGGTGGGCGTCGTGTCGCTGCGGGATCTGCTGCGTGCGGCGGACTCAGATCCCGTCTCGTCGCTGAAGAAGGACCCGCTTTCCGCTCCGGCCACGCTGGATGCAGAGGAGGCGGCACGGTACTGCGCCGACGCGAAGGTGCTGGTGCTGCCGATCGTCGACGCCGAAAGCAGGCTGGTCGGAATCCTGACCGTTGACGATGCACTGGGAATCCTCGAGGACGCCGAAAGCGAGGACGCGGCACGGTCGGGCGGCGCTGAACCGCTGCGCCGGCCCTACCTGGCCACGCCGGTGCGCAGCATCGTGCGCGCCCGCGTGGTGTGGCTGCTGGTGCTGGCCCTGGGCGCCACGCTCACGGTCAAGGTCATGGGTGCCTTCGAGGCCACCCTCGCCGAGCAGGTGGTGCTGTCCCTCTTCATTCCCCTGCTCATAGGCACCGGCGGCAACACCGGCAACCAGGCTGCGACCACCATCACCCGCGCTCTGGCCCTGGGCGACGTGCGGCCGCGGGACGTCTTCAGGGTCTTTGCCCGGGAAGTACGGGTTGGCGCCTGGCTGGGCGTGCTGCTGGGCAGCTTGGGGTTTGCCGTTGCCTCCATCATCTTCACCGTGCCCCTGGGCGTGGTGATCGGCCTGACCCTGCTGGGGGTCTGCACCATGGCAGCCAGCGTCGGCGCCCTGATGCCGTTGCTGGGGAAGGCGCTCAAGGCGGACCCGGCAGTCTTTTCCAACCCCTTCATTTCCACGTTTGTCGATGCCGCGGGGCTGATCATCTACTTCCTGATCGCCTCGGCGGTCCTGGGGCTCTAGCCGTCCCCGAAAACCAGTGAGGGCCCAAGCCCGGTTCACCACCGGGCTTGGGCCCTCGCGGGCTCGCTTGGTTCAGGACGCGGTATTAGCCGAACCAGATACCGATCTCACGGGCGGCGGACTCCGGGGAATCCGAGCCGTGGACCAGGTTCTGCTGCACGGCCGTGCCCCAGTCGCGGCCAAAGTCGCCGCGGATGGTGCCCGGGGCCGCCTTCGTCGGATCCGTGGTTCCGGCCAGGGAACGGAAGCCTTCGATGACCCGTTCGCCTTCGAAGATGGCGGCAACGACGGGACCGCTGAGCATGAACTCCACCAGCGGCTCGTAGAACGGCTTGCCCTCATGCTCGGCGTAGTGCTCCTCGAGCACCGCGCGGGTGGCATCCACCTTCTTCAGCTCGGCCAGCGTGTAGCCTTTGGCTTCCACGCGCGCCAGGATGGCGCCGGAGAGGTTGCGCTCCACTCCGTCGGGTTTGATCAGTACAAGTGTGCGCTCGGTGCTCACGGTAAATCTCCTTGCCAAGTAGCGGTTTCCCGTCCAAGCCTAGTCTGTGGCGGCTTCCCCGGCAGCGCCGGGAGCCCCTGAACCCCCGGTTTCCTCCGGATGGGCCTTTTCCCATTCCGCCTGTTCCCGGTCCCGCTGCCGGTTCTCCCGGTCCAGGCGCATGCCTGTTTTCAGCGCATACCACCAGGTGGCGGCGAAGATTGCTCCCACCAGGAACATTTCCGGCTGCAGGAACCCGGTGGCGATAATGGCCAGCTGCAGGATCCAGCCAATGATCGGGCCCGCCGGTTTGGACAGGAAGGCACAGGTTCCGATCAGCGCCGCAGAGAGCGCCAGTCCGACGCCGAAGATGAGAACCGGGGATAGCTCGTCACGCTGCAGGCCAAACACAGCGAGGGTTGCGAAGAGCACCAGGAACGCTTCCAGCGTCAGGACTACGGAGGCGAACATGACGCGGATGGAGCGCCGCTTCTTGGGCATGCCCGGACGCCACTCGCGCTGGGCTTTGGTCAGCTTTGCCATATCTCTTACTTTCCGAGGAGGGTGCGCGCTTCGGCCACCACCGTGATGGAACCAATGATCAGGACCCCGCCGGCCAGGTCGTTGTTCTCCTCGGCCTTGGCGACTGCCCATTCAATGGCGTTGTCCAGGCCCGGCTCAACCTGCAGGTCTTCGTCGGCAAACCCGGCGTCGACCGCGTCCTGGACCAGGTCCTCGGCGGAGAGCGCCCGCGGCGAGCTGGACTGTGTAAGGCACACTCCGGTGATCTGGTCGCCGAGCGTCTCACGCAGTTCGGTGAGGATACCGACGGCGTCCTTCTCGGCCAGGATTCCCACTACCAGGACCAGCGAGGTGAAGCTGAAGGCTTCCAGCACGGCTTCGGCGGCCGCCTTGGCCCCGGCGGGGTTGTGGGCGGCATCAACCACGATGGTGGGTGCGGTGCGCACGACTTCCAGGCGTCCGGGCGAGCTCACGGTGGAGAAACCGGTGCGCAGCAGTTCCACGTCCAGTTCCTTCGTGCCGCCGCCGATGAAGGCCTCCAGCGCGGCCACGGCGACGGCGGCGTTTTCCGCCTGGTGCTTGCCGTGCAGCGGAAGCAGCAGGTCCTCGTAACGCCCGGCCAGGCCGGCGATGGTGAGCATCTGTCCGCCCACTGCCATGACCCGGGATTCGACGCCGAACTCCACGCCCTCGAAGCGGTACGGGATGCCCACTTCATGGGCCTTCTCCAGCAGCACCTGCGCCGCTTCCATCGGCTGCGCGGCGCTGATCAGGAAGCCGTGTTCCTTGATGATCCCGGCCTTCTCCGCCGCAATGTCGGCAACGTCGTCGCCGAGCAGTTCGGTGTGGTCCAGCGAGATGGGCGTGACCACGGAAACCGAGCCGTCGCCCACGTTGGTGGCGTCGGTGATGCCGCCCAGGCCCACCTCAATGACGGCAACGTCCACGGGTTCGTCGGCAAAGACGGCGAACGCCAGGATGGTCACCGCCTCGAAGTAGGTCAGCCGCGGTTCACCGGCGGCCGTGAGTTCGCCGTCGACGATATCCAGGTACGGGTGAATTTCGTCCCAGATGCGGACAAACGTCTCATCGGAGACGGGTTCGCCGTCAATGCTGATCCGCTCGGTGACCTTGCTCAGGTGCGGGCTGGTGTACCGGCCGGTGCGCAGCCCGTAGGCCCGAAGTCCGGCTTCGATCATCCGGGCGGTGGAGGTCTTGCCGTTGGTTCCGGTGATGTGGACGATCGGGAACGCCTTGTTCGGCTCCCCCAGCACCTCCATCGCCCGGAACAGCGGAGCCATGCGCGGCTCCATCTTGTTTTCGGGGGCGCGGCTCAGCAGCTCCGCGTAGACGCTTTCCACGGAGAATCCGTCGATTGCGCCTGAGGGTCCGTCGGACATGCTCATTAAATCTTCTCCAGTGTGACGGTGAATTCTTCAGCGTCGTCGGCAACGTCCACGGCGGTCAGAACCAGCTCGTCGGTCAGGGTTTCGGACTTGATCAGTTCCGCGTTCGCCTCAAGGGCGGCAACGGACGACGCCGAGGTGGCCACCTCGGTGCGGATATGGTCGCTGATGTGCAGGTCCGCGTCGCGGCGGGCCTGCTGGATGGCGCGGATACCGTCGCGGGCAGTGCCCTCGGCGGCCAGTTCGGGGGTGACTTCGGTGTTCAGCACCAGGAAGCCGCCGCCGGGCAGTACGGAAACGGCCTTGGACGATTCGCCGTCGGCGCTTTCCACCACCGTTTCCAGCGTGTATTCCTGCGGCTGCAGTTCCAGGCCGCCGGCGGTGACCGTACCGGCGTCGTCCACTGACCAGTCCCCCGATTTGGAAGCCTTGATGGCGGTCTGGACGTTCTTGCCCAGGCGCGGGCCGGCGGCACGGGCGTTCACCACGAGCTTCTGCGTGATGCCGAATTCGGCCGGATCAGCGTCCGCGGCCTCCATCAGGCGGACCGACTTCAAGTTCAGCTCATCGGCGATGATCGCCGCAAACTGGCCCTGCAGGGCCTGGGCATCGGGCGCGACGACGGTCATTTCCGACAGCGGCAGGCGCACCCGCAGGTTCGCGGCCTTGCGCAGCGAGGAGCCCACGGAAGCGATCCGGCGCGTGCGGTCCATCCGGTCCACCAGTGCCTCGTCCTCCGGGAACAGGGAGGCGTCCGGCCAGTCGGTCAGGTGCACGGAGCGCCCGCCCGTCAGGCCGCGCCAGATCTCTTCGGAGATCAGCGGCAGCAGCGGAGCGGCAACCCGGCACACCGTTTCTAGGCAGGTGTAGAGCACGTCGAAGGCCTGGGTGTCTTCGTCGAAGAACCGGTTGCGGCTGCGGCGGATGTACCAGTTGGTCAGCGTGTCCATGTACTGGCGCAGGGTTTCGCAGGCCTCGGACACGTCATAGTTGTCCAGCTGGCTGGTCATGGTCCGGACCAGGTCGCCGGTGGCAGCCAGCATGTAGTTGTCCAGCGGTTCGCCGGACTCGTAGCGCGGCTTCGCCTCGTAGCCGTTGCCGCCGTTAGCGGCGTTGGTGTAAAGCGTGAAGAAGTGCCAGACGTTCCACAGCGGCAGGATGACCTGGCGCACTGCTTCGCGGATGGCCTGCTCGGTGACCACCAGGTTTCCGCCGCGCAGGATCGGCGACGCCATCAGGAACCAGCGCATGGCGTCGGATCCGTCGCGGTCCAGGACCTCGGAAACGTCCGGGTAGTTGCGCAGGGACTTGGACATCTTCTGCCCGTCCGAGCCCAGGACAATGCCGTGGCTGACCACGTTGCGGAAGGCCGGCCGGTCAAACAGTGCGGTGGCCAGGACATGCAGCGTGTAGAACCAACCGCGGGTCTGCCCGATGTACTCCACAATGAAGTCGCCCGGGTTGTGGTTCTCGAACCACTCGGCGTTCTCATGCGGGTAGTGGACCTGGGCGTAGGGCATGGAACCGGAGTCGAACCACACGTCCAGGACGTCCTCGACGCGGCGCATGGTGGACTGGCCTTCTTCGGGCGTGCGCGGATCGTCCGGGTTCGGGCGGGTCAGCTCATCGATGAAGGGACGGTGCAGGTCCGGCTCGCCGGCCTTGTTTACCGGCAGGCGGCCGAAGTCGGCCTTCATTTCTTCCAGCGAACCGTAGACGTCGGTGCGCGGGTAGTTGGGGTCGTCGGAGACCCAGACCGGGATGGGGCTGCCCCAGTAGCGGTTGCGGCTGATGGACCAGTCGCGGGCGTTTTCCAGCCATTTGCCGAACTGGCCGTCCTTGACGTTCTCCGGGATCCAGTTGATCTGCTGGTTCAGCTCGACCATGCGGTCCTTGATCTTGGTGACCTCCACGAACCACGAGGAGACCGCCTTGTAGATCAGCGGGTTCCGGCAGCGCCAGCAGTGCGGGTAGCTGTGCTCGTAGCTGGCCTGGCGCAGCAGCCGGCCGTCGGCGCGCAGCACCTTGGTGATGGGCTTGTTGGCGTCGAAGACCTGCAGCCCGGCGATTTCGGACAGTTCGCCCTCGCTGAACATGGGCAGGAACTTGCCGCCCTCATCCACGGAAAGGATGACGGGGATGCCGTACTGCTCGCAGACCTTCTGGTCGTCTTCACCGTAGGCCGGAGCCTGGTGGACGATGCCGGTGCCGTCGGTGGTGGTCACGTAATCGGCAGTAACGATCTGCCAGGCGTTGGCCGTACCCCACTTTTCGGTGTCCGTGTAGTAGTTCCACAGCGGTGCGTAACGCAGTCCGGCGAGTTCCTTGCCCGTGTGCACGGAGGTGACGGCCGCGCGGGCGGCGTCGGCGTCGTCGTACCCCAGGTCCTTGGCGTACGCGCCCACCAGGTCTTCGGCCAGCAGGTAACGCGCATCGGGGTTTTCCTGGGGCGTTCCGTTGGGGCCCGAGGGCACCACGGCGTAACGGACGGAGGGCCCGACGGCGAGGGCCATGTTGGTGGGCAGGGTCCACGGCGTGGTGGTCCAGGCGATGGCGAGGACGCCGTCGAGCTCCGCGGAGAGCACGTTGTCGCCGGCGGTGATCGGGAAGGTCACCGTAACGGTCTGGTCCTGGCGGTCCTTGTAGACGTCGTCGTCCATGCGCAGCTCATGGTTGGACAGCGGCGTCTCGTCCTTCCAGCAGTACGGCAGAACGCGGAAGCCGCTGTAGGTCAGGCCCTTCTCATGCAGCGTTTTGAACGCCCAGATGACCGATTCCATGTAGTCGACGTTGAGCGTCTTGTAGTCGTTCTCGAAGTCCACCCAGCGGGCCTGGCGGGTGACGTAGTCCCGCCACTCACCGGCATACTCCATCACGGAGGCGCGGCAGGCATCGTTGAACTTGTCGATGCCCATCTTCTCGATCTGGACCTTGTCGCTCATGCCCAGCTGCTTCATGGCCTCGAGCTCGGCGGGCAGGCCGTGGGTGTCCCAGCCGAACCGGCGCTCCACGCGGCGGCCGCGCTGGGTCTGGTAGCGGGCCACCAGGTCCTTGGCATAGCCGGTCAGCAGGTGCCCGTAGTGGGGCAGGCCGTTGGCGAAGGGCGGGCCGTCGTAGAAGACAAACTCGTTGGCGCCGTTTTTGCCGGCCGGGCGCGCGTCGATGGACGCCTGGAAGGTGCCGTCTTCATCCCAGTACTTCAGAACGAGTTCTTCAAGTTCCGGAAACCGAGGGGAGGACGGGGCGGCATTTTCTGCCGGTGCGGCGGCCGTGGTGGCCTTGGGATAGATAGAAGGCATATTCGTCATCCTGATAGCGGCAAGTAGTTCTGGTGAATTACAGGATGCGAGGGCGGAATCGCTGCCGGCACAAAGCCTGCGGTGATCCGCGGTACCACCTCGCTTGCCGCCGTCGTCGTCCACGCCGTGCCCTGCAGAACCTGCAGTGCACTGTGCCGCCGAACCGGGCTGCCGCTCGTTGACTGCTGTGACGGGCTTACCCGTCCGGTTCTACTGGGCCCCGGTACTTATAGTCCAGGGCTGTTCTTCCGGAAGCTCACCGGTGATGGCCGGGTCAAAGCTGCTTCCGCCAGTTTAGGCCACGGCCCCGGCGATGTCGAAGTTCCTTCCTGCCGGGACGCGGCTAGCGCCGGATCACCTTGTGGTTGGCCGCCTGAGCCACCGGCCGCAGCACCACTTTGTCCAGGTTGACGTGGTGCGGGAGGTTCAGGGAGTACGCCATGACGTCGGCAACGTCTTCGGCGGTCAGCGGCTTCTCGACGCCTGCATAGACCTTCTCCGCTGCATCCTTGTCGCCGAGGCGGTTCAGGGAGAACTCCTCCGTCTTGACCATGCCCGGGAGGATTTCGATGACGCGTACGTTGTTCTCCGCCTCCTCCAGCCGGAGGGTTTCGGCGAGCGCCTGTTCGGCGGACTTCGCGGCGCAGTAGCCCGCTCCCCCCTCATAGGCTGCGAGCGCCGCAGTGGAAGTCAGCATGAGGATGGATCCCTGTCCGGACTCCCGCAGTGCGGGCAGGAACGCCTGGGTGACGCGCAGTGCGCCCAGGACGTTCACGTTGTACATGGCCTCCCAGTCGCTGATCCTGCCGGTACCCACCGGGTCCACGCCCCATGCGCCGCCGGCGTTGTTGATCACGGCGTCCACTCCCCCGCCGGCCAGGACTTCTGCGGCCATCCGCGCCACCGAGTCGTCGCTGGTGACGTCGGCGGCGAGCGCCACGGCTCCGGTTTCTTCAGCGAGCGCCTGCAGTTTCTCTTCCCGGCGCGCGACGGCCACGACATCCCATCCGGAAGCCCTCAGCGCCCGGACGGCTGCCGCGCCGATTCCCGAGCTGGCTCCGGTGACGACCGCGCGCCTGGGACGGCTGGCGCGGCTGGCCGGGCTGGCCGGGGTGGCCGGGGTGGATGCGGACTCTGAGGGCACGGGAGAAGTCATGCAGCCACTGTAGCCATTGGGCCGTCCCGTGCCACAGCTTCGGACCCTGTATTACTCCGCGGTATTGTGCTGCCTTCTCCGGCCGCCGTTACACCCATGGCCTGTCACCCGGACTGGATCCCCCGGCCTGCGTCACCAGGGCAACCCGGACTGGTTCCCCCGGGGATCCCCCAGCCTGCGTCACCAGGGCAACCCGGACTGGATCCCCCGGGGATCCCCCAGCCTGCGTCGCCAGGGCAACCCGGACTGGTTCCCCCGGCCTGCCTCGCCCAAGTAGTCCTGCCCCGCCCCAAAGGGTCCCGGCCAAACCCCTGCGCACAGGTTCCCACTCTTCGTTACTGATGTGGCCTCCGTGGCACCACAAGCCACAGGAGGGATCAGACAGTGGGAGCCAGTGCGCGCCAGTGGTGCAAGTTGGTACGAACCGGACAAAGCGGGCAGGGAGCAGGAGACGTGTACGGGCCAGACCGGCAGTCTGGGGCAGCAGCCACGGCCGCTTGGTTTCCCTTAGGGTTCAGGTTTAGCCGTCATGCGCTGCGGCAGCGCCGGTTCAGCGCAGAGCACTCCGAACAAGCCGTGCACTCCGAACAAGCAGAGCACTCCGAACAAGCAGCACAAATCCGTCGGGGTCGTGAAGCACCATTTCCGTGGTGATGCGCAGGGTTCTCCATCCTGCTGCCGTCGCCGCATTCCAACGACTTCTGTCCCTCCGATAGTGCTCTCTGCCGCTGTGAAACTCGTAGCCGTCGATTTCCACCAGCAGCCGCCCTTCGACAACCAGGTCCACTCTGCCGACTCCCGCTATCTGGACCTCGGTCTCGACCGACAGCCCCGCCGCCTGGAGGTGGAAGCGTGCACAGACCTCCAGCGGCGATGCTGTCCCGGGTCGGATGTCCCGGATGAGCTGCCTAATTCTCCAGTCCTTGGGACCGGAAAAGTGCAGCTCGAGGGTCCGCACCCCCACATAGTGTCTGCTAACGGCATACTCCGCGAGGACCAGTGCGGCCAGGGGCGGCAGACAGCGGAAAGCCGAATCGATAATCTGCAGCGGAGGCGAGATCAGGCGTTTCGCCGTCCGGGGGCCTCGGTGAATTACGGCACCCGGCAGCCTCGTTGCCCGGTCTGCCGCCACGTGCACCAGCGGCGCGCCGGGAAGCACCCACCATCCCAGCAATCGTGCAGCGCTTTCGCACGTGAGTGACACCCCGTGTTCCGCCGCAAACAGCAGCTCTGCAGGAGCATCGGGCAGGGCATAGGTTCCCGGGCGGGGCCGGTGCACTGCTCCGCCCGCGACCGCCCGTTCGATTTGCGTCCGGCTAAAGCCGTTGGCCGTCAAGGTGCTGAACCGAGCGGCGCCATGGTGAACCCTCAGGAAGACTTCGATGCTCTGCATATCCCGAGAATCGTTCCGCGGAAGTGTCCGCGCCACGGCAGGGCAGGAAAATGTGGATACCGCTGCAAGCTGCTGGACCTGTGGGGGACCCGGTGATGCTGCTAGCCCCGCACTGGTTCCCACCCTTCGTGAAAGGTGTGGCTGCTGTGACATCAGAGGCCTCGGCAGGCGACAAAGAGTGGGAACCAATGCGCTGCGGCTTCGGCCCGCCGGTGACACCAGGCGAGGCCACGACGACGCCGAAGGCCTTACGGGCCGCTGCCGGAACCGCCGTCGAGCAGGTAGTCGCGCAGCACCACGGCCTCATTCTCCGTCTCGCTGCGCGCACCGTAGAGCAGGACGGTGTCCTCACGGTCGCGGCAGGCCCGGGAAAAGTCCTCCACCCCGGGATTCTCCGCCAGCTCCTGCCGGTACCGCTCCTCAAACCCCGCCCAGCGGTCCTCCCGGTGCGCAAACCACTTCCGCAGCTCGGTGCTTGGCGCCAGGTCCTTCAGCCACTCGTCCAGGTCGGCTTTCTCCTTGGACACCCCGCGCGGCCACAGCCGGTCCACCAGGACCCGGTATCCGCCGTCGGGCTCCTCGTAAATGCGCCGGGTGCGGATCCTTTCCGGCTGTTCCCTATCTGTCGCCATATCCGGATGCTACGGCGGCCCGGTGGTGAAAGGACAGGCACGTGCCGCAGGCCATACCTCCCGCGTGGAAGAATGGAACCATGGCTGAAAACTTTCCGGGCACAGACACGCCCGACAACGCACCCAAGACCGTATCCGTCCCCGACAAGCCCGCCCTCGAGGGCCTTGAAGCAACCCTGAGCCGCCGCTGGCGCGAAGAGGGAACGTACGCGTTCAACGAAGACACGGTCCGCGAGGACGTCTACTCCATCGACACTCCCCCGCCCACGGCCTCCGGCTCACTGCACGTGGGACACATGTTCTCCTACACCCAGACCGACGTGATGGCCCGCTATCAGCGGATGACCGGCAAGAACGTGTTCTACCCGATGGGCTGGGACGACAACGGCCTGCCCACCGAGCGCCGGGTGCAGAACTACTACGGCGTCCGCTGCGATCCCACCAAGCCGTATGATCCCGACTACCGCCCGCCGGCCACCGCGCCCAAGAACCAGCGCGACTTCGACGTCATCTCCCGCCGGAACTTTATCGAGCTGTGCGAAGAACTGGCTGTGGAGGATGAGAAGGTCTTTGAGGACCTCTTCTCCACGCTCGGTCTGTCCGTGGACTGGACCCGCACGTACCGCACCATCGATGACAACTCGCGCGCCGTCAGCCAGCGCGCCTTCCTGGAGAACCTCAAGGCCGGCGACGCCTACATGTCGGAGGCTCCCACTCTCTGGGACGTCACCTTCCGCACCGCCGTGGCCCAGGCCGAGGTTGAGGACCGCGAGCAGGCCGGCGCCTACCACCGGATCAGCTTCCACGCCCCCGACGGCGAGAAGATCTTCATCGAGACCACCCGCCCGGAACTGCTGCCTGCCTGCGTGGCCCTGGTGGCACACCCCGACGACGAGCGCTACCAGCGCCTCTTCGGCACCACGGTGAAGTCCCCCCTGTTCGACGTCGAGGTCGAGGTCCGCGCGCATCCGCTGGCCAAGCCGGACAAGGGCTCGGGCATCGCCATGATCTGCACCTTCGGCGACCAGACCGACGTCACCTGGTGGCGGGAACTGAACCTGCCCACCCGCGCCGTCGTCGGCCGTGACGGCCGCCTGCTCGCGGACACCCCGGAGTGGATCACCACGGAAAAGGCCAAGGAAAACTACGCCGCCGTGGCCGCGAAGACTGTGTTCAGCGCCAAGGAAGCCGTCGTCGGGATGCTGCGCGAAAGCGGAGACCTCGAAGGCGAGCCGAAGAAGATCACCCACCCGGTGAACTTCTTTGAAAAGGGTGACAAGCCGCTTGAGGTTGTCACCAGCCGCCAGTGGTACATCCGCAACGGCGGACGCGACGAGGACCGCCGCGGACGCCTGATCGCCCGCGGCAAGGAGATCGATTTCCACCCCGCGTTCATGCGTTCACGCTACGAAAACTGGATTGAAGGGCTGAACGGTGACTGGCTCGTTTCGCGCCAGCGTTTCTTCGGCGTCCCCGTTCCGGTCTGGTACCCGCTGGATGCCTCCGGCAACCCGGACTACGACAACCCGGTGCTGCCGGCATCCGAGTCCCTGCCCGTAGACCCCGCTGCCGAGCCGGCTCCGGGCTACGAAGAGTCCCAGCGCAACCAGCCGGGCGGCTTTGTGGGTGACGCCGACGTGCTGGACACCTGGGCCACCTCCTCCCTGACGCCGCAGATTGTGGGCGGCTGGAGCCGCGACGAGGACCTCTTCGCCAAGGTGTTCCCGTTTGACCTGCGCCCGCAGGGACACGACATCATCCGGACCTGGCTGTTCTCCTCCGTGGTCCGCGCTGATGCGCTGAACCACGCCGCGCCGTGGAAGCACGCAGCAATCTCCGGCTGGATCCTGGACCCGGACCGCAAGAAGATGTCCAAGTCCAAGGGCAACGTGGTGGTCCCCACCGACGTGCTCAACGACTACGGCTCCGACGCGGTCCGTTACTGGGCCGCATCGGCCAAGCTGGGTGCCGACACGGCCTACGAGATTGCGCAGATGAAGATCGGCCGCCGCCTGGCGATCAAGCTGCTCAACGCCTCCAAGTTCGTGCTGAACCTGGGCGCCACGGAGGCCAACGTGGTCACCGCGGACACCTCGGTGATCACCAACGACCTGGACTCCGCGCTGCTCAAGCAGCTGGCCGAAGTGGTGAAGACCTCCACCAAGGCCTTCGAAAGCTACGACTACGCCAAGGCGCTGCAGCTGACCGAGTCCTTCTTCTGGTCCTTCACCGATGACTACGTGGAGCTGATCAAGGACCGCGCCTACGGTGCCTCCGGCCCCGAGGAGCAGGCCTCCGTGCTGGCCACACTGGCCACCACGCTGGATGCCCTCCTGCGTCTGTTCGCTCCGTTCCTGCCCTTCGCCACCGAAGAGGTGTGGGGCTGGTGGCGCCACGGCTCGGTGCACCGCGCGCCGTGGCCGAACGTCGATGCGCTGTCCGCAGCCGTGGCGGAGGCCGACGCCGGCATCCTGGCCACGGTTGCCACCGCACTGGGCGGCATCCGCAAGGCGAAGTCCGAAGCCAAGGTCAAGCAGCGCACCGAGGTCCTCACCGCAACTGTCACGGCGTCAGCTGCCCAGGTGGCACAGCTGCAGGCCGGGCTCGCCGACCTGAAGGCAGCCGGCAACGTGCGTGAGCTCTCCCTGGCAGCGGGCGACGGCGAACTCACTGTCTCCGGCGTTGAGCTGGCACCCGTGGAGCCGGTTCCGGCCGCTGAGTAACTAGCCGAAGGCAGCAGGTAAGGGAGAACGCCCGGCCGGATTCCGGCCGGGCGTTCTCCCTGTTAACAACTGTGATTATTTGAATTATCGGCGCCTGGCGGTGCCGCTTAGTCGAACTGGGGGCTCTCCGTGCGGCTGCGCTTGATTTCGAAGAAGGCGGGGTTCGAGGCCAGCATGAGTGCGCCGTCGAACATCCGGCCTGCTTCCTCTCCCCGCGGGATCCGCGTCAGCACCGGCCCAAAGAAGGCGGTACCGTTGAAGGCCACCACGGGGGTTCCGACGTCGTCGCCCACCTTGGAGATGCCTTCCTGGTGCGAGGCACGGAGCTGGACGTCGTACTCGTCCGTGTCTGCATACTTGGCGAGCTCGGCGGGCAGGCCAACCTCTTCCAGCGCCTCGCGGATGACGACGGCGAAATCCTCGTATCCGCCGATGTGAATCCGGGTGCCCATCGCGTCGTACAGCTTCTTGATGTACTCGTCCCCGTGCAGTTCGGCGGCAGCGGTGATGACACGAACCGGGCCCCAGGCAGCCTTCATCCGTTCCTGGTAGGCCTCCGGCAGGTCGCGGCCTTCATTCAGGACGGACAGGCTCATGACGTGCCAGTCTGTGCTGACATCGCGTACCGTCTCCACTTCGTCCATCCAGCGCGACGTGACCCAGGCAAACGGGCACATCGGATCGAACCAGAAATCGGCTTTCGCAGCGTCGGGTGAGGTCAAGGCATACTCCTTCAAGGGTTATGCGGGCCGCAGCCCGCCGCGGGCTTGCCGGTGCAAGCAGCAGTTACCGGAGCCAACCGCGGTCTAGGCTGATTTGTTCCGCCGTTTTGTGGCGACGGCCTGGGAGATCAGCGTGGGCTCGGCCTTCTGCGTGACAACTTCCTCGGTGATGACCACGGTGGCTACGTCGTCACGGCTGGGCAGGTCGAACATGACCGGCAGCAGCACTTCTTCGAGGATGGCTCGCAGCCCGCGGGCGCCGGTGCCGCGGGACAGCGCGGCGTCGGCGATGGCGTCCAGGGCGGCAGGCTCAAAGGTGAGCTCAACGCCGTCGAGTTGGAACATCTTCTGGAACTGCTTGACCAGCGCGTTCTTCGGCTCGGTCAGGATCCGGATCAGCGCGGTCCGGTCCAGGCTGGAAACGGTGGTGATGACGGGAAGGCGGCCGATGAATTCCGGGATCAGGCCGAACTTCAGCAGGTCTTCGGGCATAACGTCGGCGTAGGAATCGGCTTCCTTGGCGTTCTCGTTCAGCGGGGCGCCGAAACCGATGCCCTTGCGGCCGGACCGGGAGCCGATGATTTCTTCCAGCCCCGCAAAGGCGCCGGCCACGATGAACAGCACGTTGGTGGTGTCGATCTGGATAAATTCCTGGTGCGGATGCTTGCGGCCGCCCTGCGGCGGAACGGAGGCCACCGTGCCTTCAAGGATCTTCAGCAGGGCCTGCTGCACGCCTTCACCGGAGACGTCGCGGGTGATGGACGGGTTTTCACTCTTGCGCGAGATCTTGTCGATCTCGTCGATGTAGATGATGCCCTGCTCAGCCTTCTTGACGTCGTAGTCGGCGGCCTGGATGAGCTTGAGCAGGATGTTCTCCACGTCCTCACCGACGTAGCCGGCTTCCGTGAGAGCAGTGGCATCCGCGACGGCGAAGGGTACGTTCAGCCGGCGGGCCAGGGTCTGGGCGAGGTAGGTCTTTCCGCAGCCCGTGGGACCGATCAGCAGGATGTTGGACTTGCCGATCTCCACTTCATCCGACATGACGGCGTCGGAGAGGTTTCCGGTGTTGCGCGGGGCGTGGCCGGCCTGGATGCGCTTGTAATGGTTATAGACGGCGACGGCGAGGGAACGCTTGGCAGGTTCCTGGCCGATCACGTATTCCTGCAGGGAATCAAAGATCTCCCGCGGCTTGGGCAGCTCAAACGTGCCCAGATCCGCTACTTCGGAGAGCTCCTCTTCGATGATCTCGTTGCACAGGTCAATGCACTCGTCGCAGATGTAGACTCCGGGGCCGGCAATGAGCTTGCGGACCTGCTTCTGGCTTTTTCCACAGAAAGAGCACTTGAGCAGATCGGTGCTCTCACCAATGCGAGCCATAATTCAGTCCCCTTAAATGGTCCATCGTTCCAACAGCGCCGGCATCCGTCCCGTGCGGGACGAACTGATGCCAGTCAGCCATGCTCCACTCTAGGACAATTGGCCCGGCGATTCAGCCACCGAAAGGCCCGTGGTGCGTATTTCCGCGCCACGGGCCTTTCGAAAGCGTCACATCCGGTTGATCGCCGGTGTCTTGATCTTGCGGGAGTCAAGGACCTGGTCGATCAGTCCGTACTCCAGGGCACTGGCAGCGGTGAGGATCTTGTCGCGTTCGATGTCCCGGTTCACTTCCTCGGACGTGTGGTTCGAGTGCAGTGCCAGCGTGTCTTCCAGCCAGGTGCGCATGCGCATGACCTCGGCGGCCTGGATTTCCAGGTCCGATGCCTGTCCACGCTCGCCGCCGCCGAGGGCGGGCTGGTGGATCAGGACGCGGGCGTTCGGCAGGGCCAGGCGCTTGCCCGGCGTACCTGCGGCCAGCAGCACGGCTGCGGCACTGGCAGCCTGGCCCAGGCAGACCGTCTGGATTTCGGGACGGATGTACTGCATGGTGTCGTAAATGGCCGTCATGGCCGTGAACGAGCCGCCCGGGGAGTTGATGTACAGGGTGATGTCGCGGTCCGGGTCACTGGACTCAAGCACCAGCAGCTGGGCCATCACATCGTCTGCCGAGGCGTCGTCAACCTGGACACCCAGGAAGATGATGCGGTCCTCGAACAGCTTGGTGTAGGGGTCCTGGCGCTTGAAGCCGTAGGGCGTGCGCTCCTCGAACTGCGGCAGCACGTACCGGCTGGACGGCATCTGCGGCGCGGATCCGCCTGCGGTTCCGAAATTGGTGTTCATTGAATACTCCTGAAGTCTAAAAAGGTGCGCTGGCTTGGGAGGAAGCGTTAGTCCTCGACCGGGGCTGCGCCCTTGTCCTGGTCAGTTCCGCCGCCGCCGGTGACGCCGCCGGCGTGTGCGGAGATCTTGTCAAAGAAGCCGTACTCCAGTGCTTCCTGGGCCGTGAACCACTTGTCGCGGTCGTTGTCCTTCAGGATGGTCTCGACAGTCTGGCCGGTCTGCTCAGCCGTCAGTTCGGCCATGACCTGCTTCATGTGAAGAATCAGTTCTGCCTGGATGCGGATATCGGAAGCGGTGCCGCCGATGCCGCCGGAAGGCTGGTGCATGAGGATGCGGGCGTGGGGCGTTGCGTAGCGCTTGCCCTTGGTGCCGGAGGAGAGCAGGAACTGTCCCATGGAGGCGGCCAGGCCCGTTGCCACGGTGACGACGTCGTTCGGGATGAACTGCATCGTGTCGTAGATGGCCATGCCGGCCGTCACGGATCCGCCGGGAGAGTTGATGTACAGGAAGATATCCTTGTCGGGATCCTCTGCGGAGAGCAGCAGCAGCTGAGAGCAGATGGCGTTGGCGTTGTCGTCACGCACTTCCGAGCCCAACCAAATGATCCGCTCGCGCAGCAGACGATTGTAGATGTAGTCGTCCCGGCTCGCCGGGTCCACCGTTGCCATTGTGGGTGTGTTGGGTGCAATTGCCATACTGAGTGACCTCTCGCTCTGGCGGGGTACAGAACCGCTAACCGCGTCAGCTGGTCCCGCCGTTTATCTCTCCTAGGACACTAACCTGTCAGGGCAGCGATCTGCTCCCGATTTGCGGGCTGTTCGCTGACGGCGCACGATGCCCGTCACAGCCTGCAGAAGGGCAAATCACAGGGCCAGCGGCAGCCGGTGCCTCGCGTGCACTCCGTTCAGCACCGGTTAAACGACGGCGCCGCCCGCCCTTTCGGGCAAGCGGCGCACATCGGTGAATCAGTTTTCTCCCGGAGGGGAAATTATGCCTTGTCGCCCTTGGACTCTTCGGCAACCTCGGCCTCGGGGGCTTCGGCTTCCGCAGCGGGTGCTTCTTCGCCGGCGGGGCGGACGAAGTCGCTGAGGTCGATCTCAACGCCTGCGGTGTCGGTGACCTTGGCCTGCTCGAGGACCTTGGCAAGGGCCTTGCGGCGGCGGACTTCGCCAACCATCATCGGGACCTGGCCGCTCTGGTCAATCAGCTGGGCGAACTGGTTCGGATCCATGCCGTACTGGCCGGCAGCGGAGACGATGTAGTCGATCAGCTCGTTCTGGCTGACACCTACCTCTTCCTTGTCGGCAACAGCGTCAAGGATGATTTCGTTCTTGAAGGCAGCTGCGGTGTTCTCGCGAACTTCGGCGCGGTGCTCTTCGGTGTCGTGGTCTTCGCCCTGGGACTGCGCGCTCTCCGAGCTGAAGTGCTGCTCCAGCTGCTCTTCGATGACGGACTCCGGAACCGGAACCTCGATCATTTCCAGCAGCTTCTCCAGGACCTTGTCGCGGGCCTCGACGCCCTGCTCCATCAGCTTGGACTCTGCTGCGCGCTTGGTCAGGTCTTCGCGAAGTTCTTCGATGGTGTCGAATTCGCTGGCCAGCTGGGCGAAGTCGTCGTCGGCCTCGGGAAGCTCGCGCTCCTTGACAGCCTTGACGGTCACCGTGACGGTGGCGTCTTCGCCGGCGTGCTCGCCGCCGGCCAGCTTCGTCTCGAAGGTTGCCGATTCGTCAGCGGACAGGCCGGTGACTGCTTCGTCCATACCCTCGAGCATGGTGCCTGCGCCTACCTGGTAGGAAAGGTCTGCAGCGGAATCGATTTCCTCGTCGCCAACCTTGGCAACGAGATCCATGGTGAGGAAGTCGCCGTCGGCGGCGGGACGGTCAACGCTCTTGAGCGTGCCGAAGCGGCCGCGCAGTTCGTCCAGTGCCTTGGTGACGTCGTCGTCGGAGGCTTCAGCCGGCTCGACGGTGACCTCGAGGCCGGAGTAGTCCGGGAGTTCGATTTCCGGGCGGATGTCCAGCTCGACGTTGAAGACCAGCTGGCCCTCGTCGGTTGCCGGGTCCGGAACTTCGCTGATTTCAACCTCGGGGCGGCTCATCGGACGGATACCCGTTTCCGATACAGCTTCCTGGTAAAAACCGTTCAGGCCGTCATTGATGGCGGTTTCCAGAACGTAGCCGCGGCCGACGCGCTGGTCGATGAGCCTGTTGGGGACCTTGCCCTTGCGGAAGCCAGGCACCTGCACCTGGGTGGCGATGGTCTTGTAGGCCTCTTCGATGCTCGGCTTCAATTCCTCAAACGGAACTTCGACAACGAGCTTTACCCGCGTGGGTGTGAGGTTTTCTACAGCGCTCTTCACAGCGTAGTTCTCCTGAGGGTTCTGGGATTGGGTCTGCACCATGTGTACTACAGAGTCGGGGTGACAGGATTTGAACCTGCGACTTCCTGCTCCCAAAGCAGGCGCTCTTCCAAGCTGAGCTACACCCCGTCAGTGCACCTGACAGCCTACCGGCATGCAGGGCCTTGTGCACAATTGAGTGTGGCCCGGCCCTCCCTCAGGTGTGGTTCGGGATTGGATTACCGAACCGCTGATTTCCCGTGCTAAGGTAAAACCTGCCTTAGGGCGCCGGGGATGTAGCTCAATGGTAGAGCCTCAGTTTTCCAAACTGATCACGCGGGTTCGATTCCCGTCATCCCCTCTGCAAAATATAACCGGCAGCAGCCGGCTTCGAAAGGGTCCTCCGCTTCTGCGGGGGGCCTTTTTCTTTGCCCGGCCTTGTCCACTCTTGTTTGCACCCCCTGCGCCTTCCGCTTCCCGCTCCCCCGGGACCGTTAGACTTTTCCATGATCCAGCCCACCAGCTCCGCGGAGGTGAACGAGATGCCCCAGCCCGAAGCTCCAACAAGCTCCACCGGGTTGCCGCTGACCGCGGACCAGGTGAGTGCGGCACTGCGCCGGGAAGGCCTCCGCGCCACCATTCCCCGTCTGGACGTCTACCGGGCCCTCGCAGCGTCTGGCGGCCACAGGTCGGCGGACGATCTGGCGGGAATGCTGGCAGTGGACGGCGGGGGTGTTCAGCGCACAAGTGTCTACAACGCCCTGCGGGCGCTGGTGGACGCGGGACTCGTCCAGGTGGTGCAGGCCGGACCCGGAACCACCCTGTACGAGCTGAACGGCGGAGACCACCACCATTTCCTCTGCCGGGAGTGCGGGACCATTACCGACGTTCCCTCAGGCAGCGAAGTACCGCCGCTGCTGGATATCGAAATCCCCGGAGCGCGCGTGGATTCCGCACAGGTGGTGCTGCGGGGAACCTGTGCCGGCTGCCTGAAGCTGCCGGCCTAAAGCGAAGCTGTCGGCCTAAAGCGCTTTCTCTTCGCACAACTCTTCCCTGACGCAGAACGGCTGTATCGGCTCTTGTGGTCCGGTTCGTCTGGCTTAGACATACGACGGCGTCCCGTAACCTCCTCCTCTTTCGCCTCCCTGAACCGGCGCTGAGCCCTGAACCGGCACTGAGCCCTCCCCTGTCGCACTCCCCTGTCGCATTCCCCTGTCCAAGGCGGTTCTGAGACCAGACGACCGCCAGCTTCCCGCCGCCGCTCCAAGCAACCCGGGTCGCTCCAAGCAACCCGGACAGCCCCGAATCCATACGAATCGATGCGGGAGTATTTTCTCGGACAAGTCGAGTAGGTGACCGGTAGGCTGATTCCCCGAAAACAGTGGTCTATCTCACTAAAATGGAAGATATGTACTACTCCCCAGCTGTTGAGGACGAAGTCACCCGAAGCGAAGCGGCCACTACTGCCGGCTCTCCGGCAACAGCGGGATCGGCGAAAGCTTCGGAACCCGCCAAGTGCCCGGCAGCGTTCGAACCGGCAGGGAACCCTGCGGCGCTGGAGACGGCGGAGCGGGTGCGGCTGATCGATGAGATCCGTGCTCTGGAGGACCTCAAGAATGTCATCACGGCTGCGCAGGCCCGTGCCGCGGCTGCCTTTGATGCTTCCATCCGCACCGCCCAGGCCGCCGCCGGGCTGAAGGCTGATCAGCTGGGGAAGGGTGTTGCCGCGCAGATCGCCCTGGCCCGGCGGGAGTCCCCGCACAACGGGGCGAAGCTGCTGGGCCTGGCCCGGATCCTCACCACGGAAATGCCCCATACCCTGCACGCGCTGACTATCGGGGTGATCAGTGAGTGGCGGGCCACGGTCCTGGTCCGGGAGACCGCCTGCCTGTCCCTGGCCGACCGGCAAAGGGTTGATGAACTGGTGGCCGGGGATCCGGGTGAGTTGGAGCAGCTCGGGGACCGGCAGCTGATCGCGAGGATCAAGTCCCTGTCCTACGGTCTGGATCCGCATGCGGTGGTGAAGCGTGCTGCGCATGCGGTCTCGGAGCGGTTTGTGTCCTGCCGGCCGGCGCCGGACACCATGACGTGGGTGACGGCCCTGCTGCCGGTATCCCAGGGAGTGGGCGTGTATGCGGCCCTGACGCGGGAAGCGGACCGGCTCCGGGCAACCGGGGACCCCCGGTCGAAGGGCCAGATCATGGCCGACACGTTCGTGGAACGCACCACCGGGCAGGCTCGGGCGGAGGATGTCCGGGTTGAGGTGCAGCTGATCATGACGGATCAGGCTCTGCTGCACGGAATCCTGCCGCCGGAAGACGGAATCCTGCCGCAGGAAGACAAGGCCCAGCGGAAACACGAACGGCACCAGGAAAAGGCGCAGCAACAGGAACGCGAGCAGCAACAGGAACGCGAGCAGGAACAGGGGCAAAGCCGGGACCGAGAGTCAGTGGAAGCCGCAGGCTCCTTTGTCCCGGCCGGGGCGGAACCGGCGATTCTGGCCGGTTACGGGATCGTTCCGGCGCAGTGGGCCAGGGACTTGATCCGCGGACCAAACCCGGAATCGGAATCGGAACCGGGTCGTAGGGATGACACGAATAGCCCGGGAAGCCCGGGAA
Organism: Arthrobacter sp. G119Y2; assembly: GCF_038069765.1. Lineage (NCBI taxonomy): Bacteria > Bacillati > Actinomycetota > Actinomycetes > Micrococcales > Micrococcaceae > Arthrobacter > Arthrobacter sp. G119Y2. Next base: position 149,138 of record NZ_JBBPFS010000005.1, on the reverse strand, counting down.
GTCCGGGAGGCCGGGGAGATCCGGGACGCCCGGCTGGCAGACCTGATGGCCATCCAGCCGAAAGTACAGGCACCTGTTGGGGTACGCCTCCGGCCCGCCCGGATCCGCGGACCGAAGTCTGGCTCCGCCGCCTCTACGTCACACCGGACACCGGACAGCTCACCGCGATGGATTCCCGAGCCCGGCTGGTACCCCGCGGCCTGGCCCGACTGATCGCCGCACGGGACCAGGTTTGCCGGACCCCGTGGTGCGGAGCACCCATCCGACACTACGACCACGTTCAGCCCGTCCGCGAAGGCGGGCCCACCAGCGCGGAGAACATCCAGGGCCTGTGCCAGGCCTGCAACCAGGCCAAGGAAGCACCAGGCTGGGAAGCACACGTTGAAGTTGCCGCTGCCTGGACACCGCCGCCGGAACGGCACACAGTTCTCACCAGGACACCCACCGGACACACCTACCGCTCCACTGCGCCGAAGCTCCGTTCAGCAACGCCGAATCTGCCGAATTTGCCGGCATCCTAAGAATGCTTGGATCAGCGCGCCTGGCAGACGGGGCACCAGTAGAGCTTCCGGGCCCCCATTTCAGTGCCGGCAACCGTCGTTCCGCATTTCCTGCAGGGCAGGCCCGTGCGCTGGTAAACGTAATGGGCGTCCTCCCGGGGTACGGGCTCGTCGTCGCTCTGCCGATCAGCGGGAAGAGTCGTGATGATCCGGCCCTGCGCCACGCCGTCGTTCATGACCTTAACTATGTCCGCCCACAGTGCTGCCGCCTCGTCTTCACCCACGGCTTTGCCCAGCCGCCAGGGAGAGAGCCGCTGCCGGAAAAGCACTTCGGCACGGTAAACATTCCCCACTCCGGCCAGGATCTCCTGATTCATCAGCAGCAGGCCCACCGGCGAACCGCGCCGCCGCAACCGGGCGGAGAACTCCGCAGAATCCGCGCCGTCCTGCAACGGATCCGGCCCGAGGCGCGCAACGACGGCAGACTTCTCGGCCTCGGTTATTACTTCGCACGCCGTGGGTCCGCGAAGGTCCGCCCACCCGTTCGGCGAAACCATCCTTACGCGGACAGCACCTTTGGGGACGGGCGGACCGGCATACGCGACGCCGTCGTCGTCGGAGGCAATCTCCCGCTCCCCCACTTTCCGGGGCGCACCAATGCTGGAAGCACCGAGGAAGCTCGAGTCGCCGCCAAAATCGAAGGCTCCGTACAGCCCAAGGTGGATGCGCAGGAACAGATCGTTGTCGAAGGCAAGAAAAAGCTGCTTGCCATGTGCCTCAGCGTTGACGAGGACGTGCCCGTCCAGCCGCGCAGCTCCGGCAGCGAAGCGCCCCTGCGGGCTGGATACTTCAAGCCGCCGGCCGGAAAACACCGAGTTGAACTGCCGGGCCAGCCGGTGAATCGAATGCCCTTCCGGCATCAGTACACCTCGGGCATCACGGGACCGCGATGGTTCCGGTGGTTTCGTATTCGGCGATCTTCGCGATCCGGCGGTTGTGGCGCTCGGCGTTGCTGTAAGGCTCGGCCAGGAAAGCCTCGATAATCTCCGTGGCTTCTTCGACAGTGTGCTGGCGGCCGCCAACGGCGACTACGTTGGCGTTGTTATGCTCACGGGCCAGCTTCGCGGTCGACAGATTCCAGGCCAGTGCCGCACGGACGCCGCGAACCTTGTTGGCAGCAATCTGCTCCCCGTTGCCGGAGCCTCCCAGCACAATGCCCAAAGCCTCGACGCCGCTCTGCTGATCGACCACCACTGCCTCGGCAGCCGCGATGCAGAATGCGGGATAGTCATCCTCTGCGTCGTAGACCTGCGGACCGTGGTCCACCATGTCGTAGCCCTTGTTGCGGAGGTGGGCCAGAAGGTGGGCACTGAGTTCCATGCCCGCGTGGTCGGTAGCAATGTGGACGCGCATGTTCCATCCGTTTCGTGTGGTGGGGAAATCCTGCGGTTCCAGCCTAGCCGGTGTCCGGTAGGCACAAATAATGCGTCACACAGCTGCCTGGACCGGCCGGCCACAGGAGAAGGCCCTATTTTTCTCCCGCAAATCTGCCGTTCCTTTCTTTCCTAAGCACCAACCAGTGAGACAATGTTGCAATTGTTATAAGTCGTCAAGCCGATTTCCACGGGACGGCAGACACCCCTTCGCATATTGGAAAGGCAACACCTTGCCAGGTATGAATCTCACGCGCTCAGAAGCCCGTGAACGCGCAGAACTGATCAGTGTCGATTCCTATGACGTGAATCTTGACCTCACGCGCGGAGACGAGGTCTTCGGAAGCACCACCGTGGTTCGGTTCTCCGCGCGGCAGGGCGCTTCCACCTTCATCGACGCCGTCACCGCGTCCATACACCGCATCACGCTGAACGGCGTAGATCTGAATGTCGGGGAAGTGTCCGACGGCGTACGCATCCAGCTGCCCAACCTCGCCGCTTCCAACGAACTCGTTGTCGAGGCCGAAGCCTTCTACATGAACACGGGCGAGGGCCTGCACCGCTTTGTGGACCCGGTGGACAACGAGGTGTACCTCTACTCCCAGTTCGAGGTCCCTGACTCCCGCCGCATGTTCGCTGTCTTTGAACAGCCCGATCTGAAGGCCGCCTTCCGGTTCACGGTGACGGCGCCGTCGCACTGGGACGTCATTTCCAACTCCCCCACCCCGGAACCGGTTCCGGCCGGATCCTTGGAAGAAGCCGGAAAGAACGCCACCTGGTCCTTCGACCCGACACCGCGGATCTCCTCCTACATCACGGCGCTGATCGCCGGACCGTACCAGTCCGTCCGCAGCGAACTCACCAGCTCTGACGGCCGCGTCATCCCGCTGGGCGTTTTCGCCCGCAAGTCGCTGATGCAGCACCTGGACGCGGAGAATGTATTCGAACTGACCCGGCAGGGCTTCGAGTTCTACGAAAAGCAGTTCGGCACGCCGTACCCGTTCGAGAAGTATGACCAGCTCTTCGTCCCCGAGTTCAACGCCGGAGCCATGGAAAACGCCGGAGCGGTGACGTTCCTCGAAAGCTACGTCTTCCGTTCCCGCGTTCCCGACGCCACCGTGGAACGCCGCGCCGTCACCATCCTGCACGAGCTGGCCCACATGTGGTTCGGCGACCTCGTCACCATGCGCTGGTGGAACGACCTGTGGCTGAACGAGTCCTTCGCCGAATTCATGTCCACGCTCGCCGCAGCCGACGCCACCGAATTCAAGCAGTCCTGGACCACCTTCGCCTCCATGGAAAAGGCCTGGGCCTACCGCCAGGATCAGCTGCCCACGACCCACCCCATCGTCGCCGAAATCCGCGACTTGGAAGACGTGCAGGTCAACTTCGACGGCATTACCTACGCCAAGGGCGCCTCGGTCCTCAAGCAGCTTGTCGCCTGGGTAGGCCAGGACCAGTTCATGGCCGGCGTGCGCGAGTACTTCGGTAAGCATGCCTGGGGCAACACCGAGCTCAAGGACCTGCTCTCGGAACTGGAAGCGGCCAGCGGACGCGATCTGAAGGAATGGTCCGAGCTGTGGCTGGAGACCGCCGGCGTGAACACGCTGCGCCCCGAGCTGGAAGTGGACGACGACGGCGCCATCACCTCGTTCGCCGTGCTCCAGAGCGCCGTGGCCGAGTACCCGACGCTTCGCCCGCACCGCCTCGCCATTGGCTTCTATGACAGCGGCGACGACGGCAAGCTGCACCGCACGCACCGGGTGGAGCTGGATATTGACGGCGAACGGACCGAGGTCGCCGAGCTCGTGGGCCGGCAGCGTCCGGACCTGCTGCTGCTGAACGACGATGACCTGGCCTACGCCAAGATCCGTCTGGACGACAAGTCGGAGCATACGGCCGTCCGCCGCCTGCGCGACATCTCCGAGTCCCTGCCCCGTACGCTGGTCTGGGCCTCCGCCTGGGACGCAACGCGCGACGGCGAGATCCCGGCCCGCAACTATGTGGAACTGGTGCTGCAGAACATCGGCTCGGAGTCCGACTCCTCGGTGGTCCAGGTCCTGCTGCGCCAGCTCGCAACCACCCTGGCCTTCTACGTTGCACCGGCCGACCGGGAGCCCATGACCGCCGCTGCGGCGGACAGCCTGTGGGAACTGGCCAGCGCGGCAGCACCCGGATCCGATTCGCAGCTGCAGTTTGTGAAGTCCTTCGCCGGCCACGCCGTCTCGGATGAACATCTGGACGCGCTGGCCGGGCTGCTGTCCGGGGACCAGACGCTGGAAGGCCTGAACATCGACGCGGACCTCCGGTGGGAGCTGCTGACAGGCCTAGTGGCCGGCGGTCGCATGGATGAAGCCGACATCGCTGCCGAGCTGGACAAGGATGCCACGGCCACCGGCCAGCTCGCCGCCGCCATGGCACGTGCTGCCCTTCCCTCCGCCGATGCCAAGGCAGCTGCCTGGGAAGCTATTGTGGAGCGCACCGATATGCCCAACGCCGCCCAGCGTTCGGCAATCGTGGGCTTCAGCCGGGTCCATGACACGTCACTGCTCGAGCCCTACGCCGAGAAGTACTTCGCTGCCGTACGCGATGTGTGGAGCACACGGACCCACGAGATCGCGCAGCAGATCGTCACCGGCCTCTACCCGTCCCGGCTGACGACTCAGGCCACAGTGGATGCCACGGACGCCTTCCTGGATTCCCTGGGCGACGAAGCGCCCTCGCTGCGCCGGCTCATTCTGGAAAGCCGCGACGGCGTGGTCCGCGCCCTGAAGGCCCAGGCCGCCGACAAGTAGGCCGGACCGGCAAACCACAGTCCCGTGCTCCGCGGCATGCAGCATGCACACCGCGGAGCACAGGACCGAACGGTTGAACAGGTCCTCCAGTCAGCAGGTCCTTCAGCCGGCAGGTCCATCAGTGAGCGCCGGCACGAACGCAAACACAGGAAAGAGGGTCAGCCGCCATGAATCTCTCCGAACACAGCTACGCCGTTTCCCTGGAATGGACGGGCAACCGCGGAACCGGCACTTCCGGCTACCGAAGCTACGGCCGCGACCACATTGTGCGGGCGGACGGGCTGCCGGATCTCGCCGGAACGGCTGACCCCACGTTCCACGGCGACCGCGACCGCTGGAACCCGGAACAGCTGCTGCTCACTGCGCTCTCCCAGTGCCACATGCTCTCCTACCTGCATGTCGCAGTGAAGAACGGCATCACCGTCCTGGCCTATACAGACGACGCCGAGGGCACCCTTCGGCTGAACCGGGACGGCAGCGGCGAGTTCACCGGCGCCGTGCTTCGCCCAAAGGTGACGGTTGCAGCGGGGAACCCGGCAACTACGGCGGATGAGCTGCACGCGGAGGCCAACCGGATGTGCTTCATTGCGCGCAGCGTGAACTTCCCGGTGCTGCACAAGCCTGAAATTATCGTGGCCGGGAGCTGACTGCAGCAGGAACTACACCGTGTCCAGGGCCTGCAGGAGGACTGTTTCCCGGGCCGCCGACAGTCCTGACTTCCGCTCACGGAACAGCCCGCGTTCCTGTTCGTCCTCCAGCAGGTCGCGGACCGTCTGTTCCACCGGGCGCAGGGTAAGCCCGGCCGCCAGCGCTGCCTCATTCGACCGCGTGGAAAACCCGTCGTAACCGTCTTCCGGCAGCCACAGCGGCAGGGAGTCATTCCCGGCCCAGTACGCCACCCCCTGCTCATGGAGCCACTGGGGATCGGCACTGCGGTAACTGCCGTGGAAGCCGGATGCGTCGGCAGACAGTGTCAGCAACTCACCAAAGGGCACGGACGGCCCCATGGTGTTGAAGCTGCCGGTTCGGGCCTCCTCGGCTCCGGTGACGAGCCACAACGCCAGGTCGCGCACGTCAATGGTCTGGGTCATGACTTCGGCGGTGGAGGGGATCAGCACCGGGCTGCGTTCCTGGGCCAGCCGCGCCGGCCAGTACCCGAAGCGGTCACTGTCATCTTCCGGTCCTGCAATCAGGCCCGGGCGGGTCACCAGGACCTTCGCCGGGCCCAGCTCCTTGACCAGGTTCTCGCAGGCGACCTTCGCCTCGCCGTACTCGCTGTCCGCCGGATCCGGGTAAACGCCGTCGACGGCCTCCAGCGGTGCCAGCAAACCAGCGCTTTCGTCGGCACCCGGGACATCGTGGGCGGCGTAGACGGAGGCACTGGATACGAAGGACCAGTGGCTGCTCTGACCTGCCAGCGCCTGCAGCGCCTCCCGTACCTGCTGCGGCCTGCGGGCGACGTCGATCACTGCGTCCCAGCCGCCGTCGAGCTGTTCGTAGGCGCCGGGCCCGGCGTCGCGGTCGGCAGTTACGAAAGCGGCACCGGTCACGGGCGGGCCTGATTCCCCCCGCGCCAGACAGGTGACGTCGTGGCCCCGGGCAACGGCCTGCCGGGCGACCTCACGGGAGAGAAAGACGGTTCCGCCAAGAATAAGGATGCGCATGTTCGGAGCCTATCCCGGTAGCCTTGTCTGTGCCCGCAGCTTGCTTCCCAACACGGCAGCTCGCTTCCCAAAAACGAAAGGGACGGTATCCGTCCGTTGCTGACCGCCGCTGAAATTGACACGTCGTCCATTACGATCGAGGACTTTGACTGGTCGGGCCTGATCCAGGCCGGCATCATCATTGTTGTTGGCATGCTCGTCTGGACGGCCGCGAGATTCCTGATCAACCGCGTTGTTCAGCGCGCGCAGAAGGGGTACGCCCTCTTCAGCTCCTCGAAGCTGAAATGGGCCCAGCCAGTCATGCGCAACCTGGACAAGAAGCGCCGTGCCCAGCGTGCTGACACCATCGGCGCGCTCCTGCGCAGTGCCGTGAGCCTGTGCATCTGGACCGTGGTCATCATCATGGTGCTCGGAGCCGTTGGCCTGGATATTGCTCCGCTGATCGCCAGTGTGGGGATCGTCGGCATTACCCTCGGTTTCGGTGCACGCGAGCTCATCCGTGACGCCCTGGCCGGGTTCTTCATCACCATCGAGGACCAGTACGGCATCGGCGACGTGATTGAAGTGGGCGACACCATTGGAACCGTCCAGTCGGTCGGCATCCGGATCACGCGAATCGTCGATGCCCGGGGCGTCATTTGGTACATCCGCAACGGTGAGCTGGCAAAGGTTGGCAACCGGTCGCAGGGCAACTTCCACGAGTCGGCCGGAGAGCCGGAGCAGGGTCCGGCCGCCGACGCCGACGCCGGTTCGGCACCTGCCGCTGCCGCGCCCGCGGCAGCGCCGGCCGCCCCGGTTTCCCAGTCCGCAGCCTCCAGCAAGGGAGAATCACGGTGACCACACCGGCAACACCTTCCGAGAACCGGCCTCCGCTGCCGGTATCATCCGTAGCGCCGGCAGCGTCCCGGCTGCCGCTTTCCGGCCAGCCCGGATTTGCCCAGCCGGCCTACACCGAGAACTTTTACGAGGCGGTCGGAGGGCACGAGACGTTCGTCAAGCTCGTCAACGTCTTTTACGACGGCGTCGCCGAGGACCCCCTCATGCGTCCCATGTACCCGGAGGAAGACCTCACGGATGCCAAGGAGCGCCTGCTGCTGTTCCTGGAGCAGTACTGGGGCGGTCCGCGGACGTACTCGGAGCAGCGCGGGCATCCGAGGCTGCGGATGCGTCACATGCCTTTCACCGTCAGCCCCCAGGCCCGCGATGCCTGGCTGCATCACATGCGCGCCGCCGTCGATTCCCTGGAGCTGTCCCCGCTGCACGAAGCAACCCTCTGGGACTATCTGGAACGGGCGGCCCACTCCATGGTGAACTCCGCCTGAACCACGCCGGAATCCCCAGATTAAACCGGATCCCCTGGATCGAGTCAGAAGCCCAGCACGGACGCCGAGCGGACCAATACGTGTCCGCGCGGCATGCTCAGGCGGGTCCACCGCCCTGAACGGAAGGTGGCGGCGTTCCCGCCGAATTCGCTGTCGTCCGCCGTGGGGAGGAAGCCAAGCGTCAGTGCCGCGAATGCCGCCCCCGCCGGTATGACCGCTTCCGTGTCCGGCAGCCGCTGGCCCCAGACGGCCCCCCGCGCGGTGCTGACTACGGGTGCACCGGAACTGGTCGGAACCAGCGCCGCCACTTCCCGGATGCCCCGGTGGGCCGCCTGCTCCAGCAGTTTGAAGGGAACATCTGCTCCCCGCTCCCATCCGCTGCGGGGAGCGCCCACCCCCGTCCAGCTCTCGGTGACCGTCATGGGCGGCACCGGGAGCACGGTATCGGCCGCCTCCATGCGGGCCAGCCGGTCGGCAACGGAGGCGAGGGAGACCACGGTGTCGAGCTGCGCCGGCTCCGCCAACGGCATGGTACGCATGCCCAGAACGGTGGGGATGTCCTCCCCCAGCGCACGCGGCCGCAGCACGCACACGTAGGCAGCGAGCACGGAGCCGACAGCCTGCAGCCGCACAGCTCCGTCATCTGCCGCCCGGGCGCGGATCACGAACGTGCGCAGGTCCGCTGTGACCTGCGGGTCGGCCAGAGCGAGCCCGGCGGGAGCTGCAGGAACCCCTTCGATCCCGGCGGTCATCGGCCTGCTCCGCTCGGCTCGGCGGCAGCAGTTGCCTCCGCGGCAGCAGTTGGCCGGGTGTGCCCCGCGGCGCCGCTCCGGAACGGAACCGCCTCGCCGCGCCAGCTTTCCAGAACCTTGACCTGCAGATCGGACAACGGCAGCGGACGGCCGCTCTGCGCGTCGGCCATCACCAATGTGCTCTGCGCAAGGGCATAAACCCGCCCGCCGTCGTCGTCGGCGATCCGGAAGCCGTAGGTGAGGCTGGAGCTGCCGATGCCGGTGACCCAAATCTCAACCCAAACGGGTGCCTGCCGGTAAACCAGCGGCGCCAGGTACTCGATTTCCTGCCGTGCCACGACGGCCATCCCGGACTGCGCAGTGAGAGAACGGAAGTTTTGCTCTCCGTCACCGGGCGACAGCAGATCCCCCAGCGGCATCAGGCCGAGCCGCACACGCGCCTCCTCCAGGAACTGGACAAAGCGCACGTTGTTCACATGTCCGTTGGAATCCTCGTCGCCGAAGCGCAGCTGGACCGGAAAACGATTGATAGGCATGAGCCCATCCTCTCAAACCCGCGGGCCAACCGCGTAAACCTCCGGCTTGGGGGTTCCCTGCGGGTGCGTCTAATCTCGAAGAGGGGCCCGGCACGCAGCCGGCGTCCTTCCCCACCGCTGAGTTTGCCCGAGGAGACTAACCACTCATGGCCCTAGACGACACCGTCGACCCCACCACGTCACTGCTGAACCTGCTGAACCTCAGCCCTGCGGACGGTGCCCAGACGGACGAGGACATCTTCGTTGGCGGTTCGCAGCCGGAACCGCAGAAGCGGGTCTTCGGCGGCCAGGTCCTGGGACAGTCGCTCGTCGCTGCGGCAAACACTGTGGAGCCCGGCCGTCTGATGCACTCCATGCACGGATATTTCCTCCGTCCCGGAGACACCGAGGTTCCCATCACCTTCGGTGTCCAGCGGTTGCGGGACGGCCGCTCATTTTCTGCCCGCAGGACCCATGCCTACCAGAACGGCGTCCCCATCCTGTCGATGATCGCGTCCTTCCAGGAGCCAGGCGAGGGCTTGGACCACCAGGTCGAGATGCCCGAGGGCATTCCCGATCCCGAATCCCTGCCAACCACCGCGGAGCTGCTCCGGGGAATTGACCATCCGGTCGCCAAGGCCTGGTCGCACCGGCGGCCGATGGACATCCGGCACGTCGAAAAGCCGGTGTACTTTGAGGCCGGACCGGACAAGGTTGCCCGCAACGCCGTCTGGATGAAGTCCTTCGGTCCGCTGCCCGATGACCAGAACCTGCAGCGTGCCGCGCTGGCCTATGCCAGCGATTACACCCTGCTCGAATCGGTGCTGCGCCGCCACGGGCTGGCCTGGTCTACCCGCGGCATGTCCGTCGCCAGCCTTGACCACGCCATGTGGTGGCACCGGCCCCTGCGGGTGGACGACTGGCTGCTGTACGTCCAGGAGTCCCCCAGCGCTTCGGGAGCCCGCGGCCTGGCCAGCGGCCGGATCTTCAACCGCGCCGGCGAGCTCGTTGCCACCGTGGCCCAGGAAGGCATGGTGCGGGTTCCGGACCTGCCGTAGGCACCCCCGGCACCCCGGCTTTCGCCGGACGCCCCCGCTCACCCCATACAAAAGAACCCGCTCCGGTGCACGGAGCGGGTTCTTTTGCGTGATGCGGCAAAGAGAGCCGCAGTATTTCCTAGTCGCGCGTCAGACGGCGGTGGGTCACCCGGTGCGGCTTAGCTGCATCCGGTCCCAGGCGCTCGATCTTGTTCTGCTCGTACGCCTCGAAGTTGCCTTCAAACCAGTACCAGTTTGCCGGGTTCTCCTCGGTGCCCTCATAGGCCAGGATGTGCGTGGACACCCGGTCCAGGAACCACCGGTCGTGCGAGACCACCACGGCGCAGCCGGGGAATTCCAGCAGCGCATTCTCCAGGCTGGAGAGGGTTTCGACGTCGAGGTCGTTAGTGGGCTCATCGAGCAGGAGCAGGTTGCCACCCTGCTTCAGGGTCATGGCGAGGTTCAGGCGGTTGCGCTCACCACCGGAGAGCACACCGGCCTTCTTCTGCTGGTCCGGTCCCTTGAAGCCGAAGGCGGAAACATAGGCACGCGAGGGCATTTCGACCTGGCCGACCTGGATCCAGTCATGTCCTTCGGACACGACTTCCCACAGGCTCTTCTCCGGATCAATGCCGCCGCGGGACTGGTCCACGTAGGAGATCTTGACGGAGTCACCGATCTTCAGGTCACCGCCGTCGAGCTCTTCCAAACCGACAATGGTCTTGAACAGCGTGGACTTACCCACACCGTTCGGGCCGATCACTCCGACGATGCCGTTGCGCGGCAGCGAGAAGGACAGACCCTCGATGAGCTGGCGGTCGCCGAAGCCCTTCTGCAGGTCCTTGGCCTCCAGCACGAGCGAACCCAGGCGCGGGCCCGGCGGGATCTGGATTTCTTCGAAGTCCAGCTTCCGCGTGCGGTCAGCCTCGGCAGCCATTTCCTCGTAGCGGGCCAGACGGGCCTTCGACTTGGTCTGGCGGCCCTTGGCGTTGGAACGGACCCAGTCCAGTTCCTCCGTCAGGCGCTTGGCCAGCTTCTGGTCCTTTTTGCCCTGAACCTCCAGGCGTGCCCGCTTCTTTTCCAGGTACGTGGAGTAGTTGCCTTCGTACGGGTAGAGGTGTCCGCGGTCCACTTCGGCGATCCACTGGGCCACATGGTCCAGGAAGTACCGGTCGTGGGTTACGGCCAGAACGGCACCGTGGTACGCCGACAGGTGCTGCTCGAGCCACAGCACGCTCTCAGCATCCAAGTGGTTAGTGGGCTCGTCGAGGAGCAGCAGGTCAGGCTTCTGCAGCAGCAGCTTGCACAGTGCTACGCGGCGCCGCTCACCACCTGAAAGCAGCGTGACATCCGCTTCGGGCGGCGGGCAGCGCAGTGCGTCCATGGCCTGCTCGAGCTGGGAGTCAATATCCCAGGCGTCGGCGGCGTCAATGGCCTCCTGCAGCTTGCCCATTTCGTCGAGCAGGCTGTCAAAGTCAGCGTCCGGCTCGGACATTGCTTCTGAAATTTCATTGAACCGCTGGATTTTTGCATAAATCTCGCCAACGCCCTCCTGGACGTTGCCGAGTACGGTTTTCTCCTCATTCAGCGGCGGTTCCTGGAGCAGGATGCCCACGGTGTAGCCGGCGCTGAGCCGGGCCTCACCGTTGGAAGGGGTATCCAGTCCGGCCATGATCTTGAGGATGGTGGACTTACCCGCACCGTTGGGACCCACCACGCCGATCTTGGCACCGGGGTAGAAGGACATGCTTACGTCGTCGAGGATAACTTTGTCGCCAACGGCCTTGCGGGCCTTGGTCATCGTGTAGATAAATTCCGCCATATAACTAAGGCTAGTGCGTCAACTGCGATAAGTGCCATTTGGCACGGGGCCCGCCGGGCCGGGGGGTCTACCGCTGGTCCCCCACAAAGCAGTATCCCGACTCGAGCACCGGAAGGGCGGACACCGACACCTGACCCTCACGCACTTCCCCGAAGAGGCAGGTGTCCCCTTGTGCGGCCGCTCCCCGGATGGAGTCCACGGCCAGCCCGGTGGGTGTACGGTCCAGTGAGACTTCCACCGAGCCGGCAGTGAAACCCGCGTCGGTGAAGGCCCGGCTGATCTCATCGCGGTTGGGGCTGGGCTTCGATGCGGCGAGCGCCGTCAGGGTGGTTGTCAGTGCGTCAGCACTCACCTCCGCTGCCACCGGAACGGGCGGGAGGGCAGGCACCGCAAGCGCGGCAGCCTCCACCGGCGTTGACGTGCCCGAAGTTGCCGGCACCGCCGCCGGGGCAAGCAGCGCCGCTGATCCAGCCAACAGAACGGTCAGGGTCAGCAGGGGCCGGCGGCTGCGCGGTGCACGAATCATCCGCCCATTGTGCCATGCCCCCGCCCGGATGCCTCGGCGGCGGCAGCCGCAGCGGCAAATGGATCGTCGGTACTGTCGCGCGTGTCCGTGAGGGTTTCCCCGCTGCTGTCCGTGCCGACCAGCTCACCGGTCTCCAGGTCCACATCCGCCGGGAGATCATCGGCCGCAGATTCTTCCCCACCGGAGACGCCGGTGGAAGCACGGTCCTGGACGTTGCGCCGGTAATTGGCGGTGCCCCACATCAGGTCGTGCCCTACGGTCTCCGCATCGATGTCAACGGAGGTACCGCTGCGCCCGTCGTCCAGTGCCCACTGGCGAACTTTCAGCCGTCCGGCCACGATGACCCGATCGCCCTTGTGGATGCTGAAGGCCGCGTTGGTGGCCAGTTGCCGGAACAGGCTGACCGAGTACCAGTTGGTCTGGCCGTCCACCCAGCTTCCGGCTTCCCTGTCATAGCGCCTCTCTGTGGAGCACATCCGGAAACTGGCAATGGCCAGTCCGCTGTCTGCAGTGGTGCTCCGGACTTCCGTGGCCACATACCCCCGCACGGTGATGGTGTCGCTCATAGTGCTGCCCGCCTGCCTCGTTTTCTCGTTGTGGGTGGTTTTCTCGTTGGTGTGCTGAGCCCGCCGGTATATGCGGACACGAGAAAGTCTGGCTGCGCGGGGACACCGGCGGGCGGCGGCAGTGCAAACTGTGGATAGACGGCGCGGTCCCGGGAGCTGTGGAGGAGCGCGGACATGGGCTTTGAGCAGTCCTGTGGGATCCGGTCCCAAAGGACGCTCGTTTTACTACAAAAAGCTTCTCCGTTTAAGCGAAAAAAGACCGATGTCCCAACCCCAAGCGTTTTCGCTGCGAGTTGGAACCTCAGTCATTTGCGTGCCCCCGGCAGGATTCGAACCTGCGACCAAGAGATTAGAAGGCTCCTGCTCTATCCCCTGAGCTACGGAGGCGACCTGTCGATAATACTACGCAGCGGCCCCAACTCATCCACAAGGGACCCCTGCCCGGCAGCAACTTGGCTGCAGCGGCGGTGGGCAGGCACCACAAAGGCCCCGCAAACAAATATTTTCGCCGCAGCTGCATCCAAACCCGGGCCGCCGGAAGTAGAGGGGGTGTAAGCAACACCACATTTTCACCGGCCGGTGGAGATGCGACCAGCAAGGAGACATCATGCGCAAGACCGTCACCGCCCTCGCAGCAGCTGCAGGCTTGACCGCCGGAGTCGGGTTCCTCACCCCGGCGGCAGCCGCAGACACGGCCCAGCTCTCCGTCCTTCACGCCGTGCCTGACACCACGGTTGATGTGTACGTCAACGGAGCACTGACCCTGGACGATTTCACGCCCGGAACGCTTGCCGGACCGCTTGACCTGCCGGCGGGCAGCTACGAGCTGGCCATCACCGCTCCGGACGCCGCGGATGCCTCCGCACCGATCATCGGCCCGGTCACCGTGGAAATGGCTGCAGGAGGCAACTACACCGCCGTGGCGAATCTCGATGCCGCCGGTGCACCCACCGCAAACTTCTACACCAACGACCTCTCCACCGTGGCTCCGGGCAAGTCGCACCTGACCGTGCGGCACACTGCGGCGGCTCCCGCCGTCGACGTCCTGGCCGGGGGCACACCGGTGATCACCGGACTGGAGAACCCCGGCGAGGAGACTCTTGCTGTCGACGCCGGCACCGTGTCCGCCTCGGTGGCGGCAGCGGGAACCACCGAGCCGGTCATCGGCCCGGCCGATCTCACCCTGCCGGAAGGCACCCATACCTTCGTTTACGCGTGGGGCTCACTCGAGGCCGGAAACCTCGCGCTGGCCACCCAAACCATCGAAGGCATGGAATCGGCACCGAATGCCGTGCCCGGCGCCCTGGTTTCCTCACAGGAGGACAACGGGCAGGTACTGGCAGCCGGAGCCGGTCTTGCGGTAATGCTCCTGACCGGTGCTGCAGTAGCGGTGCGCCGCAACAGCGCCGCCGCCGCTTCCCGCCGGTAGGTCCGGACTAAGTCCGAATCCCGGTCCGGACTTACCGGCAGCGGGGCCGCCTTCCCGAGCATCTGCTCCGAAGGGCGGCCCCGCTGCGCCGGCGAACTGCAAAATCCAAACTGCACTACCTGAAAGGCCCACCGCATGTTCCGCCCAGCCCCTGCCCGCCGCCTGCTGGCCGCCGCTGTTCTGGCGGGCGCCCTGGTCACCGGTTCCACTGCCTGCGGGCAGGAAAACGGGAACGGATCCGTTCCGCCCGGCGCCGTCGGTCCCGCAGCCACTTCCGCCGTCCCCGCCCCGTCTCCGGCGGCTGCCGTCCCCGGCCCCGCTCCGGATCCCGCTGCCATCCCCCTCCGTCCCGCAGTACAGGAAGCCGCTGCCGTCATCCCACAGCCGGTGCGGGTCCAGGTCGAGGGAACCGGAATCGACCTTGAAGTGATCCCGGAAGGAGTCGAAGCCAACGGTGCGATGGCCCTGCCGGACAACCACTATCAGGCGGCCTGGTACCGCTACGGTCCGGCCCCCGGCGCCGGGGAAGGTTCCAGCGTGCTGGCCGCCCACGTGGATTCGCGCACCGAAAAGCTGCCGATTGCCCGGCTCAAGGATGTAACCCCGGGAACCGTCCTGACCGTTACCCGGGAGGACGGCTCCGTCCTGCGGTATGCAACGGAAGGGGTGGAGAACATCGCCAAGAGAAGTTTGGACGGGCACCGCCTGTTCGACCGTACGGGATCACCGCGGCTAAAACTCGTCACCTGCGGCGGGGAATGGCTGGAGGCGCAGGACGACTACGAAGATAACGTCGTCCTGACGGCGGCACCGCTATCATAGGGAAAACCGCCGACCCCGCGGGCGGGCCGGCCGGCCGCGCCCTCAACGGCCGGCGCCCCGAGATGAGGAGACCGCACCCGATGCCACCCGGTTCCGTGGAGCAGGACACGGTCCTTGACCGTGACTTCGCTGCGGGCAGCGAGACGGCCCTCGCGGAGGCGTACCGGCGGTTTGCTCCCCTGATCCGGTCGCTGGCTCTGCGGCGGCTGTTTGATCCGGCTGCCGCAGACGACGTCGTACAGGAAGTCTTCATCCGGGCCTGGAAATACCGGGCGAGCTATGCTCCGGAACAGTCCGGTCTGTTGTCCTGGCTGGTCGGGATCACCCGCAATGTCGCGTCCGGGATGGGTGCCTCCCGCGGCCGCGAAGTGAGTGTCTGGGAAACCGCCGCTTCCCAGCGGAGGGATGAGGCCGACGACGGCGCGGGCAATCCCGACCGGGTCGCCGACAGGGTGGTAATCGAGGCGGAACTCGATCGGCTCGGTGAACCGCAGGGGTCAATCCTCCGGCTGGCCTTCCACGATGACCTGACCCACCAACAGATTGCCGACCGGCTCGAAATGCCGCTCGGAACCGTTAAAAGCCATATACGCCGAAGCCTCGTTCACCTGAGGCAAAGATTGGAGGTAAGTGATGCAGCACCTGCATGATGACGCGCTCACTCTCCTGGCGTTGGGCGAAACAGCCACCGATGACGAAGCCGCCCACTTGGAGCAGTGTCCCCGCTGCCGTGCGGACCTCGGATCCTTTTCCCGGGTTGTCACTGCCGCCCGGCGGGCAGGCGCCGGGGAGTACGACGACGCCGGGCCGGCGGGCACCGCCGCTCCGGAGCGGAGCAGCCCTGCTTCTCGCCTGCCGGCTCCCGCCCCGTCGGTCTGGGCGGGCATCCACCGCGAACTGAACCTGGGCGATGACGTTCGGCAGGACCCGCTGACAGCAGGCGCTCCCGCCACCCCCTCAGCTGCAACTTCATCTGCAGCCGATAAGCACGCTGCCTCCGGCGCTTCCGTGGTCTCCCTTGCGGCTGCCCGCCGCAGGAGGACCCGAACCTGGCTGGCCGCCGCGGCAGCCGCCGTCGTTGTCGCCGGAGCCGGCACATGGGGAGCGCTGCGCGCCGTGGATCCGGTTCCCGGCCCGGAGCTGGTGGCGTCGGCGGAGCTGGCTCCCCTGGCGTCGTACTCGGATACCGGGAGCGCCGTCATCGATCAGCTGCCGGACGGCAGCCGTGAACTCGTGGTGAGATCCAGCAGCGATGCCGCCCAAGGGTTCCGTGAGGTGTGGCTTTTGGCCCCGGATGCAGCGTCCATGGTCAGCCTAGGCACAATGGAAGGTACCGAGGCACGCTTTGAGCTGCCCGCGGACCTGGATCTGAGCCGGTATCCCGTTGTGGATATTTCCGACGAGCCGTACGACGGCGATCCCGCGCACTCAGGCGACTCGATCCTGCGCGGACAGCTGGATCTGTGACCCCGGCAGGTGCCCCGCCCCGCGGCGTCGATTGCGGCATCGACTGTCCAAACGATTTAGCGCTTTAGTGGAATTTGGTTATTTAGTGAACGTGGTTTCGTAGTGGACGCCGGCAGTGTCGGCGCCGTCATATCGCAGTGGTGGTCCAAGGTCCTCGAGGGTTTTTCGCGCGGCACTCCTGTGGAGACCTCCTGGCCTGTCTTGCTGCTGATTGCACTCGCAGCCGCCGCACTTACCGTTCCGCGGCCCGTGTGGCGGTGGTTCGGGCTCTTCGTCACCTTTGTCCATGAGCTCGGGCACGCATTTGCCGCGCTCACGACGGGGCAGGTGGTAAAAGGGATCCAGCTGAGGTTTGATCATTCCGGGCAGATGCGCAGCATGGGGCGCAGCCGGTTTGCTGCGGCGTGGACAGGTTTCTGGGGTTATCCCGTTCCGGCTGTGACCGGCGCCGTCCTGGTGTGGGCGGCCTTCTCCGGCTGGGCCGGAGCCGCGCTGTCCGCCGGGGCGCTGGTTCTGCTGGCGGCACTGCTCTTCATCCGCAATCTGCAGGGACTCGTTATCGCCTGCGGCTGTGCCGCCGTTTCGGTGCTGCTGGTGTGGTTCGCGTCGCCCGTTGCCGTCTCATGGGCCACGCTGGCGGTGGGAACGGCGCTGCTCGCCGGGGCGGTCCGGGACTGGCTGAAGGTCCTGGGCGTGCATACCCGGCGCCGGCGGTCCCTGCAGAGCTCTGACGCCTACATCCTGTACCAGCGGACGGGTGTTCCGTCGGGGCTGTGGCTGGCAGCCTTTGCCGCGGTCATTGCGGCGTCTGTGGCTGCTGCCCTGTGGCTGGCATTTCCCGCCGGGCGGGGCGCCTGAGCCGGCAGGTCAGTCTTCCGGCGGATCAGTCTTCCGGCAGGGTCACGCGCAGTTCGAGCCGGTGCTGTCCGTCGGGTTCCTGCGTGAAAATCGCTTTGCCGGAAATCCCGGCAAGTCCGTCGGTGCCGGAGCCGGGAATGATGTGGCCGGAGCTCGCGGTCGCCGTTCCTTCGGCCACGCCCCAGTGCTGGATGACCATGGTCCCCTCCCGTCCGGCGATTGAACCGGCGAACACCTCGGAGCAGACATACCCTGCACCAACGGCATTTCCAGCCATGATGAGGTCAGCGACGCTGGTGCCGACGATGTCCCCCTCGAAGATTTTTATGGCGCGGACGGTGGAAAGTTCGCTGTTGGTCCCTTCCACTTGATAAGGGGTCGGTTCCCATTCCGAGACATCAAAATCTGCCGTGATTACGTGTTCTGTTCCGTCGGTCATTTCACCAGTATCCCGTGTCCGACGGCGGATTGCATGCCGCGGCACGGCCGCCGGTAGCCTTATCGCTGTGTCCGAACGGGGCACAGCACCTGCATTACCTAAGGAGAACCACCCGGAATGTCGCAGAAACTGGCCCCTTTGCAGGAGCGCTTCATGCGCCGGAAATCGTTATGGATTTGCTTCGCTCTGGTCCATCTGGTGTTCTTCGCGGCACTGTCATCGCTTATTTTCTCCGGCGGGGTCCTGAGCGACATCAACTTCTACCGGCAGTGGGCTTTTGAGGGGATTAACGACGGCGTCTGGCAGGGAATCAGCAATGACTGGGTTTACCCGATCGGGGCCCTCGTTCCCATGCTGCTGGCTGCGGTGCTGGGCTGGGGCCCGTACCAGCTCGTCTGGTTCCTTCTCTTCACGGCCCTGAACGGTGCCGCCGTCGCCGTCATGAGCAAGCCGGGCACCCCGGCCCGGTACGCCGCGTCCTACTGGTGGCTGGTTGTCACCGGGCTGCTGGGCCCGGTGGCGGTGGGCCGGATCGACGGGCTCACTGCGCCCCTGGTCATCGTCGCCCTGCTCCTGCTGGCCAGCCGCCCTGTGATCGCCTCCGCCCTGCTGGCCTTCGCCACGTGGATGAAGGTCTGGCCGGCCGCCGTCATCCTGGCGGTCCTGGTCACCTGGCGCCGCCGCGCCACCCTGCTGCTGACAGGTGCAGCGGTGTCGGCGGTCATGGCCGGAATCGTCGTTGCCGGCGGAGGCCTCTCCCATCTGCTGTCATTCGTCGGCGCCCAGGGCGCGCGCGGAATGCAGATGGAAGCTCCGTTCACGACGCCGGGCCTGTGGCAGGCGATCCTGGGCGGATCCGATGCCTTTATCTTCGAGGACAAGGTCATCAACACGCGCGAAGTCCGCGGCGCCCTCGGCGAGCCGGTGGCCGCGCTGATGATGCCGCTGCTGGCGCTGGCGGCCCTCGCCGTCGTCGTCCTGCTGTTCTGGGCGATGCGCCGGGGCGCCGACGCCGGGCAGCTGCTGATTGCCGGGTCGCTGGCCCTGGTTTCGGCGTTCATCGTTTTCAACAAGGTGGGCTCGCCGCAGTTCATGCTGTGGCTCGGTGCCGTGGTTGCTGTCGGCGTGGCGTGGGAGGGCCGCAGCTGGCTGGTTCCGGCAATCCTGATGCTGGTGATTGCGCCGCTGACCACCCTGGTGTACCCGATGTTCTATGCCGCCCTGTACAACGACCTGAACGTGGTTGTTGCCCTGCTGCTGACGGTCCGCAACATCCTGCTGCTGGTGCTTTTTGCCTGGTCGCTGCAGCGGATTGTGCGCCTGACGAAGGCCGGCGGCAGCGCCCGCCTCAGCGCACCCGGAGTTCGCCCGGAGACGGCTCTGTAAGCTTCTTGCGGAACAGGACCTTCGTCTTGGGGTCAAGGAAAATCAGGTACATCGCAAAGCCCAGTGCCGTCACGGCAGCAATCTGCCGGGCGGCGCTGAGGCTGAAGTCAAAGTAGGGCCAGATATCCAGCTGGTCGCTGATCGCGTAGACCATGAAGAACGAGACGACCAGGTACAGCGTCTTGACCTGCCAGTCGTTGCGGATACCGGTGACGGCGAACAGCGGAATCAGCCACACCACGTACCAGGACTGGATCATCGGCGCGAGGAGGACGACGGCGGCAAACGCCAGCGTCAGGCGGCGCACCAGCTTGCTGTACTCGCCCACGAACATCTGCCAGAGCACGATGATGATCGAGGTGACGCGGCCCAGCGTGTGCACGATGTCCGCAAACGTCCAGCCGGGAAGGCCCAGGGCGTTGCCCAGCGTGGCGACGAGCATGCCGAGGAACCCGATGGGGGCATACCAGATCCACACGCTGCCCGGGGTGCTCAGCGCACCTACCCAGCCGAAGCCGAATCCGTTGATGATGCCCATGATCCACAGGAGGCCCAGGGCGATCCCGGCGGTCATGAACCAGTAGAGGAACTTGCGCGGCCAGGAGGCCCCCTTGCCGGCCCACATGAGGCCTACGAAGGGCAGCAGAATCAGTGTGATCGGCTTGATGCCCACGGAGAGCGTAATGAGCAGGATGCCCGGAATCGCGCGCTTGGTGGCGGCCAGGTACAAACCGGCCAGTGCCAGCCCGATCATCAGTGCGTCATTGTGGATGCTGGCAATGAAGGTGGTCAGGAACAGCGGGTTGGCTGCGGTGAGCCACAGGGCGCGGTTGGGATTAATGTTGTGCAGTTCGGCGAGTTTGGGCACGTAATACACGCACAGTGCCACCCCGATCAGGGAAATCAGCCGGAAGAGCAGGATGGAGTATTCGGGCTGGCCGTCCGTGACCCGGATGACCAGTTCCTCCATCCACAGAAAGACCGGACCGTACGGCGTCGGGCTCTGTGCCCAGAGGTCGTCGGCGCCGATCTGCAGGTAGTTGGAAATCTGCGAATAGCCGTCCTTGTACGGATTCAACCCGCTGACCATGACCAGCCCCTGCGCAATGTAGGCAAAGACGTCGCGGCTGAAGAGCGGCAGGGCGACGCACATGGGGGCCGCCCACGCAATGATCGCTTTCAGCACCACCGGCCGGCTTTCCGGCCCCCAGGACGTGATGCGCTGGCCCAGCCGCAGCCATGACCTAACGAGGAGCATGCCGCCCAGCGCCAGCAGGAAGACCGAGAGCACTGAGCCCTCGGGTTCAAAGCGCAGCCACATGATGACCGGATTGCGGCGCAGGTCGTAGGAGGCCAGTGACAGCCACCCGACTCCAAGCGAACCTGCGAGCATCATGAGGGAACCAACAAGCCCCTGGATAATCGCGACGTTGGGGTTCTGGGCTTTCGCTGACTCCGTACCCGGAGGCGAAGGCTCGGTCGCGGGGACCTGGGCGGCCATCTGCGTGGTTCCAATCTTTGGTTTCGTACAGTTGCCCGACGGCGTGGCGGCACGGGCCGGGTTACGGCGCAGCCGAATTCACGAGCTGCGGCACGCAGCGGCGACGACCGTCAGTTAGCCCAAATATTAGCACCGCAGGCAGCCCGCGGCCTGGACGGCGGCAGGGACCGCACGGACGCGCCGAAGCCGGAGCACGGGGATGCGGGGAGCGTCACATAGACTGAAATCGGTTTGGATCATCAAGGCAAGGCGGTATGGGCTGTGGGGCGCCACCGGGCAGACAGTGAAGACAGACAACGGCACGACGACGGGCCGCGCCTTACGGCGCCGCAGCCGTCCCCGCTGACGGACAACGCGGCGGCAGACGGAGCCGGAGAAGTTTCCGGAGACAGCGTCAAAGAAGCCGTTCCGGCCGTGGCCGAGCCTGAGCTGCGGCCGCGCCGGAATTCCGGAGGACGCGCAGTGCCGGCAGGTGCAAAACTCCAGGCGCCAAAGCCGTCCCCCAGGAACAATGACCTGCTCGGCTGGGGCCTTTTCCTTGCCGTCACGGCAGCCGGGACCATGATCTGGGCCGGCATCGCCTGGCCGGTTACCGCAGCCTGCGGGTTCCTGCTCCTGCTCTCCTTCGCGGCTGTCTGGTATGTCTCATCCTCTTCCCCTGCTTCGGCAAAAACACCGGACACGCCGGCTGTCCCCCGGGAGTCCTCCCCTGAACCCGCCGGCGAGGCACCCTCGGCTGCGGTCCCCGCGGCTGCGCTCACCCCGGCTGTAATCTCCCCCGCATCAGCCAGTACAGCAGCGCCAATGACCCGCAAGCAGATGCGTGCAGCCGACCCCACAACAGGGGTCCTGCCGGTGGTTTCCGTCTTCGCACGCAAACCCGCTGCGGCCTCCGGAGCAGCTCCGGCCCGGACAACTTCCTCGCCGCCCGAGGTCTCTGCCGTTCCGCAGGCCCCTCCAGGTCAGGTCCTGCAGGGCATCGACACCGGAACCGCCCTGCCCGAAAGCCGCCGGGCACGCCGCGCGGCAGGCGCCGGCGCGGGTTCCGGCGCGGGTTCCGGTGCGGGCACCGGCACCGCAGCCGACAGCAGCATGCCCGAGGGCGCCGTGGAAAGCCGGTGGACCCGGGTCTTCGGCCCTCCCGAGACAGGCCAGTTCCCGGTTCAGCGATATGTCGCCGCCTCCGCCGTCGACACCGCCGGGACCGCCGGCGCATCCGGCACATCCTCAGAGCGGCAGCAGCACAGCCACTCGAGCCTCTGAGCTGAACCCAAGCGGTACATTGGTTCTGTGCCAATAACTAATGAACGCATTGTATGGATCGACTGTGAAATGACCGGCCTGGACATCAAGAATGATGCCCTGATCGAGGTTGCGGTCCTGGTGACCGACTCCGAGCTGAATATCCTCGGTGACGGCGTGGACGTGGTGATCCGCCCCGATGATGCCGCGCTGGCCCAGATGGGCGACTTCGTGCGGAACATGCATACCGCTTCGAAGCTGCTGGACGAACTGCCGCACGGCATGTCCATGGCGGAGGCTGAAGCCCAGGTCATCGAATACATCACCAAGTGGGTCCCGGAGCCCAAGAAGGCCCAGCTCGCCGGAAACTCGGTGGGCACGGACAAAATGTTCCTGGCCCGCGATATGCCCGAGGTCATTGACTACCTGCACTACCGCATCATTGATGTCTCCACCATCAAGGAGCTGGCACGCCGCTGGTACCCCCGTGCGTACTTCCAGGCCCCTGCCAAGACGGGCAACCACCGTGCGCTGGGCGACATCGTGGACTCCATTAACGAGCTGCGCTACTACCGCGAGGCCGTTTTCGTTCCCGCACCGGGCCCGGATTCAGCCACGGCCAAGAAGATTGCGGAGGGCATGAAAGGTTAGCTCGGTCACATTCGGGCCCCTCGAACCGAAGTTGGTCAGGACCACCCGAAAAACCGTGTAAGCTTGATTCCGCTGCCTCAGATAAATGAGTTCGCAAAGACCACTCGCCTGGACTTTGCGAATATGTTATCCGAGGCACATGGTGGGTATAGCTCAGTTGGCAGAGCGCCTGGTTGTGGTCCAGGAGGTCGCGGGTTCAACCCCCGTTACTCACCCCAATGAGGTTGGCAGGTCCAGCTTCCCAAAGGCCGCTCCGGATAATTCGGGGCGGCCTTTGCTGTGTTTGACTTGTAACCGGTGCTGTTCAGGCTTGTGTGGACACCCGCAGCGCAAACACAGCCACTGAGACACCACAGCCACTAAACGTTGTGTGGCCAGCAAATGAGGAGACGCCGCCGTGGAGCGCAGACTGTTCGAAGAAGACCATGAGCTTTTCCGCGACCTCGCCCGGGAGTTCAACTCCCGCGAGGTTGCTCCCGGGTATCCGCAGTGGGACGCCGAGCACATGATGCCCCGGCAGCTGTGGAAGGCCGCCGGCGAACAGGGCCTGCTGGGCCTTGCGATTCCGGAGGAATTCGGCGGTGCGGGCATGCCCGATTACCGTTTCCGCGCCGTCCTGGACGAGGAATTCGCCAAGGCCAACCATCTCGCCGTCGGCCTGGCCTTCCACCTGCACGATGACATGGTCCTCCCCCACCTGCTGGCCTACGGCTCCGATGACCTGAAGCAGCGTTTCCTGCCGGACATGGTCAGCGGCGACAAAGTCACCTCCGTGGCCTGGACCGAACCGGGCGCCGGCAGCGACCTGCGCGGCATCCGCACCAAGGCAGTGCGCGACGACGACGGCGGGTGGCGCCTGAGCGGCCAGAAGACTTTTATCGGCAACGGCATCAGCGGCGACGCTTCGCTGGTCCTGGCCCGCACGGACGGAAGCTCCGGCCGCGGCGGCAGGGACTCTTTCAGCATGTTCATGGTGGAAAAGACCGAGGGGTACTCCACCGGCGGCCAACTGGACAAGATGGGCCTGAAGGCCTCCGACACCGCCGAGCTCTTTTTCGACAACGTCCACGTCCCCGAGGGCAACCTGGTGGGCGAAATGGGCCGGGGCCTGGAGTACGCCGCAGGCCAGCTCCCGCAGGGCCGCCTGGCCATCGCCGTCGCCTCCTCCGCCGTCGCCCGGCAGATCTACGAAGCCACAGTGCAGTACACCAAGGAACGCAACGCCTTCGGTGAACGCATTGCCGACTTCCAGAACAGCAGGTTTGTCCTGGCCGACATCCTCACCGAGGTCGAGGTGACCGAGGCTTACGTGGACTCGGCCATTCTGGCGTTCAACGAGGGCAAGCTGGACGCCGTTTCCGCTGCCAAGGCCAAGCTGTGGGCCAGCGAACGCGTCAAGTCCATCACCGACCGCTGCCTGCAGCTGCACGGCGGTTACGGCTACATCCTGGAGTACCCGGTGGCCCAGGCGTTTCTCGCCGCCCGGCTGTTGACCATTTTCGGCGGTACCTCCGAAATTATGCGCGAAGTCATCGGCCGGCAGATCACCGCCTAGCTGACTGCGCCCAACTCCATCCGTCCTAGAGAAAGACCAGCAATGACCGTCCGTCCCATAGTCATCCACGGTGAACCCGTACTGCACCGCCGGGCCCTTCCGGTGGAAAAGTTCGACGACGAACTGCGCACTCTCGTGGCCGACATGTACGAAACCATGGATGTGGCGAACGGCGTGGGGCTGGCAGCCACGCAGGTTGGCGTGGGACTGCGGCTGTTCACCTTTGCGTACCAGAACGACGACGACGCACCGGACCGCGGCGTCGTCGTCAATCCCGTCCTCATCACTTCCAAGGTGCCCGGTTCCGCCCCGGATCCGGAAGAAGACGCTGAAGGCTGCCTCTCGGTGCCCGGGGAGAACTTCCCCGTCAACCGGGCCGAGTGGGTCAAGATTTCCGGTTTTGACGAGTTCGGGAAGCCGCTGGAATTCGAGGCCACCGGCTGGTTCGCCCGCGTCCTGCAGCACGAGTACGACCACCTGGACGGCAAGCTCTACGTGGACAAGCTCAACGACCGGTGGAGCCGCAAGGCCCGCAAGGCGATCAAAGCCAACGGCTGGAACGTTCCGGGACTGACCTGGATGCCGGGCGTGGACCCCGATCCGTTCGGCCACTAGACAGCAGCTCAGGCAAGCACCGGCACCTCACAGCCGGTAAGAGGCCGCAACGGCAGAAGGTGCGCTCCCCCACCGGGAAGCGCACCTTCTGCCGTAACAGCCCCCGCTTAGAGCGAGGCCGCCAGTTCCTCAACCCGCGGGAAGGCCGGCGGGTTCACATGCGCCATTTCCTCCAGCACACGGATGACCTGGCAGCTGTAGCCGAACTCGTTGTCGTACCAAACATAGAGAACGGCGTTCTTGCCGTTGGAGATCGTGGCCAGGCCGTCCACGATGCCTGCGCGCTTGGAACCAACGAAGTCGGTGGAGACAACCTCGGGCGAATCGATGTAGTCGATCTGCTTGTGCAGGTCAGAGTTCAGCGACGTTTCCCGCAGGAAGGCGTTGATTTCTTCCTTGGTGGTGGACGTCTCGAAGTTCAGGTTCAGGATCGCCATCGACACGTCGGGGGTGGGCACGCGGATGGCGTTGCCGCTGAGCTTGCCCGCCAGTTCCGGAAGCGCCTTGGCCACGGCCTTGGCGGCACCGGTTTCGGTGATGACCATGTTCAGTGCGGCGGAACGGCCGCGGCGGTCACCCTTGTGGAAGTTGTCAATGAGGTTCTGGTCATTCGTGAACGAGTGCACCGTCTCCACATGCCCGTGGATAATCCCGTACTTGTCGTTGAGGACTTTCAGCACCGGGGTGATGGCGTTGGTGGTGCAGGAAGCCGCGGTGACGATTTTGTCGTCGTCGCTGATGGCTTCGTGGTTGATCCCGTGCACGATGTTCTTCAGGTTGCCCTTGCCCGGAGCCGTGAGCAGCACGCGGGCTACACCCTTTGCGGCCAGGTGCTGGGACAGTCCTTCTTCGTCGCGCCAGCGGCCGGTGTTGTCCACGACGACGGCGTTGTTGATGCCGTAGGCCGTGTAGTCCACGCTGGCGGGATCGTTGGAGTAAATGACCTGGATCAGGGTGCCGTTGGCGAGGATGGTGTTGTTTTCCTCGTCCACGGTGATGGTTCCGTCGAACGCACCGTGCACGGAGTCGCGGCGCAGCAGCGACGCGCGCTTGACCAGGTCGTTGTCGGAGCCCCGGCGCACCACAATGGCGCGCAGGCGGAGTCCCTGTCCGCCGCCGGCGTGGTCAATGAGGATGCGGGCGAGCAGCCTTCCGATCCGGCCGAAGCCGTAGAGGACGACGTCGGTGCTGGTGCGGTCGTCGGCGCCGTGCTTCCCGGCCACCCCGGCCAGCTCCGTGCGGAGGAATTCGACGAGGTCGGTTCCGTTGCCCTCGGACTTGTACTTCAGGCTCAGGCGGGCCAGGTCAATGGACGCCGCACCGAGTTCGAGCTCCGCCAGTGCCTGCAGCAGCGGGAAGGTGTCGGAGACGGGCAGCTCCACTTCGTCAATCTGCCGCGCGAAGCGGTGCGCCTTGAGGATATCGATGACGGACCGGTTGACCAGCGGCCGGCCGTAGACCGAAGTGACCACGCTGTTTTCCCGGTACAGCCGCCCGATCAGCGGAATCATTGCCTCGGCAATGGCCTCACGGTCCATCCACGTATCAAGGCACGTATCGGAGAACTGGCTCAAAGATCTTCACATCCTTATCTCAGCCGGCACTGCTCTGTGCCGGTTGGTCAGGCCGCTGCGCCCCGGGGTGCTGCTGCTGGTCGCTGCAGGGCCGCGGCGTGCGACGTGTGTCCCGTGGCTGCGGATATCCCGCGCCACGGTCCCTCCAAGTGTATTAGGACACAGGTGACCCATTCGCATGTTGCAGGAGATGTTTGTCACACTGCTAGCGGCTCTCGGCGGCGGTTTCCAGCGGGACGGGCTCCAGCTCCTCCAGGTGCCTGATGCTGCGGAGCGGACCGAAGGCGGCTACCAGCGGAGCCAGGACGGCGACTGCGAGACCGGCGGCGATGGCTCCCCGGACACCCAGCGGGCCCACGAGCGCTCCGCCGATGACGCCGGCAACGGCGAGCATTCCCCACGTCACCATCCGCGAAGCCGACCCAAGCCGGCCCAGCATCTGCGGCGGGCACACCCGCTGGCGGAAGCTCGTGGCGACCACCACGTTCATCGCGATGGCGAATCCGGCCAGGAACAGGCCGGCAAAGCCCGGAAGCAGACCCCAGCCGGGGGTCATCAGCAGCAGCGACGAATAGCCCAGCACTGCGGGGACCATGGAGAAACGCCAGACGGTTCCCGATCCCCAGCGGTGAGTGGCCCGTTTGACCGTGAGCCCGCCGAGGGTGCCGCCCAGGGCGGTGGAGGCCGTCAGGAACCCCAGCACCGCTCCGGACTCCCCCAGTGTGCGAACCACGAGGATCACCATCAGTGATACGACGATGGCGCCCCCCAGGTTCCACAGCGCACCGGCCAGAAGGATGGTCCGCAGTGGTGCGGTGCTGAAGCTGTAGCGCAGCCCGTCGCCCATGTCGCGGAAAATCCGGTTTCGGGAGTTCGGTGCGGTCGCCGGTTCGGAAACCTTCAGCGTTGCCACGGATACCAGTGACGCACCGGAGGCCGCAACCTGCAGCAGGAGCGAATTAGAGGCTCCCCAGGCTCCCGTCAGCCAGCCGCCCAAGCTGCGCCCGACGGCATCGGCCGAGGCCGCGGAACCGGTCATCAGCCCGTTGCCTTCAATGAGTTCTTCCCGCGGTACGGCCCGCGGGAGCAGGGCCGACTCCGCCAGCATGGAGAAGACGGCAGCCAGTCCTGAGAGGAAGGAAACCACAAACAACTGGGTTACGGACAGGCGGTCCATCCAGAACGCCACCGGCAGGGACAGGAGAACAATGATCCTCAGCACCAGTGCGGCCAGCACTACCGGTTTGCGCCGGTAGCGGTCCACCAGGGCGCCGATCGGCAGTCCAAACAGCAGCCACGGGAGGAAACCCATGCCGGAGAGGGCTGCCACGGCAAAGTCGGATGCGTCGAGCTCCACGGCCGCTATCAGGGGAAGGGCCACTGCTGCCACCGATGTGCCGAAAATTCCCGCGGTTGATGAAACCCACAAGGCACGGAAATTCGCGTTGCGGACCACCAGCGGTCTGCGTTTTGTCGGTCTGGACATGAGCACAGACTAGTCCGGGCGCCTGCTGCGATCCGTTAATTGCGACAGTCTTTCGCTAATCCTGTGGAAAAACCGGTCCCAACGGGACGGCACTGTTGCCCTGAAGGAATCTGCGGGCAATATCGGCGCTTTGCAGGTACCGCGTGTCGGTGAACAGCGTGCCTGTACACAGACTGCTGGTATATGGCTCGTTGTGTAGGGCGCGCTTAGCGCAAGTTTAGGGACGGGCTGGCCGATAAGCCGGGTTTTGTGTCCCCGGACCGTTACCGGACCGGAGGCGGCAATCATCCATCTAGGAACGCCGTTGCCGGCGCCCTCAAGCGGCCTACCCGAACACATCGGGCGAGCAGCCCTCAAACGTGTTCTGTATGGCCTTGCTCCGGGTGGGGTTTACCTAGCCGTTCCGGTCACCCGGAACGCTGGTGGTCTCTTACACCACCTTTTCACCCTTACCGAAAGACAGTGTTCCCGCAAAAGGAACACTGCCGACGGCGGTTTCTTTTCTGTGGCACTGGCCTGCGGGTTTCCCCGAGTGGGCGTTACCCACCACCCTGCTCTGCGGAGCCCGGACTTTCCTCGGCGGAATCTTTTCGAAAAAAGGAACCGACGCGATCGCCTGGCCAACCCGTCCAGCCTCAATGCTACCGCCTCCGCACCGGTCCCCCGGTTCCGCGGACTCCGGCCGGCGGCTGCCCCGTCCTCGCGTAGGATTAATCGGTGCTGATTCTGCTACCGCCCTCCGAAGGAAAAACGCCGGCGATCACCGGTTCCGCCTTTGATCCCGACAAGCTGCATTTCCCCGGGCTTACGGATGCCCGAAAGCAGGTGCTCGCCGCCCTGGCCGATGCCAGCAGCGCCGACGACGCCCACGGCGTCCTGGGGGTCGGCCCCTCGCTGGCGGCGGAAGTCCGGCGAAACACTGTGCTTCACGCGGAGCCGTGCGCGCCGGCCCACAGCATCTACACCGGTGTTCTGTACGACGCCCTGGGGTACGCGGACCTGACACCGGACCAGCAGCGCAGGGCCGACGCCGCCGTCGTCGTCATCTCCGGGCTGTGGGGCGCCCTCGGCTTCAGCGACCCGATTCCGGCGTACCGGCTTTCCATGGCCGTGAAACTGCCGGAGACCGGCAAACTGGCATCTTTCTGGAAGAAGCACTTGGGCGAAGCCCTGGGCGACTATGCCGCCGGACATCTGGTGGTGGACTGCCGGTCCAGTACCTATGCGGCAGCCTGGGCGCCGGAACCGGCCAAAGCCGCGGCGGTCAACGTTTTCCAGGTCCGCAACGGCAAACGCACCGTGGTGTCACACTTCGCCAAACACACCCGCGGCGAGCTCGCACGGCATCTGCTCACCCGCAGCG
Organism: Arthrobacter sp. G119Y2; assembly: GCF_038069765.1. NCBI lineage: Bacteria > Bacillati > Actinomycetota > Actinomycetes > Micrococcales > Micrococcaceae > Arthrobacter > Arthrobacter sp. G119Y2. Next base: position 119,818 of record NZ_JBBPFS010000005.1, on the reverse strand, counting down.
GCAGCGATCCCGCCACCCCCGAAGAGCTGCTGGCTGCAGCCCGGGAAAAGTGGGAGGCGGAACTGGTGCCGGCGACGGCCCGCAAGCCGTATCAGCTGAACATCATCCTGCCCTAGCTGTTTGGGTCCTGGTCCGCCACCAGCTCCACTTCGAAACCTTCGGCGTTTTCCAGATAGGCGGCGTAGTGGTTCTGCCCGCCCGCGTGCGGATGCTGGTCGGCAAAGAGCAGCGTCCAACCGTGGCTGGCTGCCCGGCGGACCAGCAGGTCCACCTCGGCCGGGGCCCCGGCCCGGAACGCGAGGTGATTGACGCCGGGACGCCTGCGCTCATGCGCGGCCTCCAGCACGTCAGGTCCGGCTTCCACGACGACGTAGCTGTCAGCGCCCTGCCACTTCGCTCCGCTGTCCCAGGCGTCGGTCCGCCGGTAGCCCAGCCGTTCCAGCAGCCAGCCCAGCGACGCTTCGGCTGCGGGAAAGTCCCGGACCCAGATTTCGGTGTGGTGAAGCCGGCCGGTTGGCACCGGAGCTTCCCCGGCTGCTTCTTGTGCTGTTGTCTCAGCAACTGCGGCACCGGCGGATCCGTTCGGAGCGCCGGCGAAGGCCGCCCCGCCGTCCAGCGCCAGCCCGCCCTTGTGGACCCAGGGGACTCCCGCCATGCCGGCGTCCATGGCCTCATTGGAGAGCCGGTCGGCGTCCTTGTTCAGTTCGCGCGGGATCCACTGGTACTTCACCCGGCGCGGGTTGACGATCCCGCGTGCCTTGGCAGCCAGGCGCTGCATGTCCTCATGCTTGATCTTCCAGCGCCCGCTCATCTGCTCCACAACGAGCTTGGAGTCCATCTTGGCGAGGATCCAGCAGTCGGGATCGATCTGGTGGGCCATTTCCAGCGCGGCCAGCAGGCCGGAGTACTCGGCCACGTTGTTCGAGGCCTTTCCGATGTACTCGGCCTTTTCGGCCAGGATGGCTCCGGTGTCCGGATCCCGCACCAGTGCGCCGTAGCCGGCATGTCCCGGGTTGCCGCGGGAGCCGCCGTCGGCCTCCACAATCAGGGTTCGCCGCGGCTTTCCGGCGCCCGGGCCGGCCGAACCGGTGTCTTCAGGCGCGTCAACAGCAGCGTCGGACGGGTCAAACAGGGTCACGGATCAGCTGCCCCACTCGGCGGAACGCACCAGGATGCAGCCGGAGTCCGGGCAGAACACAATGTCGTCCTCGGCGGCGCGGCGGATGTCGGCGAGGTCTCCGGGGCTCAGCTGCATGCCTGAACCTTCGGAGGTTCCGTTGAACAGCCGGGCAGCGCCGATGCCGTTCTTGGCCAGGGTCTTCTCGTAGACCGCCAGCAGTGCGGGGTCAAAGGTGTCAGCCAGTTCAGCACGTTCGGCGACGGCGGCAACACGCTCGGCTTCGATTTCCGCCAGCTCGGCGTCGCGGGCTTCCTCCAGTACGGCAACCTCGGCGTCCAGGGCCCGGGCCGCCTGCCGGAACTGTTCCTCGGCGGCCTTCGCCGCCTCCAGGCGTTCCATGACTTCCAGCTCCACGTCTTCCAGATCGGAACGCCGGCGCTTCAGCGACTCCATTTCGCTCTGCAGCGCGGTGAGCTCCTTGGAGCTGCCCTTGCCGCTGTCCAAGTGGTTCTGGTTGCGGTCGATCCGGGCCACCACGGAGGCGACGTCGGCTTCGGCACGGGTGAGTTCACGGGTGACATCCGCTGCCTCGGTGGATGCGGCCACAAGCTTGCTCTGTGCCGCAGCCCGCTGCAGCCCGAGGTCCGCAATGGCCGAGTTGTCGCTGACGCTGCGAGCCCGATTCCGGAGTTTGCGAATGTTACTGTCCAGAGCCTGCAAATCGAGCAGCCGCAGCTGCTCCGCCGACGATGCTTTTGCCACCGAAAAACCTCCACCTATGACCGGACCAACCTGGCCGGTTCTTCCCCCTAGCCTATGCCAAGGGCGCAGGTCAGTTCAGCCCGGGGGTCAGCACAAAGTCCCAGGGATCGGTGTTGGTGCCGCTGATCCGGATCTCGGCGGCGAAGCCCTGATCGTTGAGGACATTCTCCAGGGCATTGGCTGCGGGGGTCAGCCACAGCCATTCACTGCCGAAATGGGAAACGTCAATGAGGTAGGGCCGTCCGTTCACGGCGGCTTCACGGGCCTCCGATGCCGGGTGGTGTCGAAGGTCGGCTGTGACGTAAACGTCAGCCTGGTGCCGCCGAACGGCGTCGAAAAGGCTGTCACCGGCGCCGCCGCAGACAGCAACCCGGCGGACGAGGCCGTGCGGATCGCCGGCCACGCGGACACCGCCGGCAACGGCGGGCATGATGCTGAAGACCAGTTTGGCGAAGTCCGCGAGGGTGGTGGCGTCGCTCAGGTCGCCCACGCGGCCAATGCCCTCCTCGGGCAGGCCGTCCTCGGCCGGAACCAGGGGTTCGACGTTTCCGAGGCCGAAGGCGTCCGCCAGTACGTCGGACACTCCGCCGACGGCGCTGTCACCGTTGGTGTGCACGGTCAGCAGGGCGCAGCCGCCTTCGATCAGGCGGTGGACGGCGTCGCCCTTGAAGCCCGTCCCTGCCACCGAGTGAACCGGCTTCAGGAAGAGAGGGTGATGGGTCAGCAGCAGGTCCGCGCCCCACTCGAGGGCCTCATCGATCACCTCGGTGGTGGGATCCACCGCAAACAGAATGCGCTGCACGGGGCGGGAAGGCCGTCCTGCCACCAGACCGACGGCGTCCCAGCCCTCGGCCAGGGATTCGGGCCAGAGTTCTTCGGCCGCCAGCAGGACGTCGCCCAGTGTCGGAACGGCGTGGAGCGCTGCTGCTCCGGGTTCCCCCGGAGTCTCCGACGCCGGTGCGGTGTCCGGTGCTGCCGTGGCCGTTACTGCCGGGTCCGTTCCCGGTGCCGCCGGTTCGCTGCCTTCGGCGGGCTTGTCTGTTTCCATAGTTTCAGTTGTACCCGCTCGGCTATCCCTGCTCAATTCGGCCGCGCCGTACGCCCGGCCTTCCCTTCCCCGCCGCTCCCCCGCTGCTCCCCCGCTGCTGCCCCGCTGCTGCCCGGCTGCTGCCGGCTGCTCCGCCGCCTGCCGGACCGGCCGGTCATGCATTGACGGGCCGGGAATTCTTCCGGGCGCGCATGCATTGATAGAGGGTATGAAGACCTATGTACTTGGCGGAGGCTGCTTCTGGTGCCTCGATGCCCTCTATCAGAAAACCCGCGGTGTCACCGAAGTGGTGTCCGGCTACACCGGAGGGCACACCGCCCGCCCGGACTATTACAGCGTCTGCTCGGGAACCACGGGCCACGCCGAGGTTGTTGCCGTCACGTTTGACGAAGACATCATTCCGGCTGAAGTGATCCTGGACATGTTCTTCATCTCGCACGATCCGACCACTCTGAACCGTCAGGGCTACGACGTCGGCACCCAGTACCGGTCCTCGATGTTCTACTCCGACGAAACCCAGCGGGAGGAATTCGAGAAGGCCCGGGACCGTGCCAGCGAGCACTGGGACAATCCGATCGTGACGGAAATCTCCCCGCTGCCTGAGTTCCACGTAGCGGAAGCGGAACACCAGGATTTCTATGCCAAGCACCCGGAGCAGGGGTACTGCCAGGTGATCATCAACCCCAAGCTGGCCAAGGCGCGGAAATATTACGCCGAATGGCTTGACAACTGACACTCCCCCGTGGTGGGCGATAGGCTGGAGCGGGCACTGCTGCAGGTATTTTCCACCGGCGTTCGAGCCGCAAGACTTCCAGACACTCCAACGGATTGAGGACAAACCATGGCACGGATTTACGACGACGTGACGCAGCTGGTCGGCGGCACGCCGCTGGTGCGGCTGAATCGGCTGACGAAGGGCCTTGACGCTGAGGTTGCCGTCAAGCTGGAGTTCTACAACCCCGCCAACAGCGTGAAGGACCGCATCGGCGTGGCCATTGTGGATGCCGCTGAAAAGGCCGGCGCCCTGAAGCCCGGCGGCACCATCGTGGAAGGCACCTCCGGCAACACCGGAATCGCCCTCGCCATGGTTGGCGCAGCCCGCGGCTACAAGGTCATCCTGACCATGCCGGAGACCATGTCGACCGAACGCCGCGTCATGCTCCGCGCCTACGGTGCCGAGATTGTCCTGACGCCCGGTTCTGAAGGCATGCGCGGCGCCGTGGACAAGGCCAAGGAAATTGTTGCGACCACGGAGAACGCCATCTGGGCCCAGCAGTTCGCCAACGCCGCCAACCCCGAGGTGCACCGCCAGACCACTGCAGAGGAAATCTGGGAAGACACCGACGGCAAGGTGGACATCTTTGTTGCCGGCGTCGGCACCGGCGGAACCGTCACCGGCGTCGGGCAGGTCCTGAAGAAGCGCAAGCCGGGCGTTCAGATCGTGGCTGTGGAGCCCAAGGACTCGGCCATCCTCAACGGCGGCTCCCCCGGACCGCACAAGATCCAGGGCCTGGGCGCCAACTTCGTCCCCGAGGTGCTGGACACGGACATCTACGACGAGGTCATCGATGCCTCGATCGAGGATTCCATCACCACCGCCCGCGCACTGGGTACGCAGGAAGGCATCCTTGGCGGCATTTCCTCCGGAGCCATCGTCTGGGCCGCCCTGGAGCTGGCAAAGCGGCCGGAGAACGCCGGTAAGCTGATTGTCGCCGTCGTCTGCGACTTTGGAGAGCGTTACATCTCCACCGTGCTGTACGACGACATCCGGGGCTGAGACCCGCAACCCGCCCGGGTCCTGACCGGATCCACCTGAGCAGAAAGTCCTCTGTGAGCCTGATTGCCCGCCTGCGCGAAGACCTCGACGCCGCCGCTTCCCACGACCCGGCCGCGCGCGGTTCCCTTGAGAACATCGTGGTCTACTCGGGGCTTCATGCCATCTGGATGCACCGGCTCACGCACAAGATGTGGGCGCGGCCGGGACTGCGTTTCCCGGCCCGGGTGCTCTCCCAGATGACCCGCTTTGCCACCGGCATCGAGATCCACCCCGGGGCCACCATCGGGCGGCGCTTCTTCATTGACCACGGCATGGGCGTGGTGATCGGTGAAACTGCCGAGATCGGCGACGACGTCATGCTCTACCACGGGGTAACGCTCGGCGGGCGTTCCCTGGCGCGGATCAAGCGGCACCCCACCATCTGCGACGGCGTGACCGTTGGTGCCGGGGCAAAGATCCTGGGGCCGGTGACCATCGGCAAGAACAGCGCGGTCGGTGCGAATGCCGTTGTGGTCAAGGATGCGCCGGCCGATTCCATCATCACCGGAATTCCCGCGCGCTGGCGCCACCGCCACGTCAAGGAAACGCAGCCCGCGGTGGATCCGGCTGAATACATCGACCCGGCAATCTATATCTGAGCTGGATTCCATATCTGAGCTGGGCTTCCGCCTCCGGGCATGAAAAGGCCGCCGGCACCCGAGGGTGCCGGCGGCCTTTTAGCGCTGTGCAGGAGTAGTGCCCGCTGCGTGCTTAGTGGGTGTCCACAGCGGCAATTTCGGAGCGGTCCGCACCCCAGAGCGTGTGGAACGTGCCCTCATCGTCAACGCGGTGGTACGTGTGGGCACCGAAGAGGTCGCGCAGGCCCTGAGTCAGTGCGGCGGGCAGGCGCTTGCGGCGCAGTCCGTCGTAGTAGGCCAGGGAAGAGGAGAAGACGGGCACGGGGATGCCCAGCTGGACTGCAACGGACACTACGCGGCGCCAGGCCGGCAGAGCGGCAGCTATGGACTCGGCGAAGGCCGGTGCCAGCAGCAGGTTCGCCGGAGCCGCATCGCCGGCGTAGGCCTTCATGATGTCGTCCAGCAGTTCGGCGCGGATGATGCAGCCGGCGCGCCACAGCGAGGCAATCTCGTCCAGCTTCAGGTCCCAGCCGTAGGTCTTGGCGGCAGCCGTGAGCATGTCGATGCCCTGGGCGTAGCTGACGAGCTTGGACGCGTACAGCGCCTGCCGGACGTCTTCCACGAAGGTTTCCGGCAGTTCCACGGTGGACTCGCCGCCGGCAAGGATTTCCTGGGCTTCTTCGCGCTGGCCGCGCTGCGAGGACAGGGCACGGGCAAAGACCGACTCGGCGATGGCGGATACGGGCGAACCCAGATCCAGGCCCGAGACCACGGTCCAGCGTCCGGTCCCCTTCTGCCCCGCTGAATCCACGACGACGTCGACAAACGGCTTGCCGGTGCGAGCGTCGGTGTGGGCCAGGACCTCGGCGGTGATTTCGATCAGGAACGAGCTCAGCTGGCCGGTGTTCCATTCGGTGAAGATCTTGGCCTGTTCGGCCGGTTCGATGCCTGCAGCCGAGCGCAGCAGATCATAGGCTTCCCCGATGACCTGCATGTCGGCGTATTCGATGCCGTTGTGCACCATCTTGACGAAGTGGCCGGCGCCGTCGGTGCCGATCCAGGTGCAGCACGGATCGCCGTCGTACTTGGCGGCAATCTTCTCCAGCATCGGACCCAGGGAGTCGTAGGATTCCTTTGAGCCGCCGGGCATGATGGACGGGCCCAGCAGGGCACCTTCCTCGCCGCCGGACACGCCGACGCCCACAAAGTGCAGGTCCTTTTCGGCCAGCGCAGCCTCGCGGCGGCGGGTGTCCTCGTAGTGCGAGTTGCCGGCGTCGATGACGATGTCGCCTGCTTCCAGCAGCGGCACCAGCTTCTCGATAACAGAGTCAACCGGTGCCCCGGCCTTGACCATGATCAGGACGCGGCGCGGCTTTTCCAGCGAATCGACCAGTTCCTGCAGGGATTCGGTGCGGATGAAGTCGCCCTCGTCGCCATGTGCGGCCAGCAGTGCATCCGTCTTCTCGATGGACCGGTTGTGAAGGGCCACGGTGTACCCGTTCCGGGCCAGGTTCCGGGCCAGGTTTGCTCCCATTACTGCCAGACCGGTGACGCCAATTTGTGCGCTCAAGTTTTCTCCAGGATTCTTCGGGGCCCCAGCCAGGGGCGCGGCGATCGGCGCTCACCCGCCGTCTTCACCCTCCAGCCTATGCTTCCGGGCCGCCGGCCCGCCACACGGTGCTGTCCGTGTCGCCCGTGGCTGTGCCGCTGGGGTCCGTGCCTGGATTGGTGGTTCCCATGCCTGGATTGGTGGTTCCCGTGTCGGTGGTACCCGTAGTTTCAAAAGAGTTGATGACAGCGGCCACGTCTTCAACCACTGACACTCCCTCCTCCATCGCGGCGGTCCCGGAGGTCAGCACCACAACCGCGTATTCGGAACCGCCCGCGCGCACGAAGCCGGCGCTTCCCACGTTCCAGGACAGGTCATCGTCCTGCAGCCACCCGTTCTTCACGGCAATTTCGGCGCCGCTTTCCAATAGTCCGGCGTTGATTCCCCAGTTCTGGCTCTCCTCCACGTTTTCCATCAGTTCGACGGCGTAATCGTGCAGGTCGCTGTTGATCCAGTCCACGCCGTCGAGCAGCGCCCGGGCAACCTTGAGCTGGTCCTCCACCCCTGTCTCGTTCGCACCCCAGATCTCGGTAGCGGGCGTCTGCGATATGCCAAGCAGCTCGTATGTCAGAGACAGCTCCCCGGCACCGCCGACCGACTCATAGAGAGCAGTGGTGGCGTCATTGTCGCTGTATTCGATCATCATCACGGAGAGGTATTCCTCTTCCAGCGTCAGTTCCCGCTGTTCCTCCGTTGCCTGCCTCAGCAGCGTCAACAGGATGGGGACCTTGACCAAGCTGGCTTCCAGATAGCTCGCCCCGCGGTTGTAGTACCAGGACCTGCCGGTGTCGGTCTCGTAGACTGCCGCGGAGAACTCGGCACCGGTTCCGGACGCGTACTCGTTCAGAGCATCATTGAGCTGGTCTGCTTCCTGCTCCGGCAACTCGCTGGACGGCGCTGCCTTCGCGGGTGACTCAGCTGCGGCATTGACCTGTTCTGTTGCCGATACCCCGGCGCAGCCAGCGGTAAGCGGAAGCAGCAGGGCAGCAGCAGCTGCCAGCGTGCGCCGGAGGACCGGACGCCGGCGGAAAAAAGTACGTGACGTTTCCGTATGCAAAAAGCCTGCACCCCCTGTTCCTGTCTGGTTTCGTGCCGTTATTCAGGAATAGCAGCGGAGCCTGTCCGCCAACTGTGTGACCCACCGATATCCGGCTCATATCCCGGCCGGCCGCAAGCAACCGGTGGCCAACTTCACCATTTGGGGCCCGGAGAACTCTACCCGCTCCATCGGCGCAACACTGATTCGGGGTCCTTCAGCCCTGCCGCTTTTGACTTGCCCGGGTAGAACTGATTCGGTAGCAGGACGGCCGGCCGGCGCCACGGGCCCCGGGCTGGCCGTACGCAACCTGTGCCGGAACCCCGCTTTTGCCGGTTCCAGCCGGAACGACTTGCCGCCCTTTTCTCCTGACGGATCTGATTCCGGGCGCTGCACTTCCGCTTCGAGGAACAGCAGTACCGACCATCGGTGCTGCTGATGTTTGCGCGTCCGCGCACCGCTGCTCCCCCTCCTCCGGACCGGGAACGCCACCGCGGCACCGGGGCCCCGAACCAAGGAGACAAATGACACAACGGGTAGGAATCATTGGAGCCGGTCCCAGCGGCATGGCGCAGCTGCGGGCCTTTGAGTCGGCACGGAAGCTCGGAGCGGACATTCCGGACATCATCTGCTTTGAGAAACAGGCAGACTGGGGCGGGCAGTGGAACTACACCTGGCGTACCGGGCTGGACGGGGCCGGAGAACCGGTGCACTCCAGCATGTACCGGCATTTGTGGTCCAACGGGCCCAAGGAATGCCTGGAGTTCGCCGACTACACCTTTGACGAGCACTTCGGCTGCCCCATTTCCTCCTACCCTCCGCGCGAGGTCCTCTTCGACTACATCAAGGGCCGGGTGGAAAAGAGTGACGTGCGCAAGTATGTCCGCTTCAATACCGTGGCCCGCTGGGTCACCTGGAACGAGGCCGCCGCCGAGTTCACAGTGCAGGTCGAAGACCTGGAAACAGGGAACACTGAGACGCATGTCTTCGACAAACTGGTGGTAGCCACCGGGCACTTCGCCAGCCCCGTTGTGCCGGAGTTTGCCGGGATCAATACGTTCCCGGGCGAGGTCCTGCACGCCCACGACTTCCGCGGGGCCGAGCGCTTCGCCGGGCGCAGCGTCTTGATGATCGGCAGCAGCTATTCCGCGGAGGACATCGGCTCGCAGGCCTACAAGATGGGCGCCAGCTCGGTCACCATCAGCTACCGCAGCCATGAACTCGGCTACGACTGGCCCGAGGGCATCGAGGAACGTCCTCTGGTGACCGGGTTCAACGGCCGCACCGTTTCTTTCCTGGACGGCACCACGCGGGACTTCGACGCCGTCGTGCTGTGCACCGGGTACCGCCACACGTACCCCTTCCTGCCCTCGGAGCTGTCCCTGGTCTCGCGCAACGTCCTCTACCCCGGGAGCCTGTACAAGGGCGTCCTGTGGCAGGAGAACCCCAACCTGATCTATCTGGGCATGCAGGACCAGTACTACACGTTCAATATGTTCGACGTGCAGGCCTGGTATGCCCGTGACGTGATGATTGGCCGGATTGAGGTACCTTCCGCCGAGGTGCGCGCCGCGGACATCGCCGCATGGCTCTCTGCCCAGGATGCCCTTGAATCGCATGATGACGAGGCCGATTTCCAAAGCGCCTACGTCCGGGATCTCATCGACCGGACCGACTACCCCAACTTCGATCTGGACGCCGTCTCCGAGCTGTTCAAGATCTGGATGCAGGAAAAGAAGCAGGACATCATGGGCTACCGCGACAGGGTCCATCAATCGATCATCACCGGCACCATGTCGCAGCCGCACCACACGCCCTGGATCCGGGCGATGGATGACAGTTTGGAGGCCTACCTCGCGCCGGCTGCAGGACCGGCTTCCGTTTCGGAGCTTCCGCGGGAAATCCAGGCTATTCGCTAACCGGGTACAGACAGCAGAAAACCCCGCCTTCCGGAGCCGGAGGGCGGGGTTTCTTTGTACCGCTTTATTGCGGTGGGTCCTACCGGGATCGAACCGATGACATCCACGGTGTAAACGTGGCGCTCTACCAGCTGAGCTAAAGACCCTTTGTGACCGTTATGCCTTTCAAGTTCTCCTTGATCAGCGCCGCATCACGAGGAATTACTTTACCGGACGTTTTGGGAAATTACCTAATCAGAGCTTCCAAGCCCTGCCTGCCTGCGGGGCTGAGCCGGCAGGTCGGGCAGCTCGGACGCCAGAAATTCCAGGGCGGTGGCCACCCCCGCCTCAATTTTCAGATCGGCGAGGTCGTCTCCGCGGGTCCATCCACGGTTGATGATGACCACCGGTTTGCCGGTTTTGTGGGCATGCTTCACGAAGCGCAGCCCGCTCATCACGGTCAGCGACGAACCTGCGACCAGCAGTGCGTCAGCTGCGTTCAGCATGGCGAACGCAGCCGCCACCCTGTCCCGGGGCACGTTCTCGCCGAAATACACAAAGTCCGGCTTGAGCATGCCTCCGCAGACCGGACAGTCCGCCACGACGAAGTCCTCGGTGTCCGCAACGTCAGCATCCGCATCGGGGGCGATGTCGCCGTCGAGCCGGGTGCGCTCCAGAAACCCGGGATTCAGCTCTTCGAGCAGCCGGGACACGGTTTGGCGCGAATAGCGGGTGCCGCAGTCCAGGCACAGCACCCGGTCGAAGCGCCCGTGCAGGTCAACGGCCAAGGCACTGCCGGCGTCGGCATGCAGCCGGTCCACGTTTTGGGTAATCAGGCCGGTGGTTAGTCCGCGGCGTTCCAAGCGGGCGACGGCGGCGTGTCCGGCGTTGGGTACGGCGTGCCGCAGATGGTGCCAGCCAACGTGGTTTCGGGCCCAGTAGCGGCGGCGGAGTTCGCTGTCGCCCACGAATTCCTGGTAGGTCATGGGTTTGCGCGGCGGCGCTTCAGGTCCCCGGTAATCGGGGATTCCGGAGTCCGTGCTCATTCCGGCACCGGTCAGGACAGCCATCCGGCGGCCGCTGAGCAGATCGACGGCACTGTGCAGCTGCCGCTCTTCTTCGGGCGTCGGCGCCGGAGCGGAGGGCGGTGCGGGCTGGGACCGGACAAAGCCGGTGAGCCCCAGGCCGGGCCGCGTCTGCTGTGCGGAAGGCGATCCCGAGGCCGATTGGCTGGGGGCGGGCGATCCCGGCGCGGACGATCCGGAAGTTGGGCCGGAGTAGGGCTGTGGTGCGTGGGTCATTCCGAAAGCATCTCCTTGAGCGCGTCCAGATAGGCCTGCAGCGGGCGGGGAGACCCCGGATCCGACCGGATCTCCGCACGAATCAGGCCTCTGCCATCGATGATAAACGAGGCTCGGACCGGGCGGCCAAGGTCGGCATCAAATGCTCCGTAGGCGTCCGACACTGCGCCGTGCGGCCAGAAGTCAGCCAAGAGGTCAAAGGTGTAGCCGCGCTGCTGCGCATAGGCACGCAAAGCGTACTTGGAGTCGCAGGAGACGGCCAGAATCCGGGCACCGGTAAGGGCAATCTCCTCCGCGGCCCCCTGCAATTCATCCAGCTCGCCGGTGCACACCCCGGAAAAGGCGAAGGGATAAAACACTACGACGACGGGCGTTCCCCGAAGGGACGACAGAGCAACTGGCTCGCCGAACTGATTGGGAAGCACAAAGTCCGGAGCCGGGTGCTGCCAAACAGCTCCCGGTTCCGGACTTTGAGGCAAACCGGTGCTACTTTTTGCGGCGGGCGACCAGGCGTGTTGCGGCCCAGTCACTGCTTACTGCCGCTGATGTCGTGACGTGCAGGCCTGCTGTCGGAGCGGCCTCTTCGATGTCTGCAGGCGGGACGTACCCTACCCGTCCTGATTTGGGGGTCAATACCCAAACAACGCCGCCGTCGTCGAGGGTGGTGATGGAGTCAACAAGCGCGTCCACCAAGTCCCCGTCGTCGGCCCGCCACCAGAGGATTACGCCGTCTACAACTTCGTGGTCCTCTTCCGTCAGGAGCTCGCTCCCCACCAAGTCCTCGAGGCCGTCGCGGAGGTCAAAATCGACGTCCTCGTCGTAACCGAATTCCTGAATCAGGTCTTGGTCTTTGAAACCCAATCTTTCCGCCACGTTCTTATCCGTGACGGCTTCGGCCTCGCTCACTTCACTCCTCCTGGTTGACTGCATAAATACAAGGGAATCACATATTTGGGCGAGATGTGGTGTCTAGGACACAAGCCAACACCTTTTGTCCGGAACCTACAAGGTTCTGCGGGCAAGCTATCGCATGTGCAGGTGCGTCCCGCGCATGGACGGCAATGAGCGGCCCGGCGGCTGCCAGCCGTTAGCGAACGGGCTACGCAACTGCCGGTCTGCGGGACTAGAGTGGATCAGAGAGGCTCCGGAGGCACCAGCATCCGCGCAGCCACCGTGATCGTCCGGTGACGAAACCGGATCCCCACAGACGTAATTCGTGCAGACACAATCTGTACATGAGAGAGGTTTGCCGTGGCCGCAGAAGACACAACGGACATCCTGAGCGGGTTGACCAACCAGCTCCCGGACCGTGACCCCGAGGAGACCGCGGAATGGATGCAGTCACTGGATGAACTGATCCGTTCCCAGGGCACCGAAAGGGCCCAGTACATCATGCGTTCGCTGCTCCAGCGCGCCGGTGCGCAGTCGGTAGGCGTACCCATGGTGACCACCACTGACTATGTCAATACCATCCCGGTTGACCAGGAACCGGAGTTCCCCGGCGACGAGGAAGTTGAGCGTCGCTACCGCGCCTGGCTGCGCTGGAATGCAGCCGTTATGGTGCACCGCGCCCAGCGTCCGGGAATTGGCGTCGGCGGACACATTTCCACCTACGCCGGTGCAGCCACCCTGTACGAAGTGGGCATGAACCACTTCTTCCGGGGCAAGGACCATCCGGGCGGCGGAGACCAGATTTACTTCCAGGGTCACGCCTCCCCCGGTATGTACGCCCGCGCTTTCCTGGAAGGCCGCCTGTCCGAAGAAGACATGGACGGGTTCCGTCAGGAAAAGTCCCGCGAGGGACACGCGCTGTCCTCATACCCGCACCCGCGGTCGATGCCGGACTTCTGGGAATTCCCCACCGTGTCCATGGGCATCGGCCCGATGAACGCCATCTACCAGGCGCAGTCCAACCGCTACCTGCAGAACCGCGGCATTAAGGACACCTCTGACCAGCACGTCTGGGCCTTCCTGGGCGACGGCGAAATGGACGAGCCCGAATCGCGCGGCCTGCTCCAGCTTGCCGCGAATGACAAGCTGGACAACCTCACCTTTGTCGTGAACTGTAACCTGCAGCGCCTCGACGGCCCGGTGCGGGGCAACGGCAAGATTATGCAGGAACTGGAAGCATTCTTCCGCGGTGCCGGCTGGAACGTCATCAAGGTCGTCTGGGGCCGCGAGTGGGACTCGCTCCTCGAGAAGGACCAGGACGGCTCGCTGGTGGAGATCATGAACTCCACCCCCGACGGCGATTACCAGACCTACAAGGCCGAGAACGGCGGGTTTGTCCGCGAGCACTTCTTCGGCAAGACTCCGGAGACCAAGGAACTGGTCGCCAAGCTGACCGACGAAGAAATCTGGAACCTGAAGCGCGGCGGACACGACTACCGCAAGGTCTACGCGGCCTACAAGGCAGCCATGGAGTTCAAGGGCAAGCCGACCGTTATCCTGGCCCACACGGTCAAGGGCTACGGCCTGGGTACGCACTTCGAAGGCCGCAATGCCACGCACCAGATGAAGAAGCTGACTCTGGATGACCTGAAGGCCTTCCGCGATCACCTGCGCATCCCCATCACGGACGAGCAGCTCGAAGCTGATCCGTACAAGCCGCCGTACTTCAACCCGGGTGCTGACGCTCCGGAGATCAAGTACATGCTGGAACGCCGCCGCGAACTGGGCGGCAACGTTCCCGAGCGCCGCGTAAAGCATGATCCGGTGCACCTGCCGGGCGAGAAGGCCTACGAGGTTGCCAACCGCGGTTCCGGCAAGCAGATGGCGGCCACCACCATGGCCTTTGTCCGTCTGCTCAAGGACCTGATGCGGGACAAGGAGTTCGGCAAGCGGATTGTGCCGATTATTCCGGATGAGGCCCGCACCTTCGGTATGGACTCGTTCTTCCCGACGGCCAAGATCTACAACCCCAAGGGCCAGAACTACCTGTCCGTGGACCGGGACCTCGTCCTGGCCTACAAGGAGTCCCCGCAGGGCCAGATTGTGCATGTCGGCATCAACGAAGCCGGTTCCATTGCGGCCTTTACCGCTGCCGGCACGTCCTACGCCACCCACGGCGAGCCGCTCATTCCGGTCTACGTGTTCTACTCGATGTTCGGGTTCCAGCGCACGGGCGACTACATTTGGGCAGCCACCGACCAGATGGCGCGCGGTTTCCTGATTTCCGCTACCGCGGGACGGACCACCCTGACCGGTGAGGGCCTGCAGCACGCTGACGGCCACTCCCCGATTCTGGCCTCGACCAATCCGGCCGTGAAAACCTACGATCCGGCCTACGGGTACGAAATCGGGCACATCGTCCGCCACGGCCTGGAGCAGATGTACGGTCCGGATTCCAAGGATCCGAACGTTATCTACAACCTCATGGTCTACAACGAGCCGATCCTGCAGCCCAAGGCTCCGGAGGATCTCGACGTCGAAGGCATCGTCAAGGGCATCTACCTGCTGGCTCCGGCAAAGATCGATGGTCCCCGCGCCCAGCTTCTCGCCTCCGGCGTTGCTGTGCCGTGGGCCCTGGAAGCCCAGAAGATCCTGGCCGAAGACTGGGGCGTATCTGCCGATGTCTGGTCCGTGACGTCCTGGAATGAACTCCGCCGCGACGGCCTGGCCGCCGAGGAAGAAGCATTCCTGCATCCCGACGCCGAACCCCGCGTGCCGTTTGTCACCAAGCAGCTCGCCGGAGCCACCGGACCGATTGTTGCCAGCACGGACTACATGAAGGCCGTTCCCGACCAGATCCGGCAGTTCGTTCCGAACGAATTTGCCACCCTGGGCGCCGACGACTTCGGTTTCGCGGACACCCGTGCCGCTGCACGCCGGTACTTCAAGATTGATTCGCACTCCATGGTCGTTCGGACCCTGGAAATGCTCGCCCGCCGCGGCGAGGTTGACGCCAGCGCGCCGACCGAAGCGATCAAGAAGTACGACCTGCTCAACGTGAATGCAGGAACGTCGGGCAACGCCGGCGGCGACGCCTAAGCGCTACACGGTCTCCTCATCGTAGGAGGACGAGCTCGTAGGAGCACAGAAGAGAACCGTCGCATTTGCGGCGGTTCTCTTCTGTTTAAGCGTCCTGGCTCACTCCTGTTGAGGCGTTCTGACTCTTTCTGTTGAGCTCTTCTAACTCTTTCTGTTGAGCCTGACTCTTTCTGTTGACCTGTCCTGACTTTTCGCCTTCCCGGTTAGAAGGGCGGCGGATCGGAACCGTAGTCGTCCTCATTAACCGCACCTGATGAATCCACGACTGATGGTTCGGCACCGGCCAGGACTGCCGGGTCTTTGACTCCAGGAACGCCGCGTTCCCCCTGCGGGTCCGCCCCACCCCGCGGAAGGGTGAGGTCTGGTGAGGTGCGGTACTTTCGTCCTCCCGGTGAGGTCCACTCAATGATTCCGGGACTGGGCTGGCAGGCTTTCCAGAATCCTTTGGTTTTGAACATGTGGTGCCGCCGGCATAAATGTTCCAGGTTGTCGTGATCGGTGGGACCTCCCTGCGCGAAGGGTTTGGTGTGGTCGATTTCGGAGATCACCGCATTGGTCCGGCAGCCCGGGAACCGGCACGTCCCGTCCCGGACCCGCAGCAACTGCTTCAACCCGTCCGGGACTTTCCGCCGCTTACCCACCCGCAGGATCTCCTCAGTCTCCGGGTCCCGCTCCGCCGGCGTCCACTTCGCCGCCTCGCGGGCCATGCGCCGGGCTCTTTCGGGGCTGATCGGCCCATACCCGACCAGTTCCGCAGGCTGGTCATCGGCTCCCAAGAGAGTTTCAGCGGTGATCACCACCAGAATCTCAGTCCGGGCCCTGGAACCATGACCTATACGGCACGACCCGGAACCGGCACCATCCTTTTCGCCGGTTCCGGTTCCGGAACCGCTGCCCTTCCGGGCGCCGTAGCCCCCGCCGCCTTCGCCAGCGCCCTTCCCGGCGCCGGTGCCCTTGCTGCTGTCGCAGCCCCCGGAAGTGCACTCATGCTCATGACCACCCAAAAGGTCCGCCACGATATCCGCCCGCAACTGATCCACGCTCCGCGTATCTCCGGCCGCCTGCTCACCCCGGGCCGCAACACTGAGCCGGTGATAAATCCCCTGCGCAGTCTCCGCCGGCAGCATCGCCGAAAACCACGACATACCGTCAGGCTCATGACGCACCCACACCGACCGCCGATCAAAAGCCGTCCGCTGCCGCTCAACAATCGTCTGCGGATACTGACTCTCCCTCAACCGCCGAGCCTTCACCCGGAACTGCGCCTTCGTCTGTCCCGCAGCCAAACCCAGCAGCTTCGCCTCAAACACGGGCACATCCGCCGGAGCAATCCCCACACACTGCTCCAGAACCGTCTCGGCATGCCCGTAACTGATCTCCCCGGCCTCCAGACTCCCCAACGTGGCAGTGTTGGCGGTGCACAGATCACCGGCCCGGCTCATCAACGCCGTTCCGGTACCGGTGGGAACCCCCAGAATCGTAGCCGCTTCCTCGGCTGCCAGACTGAAGGCCATCTCGGAATCCGGCCGGCCCGAAACGAACATGCTCTCGGACTCGTAAATGTTCTGCATCCGGGACAGGACCTTCGCCTGCTGCGCCTGAACCCACCGGCCCAGCACATTCAACCGCGACAACACGGCACCGGTTTCTTCCTCGTTCAGGCACTCCACGTTCCGGAGGGCCAAAGCTCCGGTAAACCCGTCACGGCAACCAGCCCCCGACGGTTCAAAAGCGCCACCGGGAGCAACAAAACCACTGGGGGAATGGGCTACTGCGGCAACAGCCGGATCAGTTTCACCGGCCGGCTCAGAAGCCTCCGGACCGGGCCCGGCAACAAAGACCGACAGGCTGCACGCTGCTGCCTGTCCGTTATTAGTGCCGGGGCCGGGGCCCGTCGAAGATCCGTTCTGATCCATGACCTCAGGATTTCACCCGCCACCGACATTTCCAGCTCCACAACAGACCACAACAGGCCCAAACCGGCCCTAATGTTGACGGCCAAATACCCGTCTTTTCTGCGGAACTACTGATGCCGCTTCCGTGCGAAACAAGCAGTCGGCAGCCTGCCGCAATGACCTGCTTTCCTGCCGCCCTTTCTGCCGCAATGACCTACATTGCGGTTTCGGAGACCAGATCGATATGGGCCTGCATGGCCTCTGCCGCGGCTTCCGGATCCGACGAGCGGATAGCGTCCGCGATGGCACGGTGCGACTCCAGCGAACGCTCCGGCCGGCCGGGCTGCCCCAGGGAAGCGAGCCGTGTTTCCCGAACCAGTTCGGAAATGAACGTCATCATCGACGCGAGAATGGATGAATGGGCCGCTGCGGCCACTGCCTGGTGAAAGAGTTCGTCGCCCTCGGTGCCCCGGCTGCCCTCGGCAATCTCAGCGGACATCACCTCAAGGGCGGCATCGACGGCAGCCAGGTCCTCCGGAGTCCTGCGCTCTGCTGCGAGCGCCGCCAGCTTCACTTCGAGGGTGCTGCGGGCTTCGACTATCTCCGGCATGCGGTCACGATGTTCACGCAATTCGCGCAATACGGACGCCACACTCGGCCGGTACACCAGGACGGCACCGGTCCCGTGCTGGACATCGATCACGCCGAGCACCTCCAGAGCCACCAGAGCCTGTGCCAGCGTGGCACGGGAGACTCCCATGCGCTCGGCAAGGTCCCTCTCGGCCGGAAGCAAATCGCCGGGCCCCAGTCCGGTCGAGGAGATAAAGCCCAGAAGCTGCTCCACCAGCCGCTCGTACAGCCGGGGCCGGGAGACCCGGACAAAACCTTTGCCGTCACCGCTGCCGGACATGGCAACCTCCCTCTAACGTCCACCGGGCGTCCGCGCGGTCCGACATGAGTATAGCCAGCAATTGACAAAGAGACCCAGAGTCTAAGAGGCTAGTCCAGTGCCAGTGTGGCGGACATCACTGCCACACTCCGCCGCCGGCACCGGGATGTGCCGGCACCTTCGACGACGTAGGGAACTTTAGATGTCCGCTCCAATCCTCTCCATCCTGATATTGGTGGCCATGTTCCTCCTGGCCACGGTGCTGCCCCTCAATATGGGGGCGCTTGCCTTTGTGGGGGCCTTCCTTCTGGGCTTTGTCTTTCTAGGCATGAGCACGGACGACATTCTCGCCAACTTCCCGGGCGGCCTGTTCCTGACGATTGTCGGCGTTACCTATCTCTTCGCCATAGCGCAGAACAACGGCACCATTGACCTGCTGGTCCGTGGAGCGGTCCGGATGGTCGGCAACCGGGTGGCACTGATTCCGTGGATCATGTTTGCCATCACGGCCATCATCACCGCCGTCGGCGCCCTGTCTCCCGCCGCCGTCGCAATCGTTGCCCCGATCGCTCTCGGCTTCGCTGCGAAGCACAAGATCAACCCGCTGATGATGGGCATGATGGTGATCCACGGCGCGCAGGCCGGCGGCTTCTCCCCCATTGCCGTATACGGGGTCACGGTCAACGGCATCATTGGCGAAACCGACCTGGAGTCCAGTCCTCTGGCCGTGTTCCTCGCCAGCCTGCTCTTCAACACGTTCATTGCCCTGATCCTGTTCTTTGTCCTGGGCGGCAGCAAACTGCGCAGCGGCACGGTGGGCGGCTTCGTGGAAGAGGTTGCCCAGGCCCGGATGAACCTCAGCTCCGCCGGCCGCACCGACGTCGCCTTCAAGGGATTCGGCTCCGACATCTACGGTCCGCGCGACCCCGCCGGAGACGGAATCCAGGCCACCAAGACCCGCAGCGAGCTCTTTCCGCAGATCGTCACGATCGCAGGCCTGATCGCCCTCGCCGTGATCGCCCTCGGTTTCAAGGTCGACGTCGGCTTCGTCTCCATCACCATCGCAATGATCCTGGCCCTGGTCTCCCCGCAGGCCCAGAAGGGTGCTATCAACAAGATCAGCTGGACCACGGTCCTGCTCATCTGCGGCATGCTCACCTTCGTGGGCGTGCTGCAGGAAGCGGGCACCGTGGAATACGTGTCCGACGCCGTGGTCGGCTTGGGCATGCCCCTGCTGGCCGCCCTGCTCATCTGCTACATCGGTGCCGTTGTCTCAGCCTTCGCCTCCTCCACTGCCATCCTTGCGGCGCTGATTCCGCTGGCCGTGCCCTTCCTCGCCTCGGGTGAGATCGGCGCCGTCGGACTCATCTGCGCACTGGCCGTGTCCTCCACAATCGTTGACGTGTCGCCGTTCTCGACCAACGGTGCACTGGTACTGGCGAATGCACCCGAAGGCATGGACAAGGACCGCTTCTACAAGCAGATTCTTGGCTACAGCGGAATCGTTGTTGTTGTCGGACCCCTGGTGGCCTGGCTGATCATGGTTGTCCCCGGCTGGCTCTAGGCCCCCGGCCCTCCCGGCACCGCCAACACCGCACTACCGCTACAGAAAGAGACTCCCATGAGCACCACCACCACACCCACTTCCCGCGGACCGCTGGACGGATACCTCGTCGTCGACCTCAGCCGCGCCCTGGCCGGGCCCCACGCCGGCATGATGCTCGCCGACCTCGGCGCACGCGTGATCAAGGTCGAGACCCCCGGCACGGGCGATGACACCCGCAGCTGGGGCCCGCCCTTTGTCGGCCCCGAGGATGACCAGCAGGCCACGTACTTTCTTTCCTGCAACCGGAACAAGGAATCCATCAGCCTGGATTTGAAGTCCGACGACGGCGTTGCGGTGCTCAGCGACCTGGTCCGGCGGGCGGATGTCCTGGTGGAGAATTTTCGGCCCGGAGTCCTGGACCGGCTCGGCTTTTCCCCGGAGCAGCTGCATGAGCTCAACCCCCGGCTGGTCATCCTGTCCATCAGCGGGTTCGGCCACGACGGCCCGGAGGCCACCCGCAGCGGCTACGACCAGATTGTCCAGGGCGAAGCCGGGCTGATGTCACTGACCGGTTCCGGCCCCGAAGACCCGCAGCGCGTGGGTGTTCCCATTGCCGACCTGCTTTCCGGAATGTACGGCGCGTTCGGCCTGCTCGCGGCACTGCTCGAACGCGAACGCACCGGCAGGGGCCAGGTCGTCCGCACCTCGCTGCTCGCCGCCGTCGTCGGTGTCCATGCCTTTCAGGGAACGCGCCACACCGTTGCCGGAGAGGTTCCCGAAGCCCAGGGCAACCATCACCCCTCCATCGCCCCCTACGGGCTCTTCTCCTGCCGGGGCGGCATGGTCCAGATCAGCGTGGGCAGCGAAAAGCTGTGGGAGACCTTTGCGGCGGCGTTCGGCATTGACACCTCCCGCCCGGAATTCGCCGGAAACGCGCAGCGGGTCCGCAACCGGCAGGCCGTGATCGACGCCGTCGAGGAAGCCTTCGCCGATTTCGACGCCGAACCGCTCCTGGAGAAGCTGCGGGCCGCAGGCATCCCGGCCGGCAAGGTGCGCAGCTTGGACGAGGTGTACGAGTGGGAGCAGGTCCGCTCCCAGGGCCTGGTGATCGACGTCGAACATCCGGTCCTGGGCAAAGTCGCCCTCCCCGGCCCGCCGCTGCGGTTCTTCTCCGCCGCCGAGGGCACCGAAACGACCAACCGGGAACATCAGGCGCCGCCGCTGCTCAACCAGCACGGAGCCGACATCCGCAGCTGGCTGGACAGCACCCCGGCGCCCGCCGCAGACCGGGAAGCACAGGCATGAGTGTCGGCACCAGGCCTAAGCGGCTGAACGCCCGCGGGCTGCTGGACCTCGTGGTTGATCCGGGTTCATTCCGTTCCTGGGACTCTCCGGTGGCGTACACCGGGCACAGCGACGCGTATGAGGCGGACCTCGCGGCAGCCCGGGAGAAGACCGGCGAAGACGAATCCGTGCTGACCGGCGAAGGTCTGGTGCGGGGCCGCCGGGTGGCACTGGTTGTCTGCGAGTTTGGATTCCTGGGCGGCTCCATCGGAGTGGCCGCCGCAGACCGCCTGACCGACGCCGTCGAGCGGGCCACCCGTGAAGGCCTGCCGCTGCTGGCCGGACCCGCGTCCGGCGGAACCCGGATGCAGGAAGGAACCCTCGCCTTCCTGTCCATGGTCAAGATCACCGCGGCGGTCCGGGCCCACAAGGAAGCGGGCCTGCCGTACCTGGTCTACCTGCGCCATCCCACCACCGGAGGCGTTATGGCCTCGTGGGGGTCACTGGGGCACATCACGGTGGCCGAACCCGGAGCCCTGCTGGGCTTCCTCGGCCCGCGCGTCTACGAGGCCCTGTACGGAGCACCCTTCCCCGAGGGAGTGCAGACCGCGGAGAACCTGCAGGCCCGCGGCCTGGTGGACGCCGTTCTGCGGCCTGAAGAACTCGCCGAAACCGTGCACCGCGCCCTGTCCATGCTACTGCCCGGCGACGGCGGCACCGTACCCGCACCGCCTTCCCTGGGCAGTGCGCCGGCGGCGGTTCAGGCGTGGGAGTCCATCACCATTTCGCGCAATCCGGACCGGCCCGGGGTGCGCCAGCTCCTGCACTTCGGCGCCTCCGACGTCCTGCCGCTGAACGGAACCGGGCAAGGCGAGAAGGATCCGGGGCTGCTGCTGGCGCTGGCACGCTTTGGACAGACCTCCTGCGTGGTGCTGGGCCAGGACCGGCAGCGCGGTGCGGAGCAGCCGGCGCTGGGGCCGGCTTCCCTCCGGGAGGCGCGCCGGGGCATGCGGCTGGCAGAAGAACTCAACCTTCCCCTGCTGACCGTGATCGACACCGCCGGCGCAGCACTGTCGAAGGAAGCGGAGGAAGGCGGCCTGGCGGGTGAGATTGCCCGCAGCCTCAACGACCTGGTGGGACTGGACTGTCCAACAGTCTCGGTCCTGCTTGGCCAGGGCGCCGGCGGCGGAGCGCTGGCCCTCCTGCCGGCCGACCGAACGGTGGCCGCGCAGCACGCCTGGCTCTCCTCGCTGCCCCCTGAAGGTGCCAGCGCCATTGTGTATCGCGACACACTGCACGGAGCGGAAATGGCGCAGGCGCAGGGCGTGACGGTGTCCGCGCTGGCGGCCCACGGCATCGTGGACCACATAGTTCCCGAGGAGCCCGACGCCGCCGCGGAAGCCCCGGACTTCTGCCGCCGGATGGCGAAGGCAGTGGAATACGAGCTGGCTTCGCTGCGCACCGGACCCGCAGCCGAGCGGCTGGCGCGGCGGACCGAGCGGTTCCGCAAACTCGGGTCGGTGGGCTGAACCCATACCCCGAGTTGTAGCCTTCGCACAAAATGGTGCTTGATCGGCGGACCCCGTAAGCTCTGCTTATGCCAGTGACTCGCAGCACAGCCGCACCCGGACCCGGGATGCGCGCCGACCCGGCGGACCCCTCCACGGTGGAGCGGCTCAAAGCCAATATCGGAAAGCTCTCCACCGCCACCCTTAAGCAGCTGGATGTGTCCCTGCCCTGGTACCGGGGCCTGCGCCCGGACGAACGCTCCGCGCTCGGGATGGTGGCGCAAAAGGGCATCGCGTCGTTCGTGAACTGGTATGAGCGCCCGGCCTCGCCGGCCTGGGTCCTCAGCGATGTGTTCGGCACCGCCCCCACCGAGCTGACCCGCTCCATCAGCCTGCAGAAAGCCCTGCAGCTGATCCGGGTAGTGGTGGAGGTCGTGGAGGACCGCGTTCCGGAACTGGCCGACGACGACGTCCAGGGGCCGCTGCGCGAAGCGGTGCTGCGCTATTCCCGGGAAGTGGCCTTCGCCGCCGCGGACGTGTACGCCCGGGCGGCGGAAACCCGCGGGGCCTGGGACACCCGGCTGGAGGCCCTGGTGGTGGACGCCATTCTGCGCGGAGAAAGCTCAGATGCGCTGCGTTCCCGCATTGCGGCCGTCGGCTGGACCTCCACGGCCCGGATCACCGTCATGGTGGGCAGCTCGCCGTCGGACACCAACGCCTCCTTCGTCAATGAACTTCGCCGCGCCACCGCACGGCTGACCGAAGATGCCCTGGTGGGAATCCAGGGCGAACGGCTCATCCTGGTGCTCGGAGGCCTGGAGGACAGCCCGGGCTCCTACGCCCGGCTCGCTGAACTGTTCGGCCCCGGACCCGTCGTGTACGGCCCGCCGGCGGAGTCCCTGGTCGATGCCGGTCCGTCGGCGCAGGCCGCCTTTGCCGGCCTGACCGCGGCCCGCGCCTGGCCAGCAGCGCCGCGTCCCGTCGCAGCCGACGATCTGTGGCCCGAACGGGTGATGTCCGGCGACGACAGCGCACGCAAGGCCCTGGTGCGCAGCATCTACCGGCCGCTGCTGGGCGCGTCCAACGGCCTGGCGGAAACCCTCTCCGCCTACCTCTCCCTGGGGCATTCCCTGGAAGCCACGGCCCGTGAACTCTTTGTGCACGCCAACACCGTCCGGTACCGGCTGCGGCGTGTCTGCGACGTCACGGGATGGGATCCGATGCTGCCGCGTGAGGCCTTCGTTCTGCAGACCGCACTCGTGGTGGGACGGCTGGCGCCGCCCGGAAAAGCAGTTCCGGAACGTCCCGCCGCGCGCTCCTAAGCGAGTTGCATCCGTCACTTCCCCTTGTAGACTTCCTACAACGGCTCACGTGGAGCTTGGTCTACGCAAACACCCGGCATCTTCCCTTCTCTTTGGAAAGCTTGATACGTGCTCGCTATTGTCTGCCCCGGCCAGGGGTCCCAAACGCCAGGTTTCCTTTCTCCGTGGCTGGAACTGCCCGGAGTCCGGGAACATCTTGAATCACTCAGTGCCCTTGCCGGTCTGGACCTGATCGCCCACGGCACCGTCTCCGACGAAGAGACCATCAAGGACACCGCCGTGGCCCAGCCGCTGATTGTGGCCGCCGGGCTGATGGCCGCCCGCCTGCTGGTGCAGCCGCAGGCGCTGACCGCTTCCACCGTGGTCGCCGGACATTCGGTCGGTGAAATCACCGCCTCCGCCCTCTCCGGTGCCCTGACCGAAGCCGATGCCCTGATCTTCGTCCGGGAGCGCGCCAACGCCATGGCCCGCGCCGCGGCTGAAACCCCCACCGGAATGAGTGCCGTTCTGGGCGGTGACCCGGACGAGGTTGCCGCAGCCCTGGCCGCCGCCGGACTCACGGCAGCGAACGTGAACGGCGGCGGACAGACTGTCGCCGCCGGAACCCTGGATCAGCTCGCCGCCTTTGCCGCCGCTCCTCCGGCCAAAGCCCGCGTCATCCCGCTGAAGGTGGCCGGCGCCTTCCACACCGCCCACATGGCGCCCGCGGTGAGCGTGCTCGAAGCGCTGCGCCCTCAGCTTCGCCCCGCAGCACCGCTGCCCACCCTGCTTTCCAACTACGACGGCGCCGCCGTCGTTTCCGGGGAGGGCAACCTGGACAGCCTCATTGCCCAGGTGTCCCGGCCCGTCCGCTGGGACCTGTGCATGGAGACCATGGCTGCCATGGGCGTGACCGGCATGCTGGAACTGCCGCCGGCCGGCACCCTGACCGGGCTGGCCCGCCGCGGCCTCAAGGGCCTGCCCACGCTGGCCCTGAAATCCCCCGAAGACCTCGACGCCGCGCGGGAGTTCATCACCGAACACTCCCCCTCGCCCGCCGCAGTGACAGCAGCAACCACCACCGGAGAAGGTAACGCGTGAGCACGCCCACCCTGAAACAGTCCCCCGTCCACCAGTTCAGCCGGATCCACGGCATCGGTGCCTTCCGGCCCGACGTCATCGTGAGCAACGAGGATGTCTGCCAGTGGATCGATTCCTCCGACGAGTGGATCCGCCAGCGCACGGGGATCGTCACCCGGCACCGCGCGGACAAGGGCACCTCGGTGGTCGACATGGCCGAGGCCGCCGGCCGGGATGCCCTGGCCTCCGCGGGAATCGAGGGTTCCCAGCTGGGCGCCGTCATCGTGTCCACCGTCACCCACCCCTTCGCCACGCCGTCGGCCGCCGCTGAAATTGCGCATCTGCTCGGCGCCTCGCCGGCACCGGCCTACGATGTGTCCGCCGCCTGCGCCGGCTACTGCTACGGCATCGCCCAGGCGGATGCCCTGGTTCGCTCGGGCGCAGCAGAATACGTGCTGGTCATCGGGGTGGAGAAGCTCTCCGACTTCATCGACAACACCGAGCGCACCATCTCCTTCCTGCTCGGCGACGGCGCCGGCGCCGTCGTCGTCGGTCCCTCCGATTCCGCGGGCATCGGCCCGTCGGTCTGGGGTTCGGACGGCAGCAAGTCCAGCACCATCGGGATGACCCATTCCATGCTGGACATCCGCGAACTGTCGCTGGCCGCCGAAGCCGACGGCACCGACGTCGCCGTTTCGGACGTCGCCGCCCGCGACACCAAGCTGTGGCCGACGCTGCGCCAGGACGGCCAGAGCGTCTTCCGCTGGGCTGTGTGGGAAATGGCAAAGGTCGCACAGCGCGCCCTTGACGCCGCCGGAGTCACCGCCGAGGATCTTGGCGCCTTCGTCCCGCACCAGGCGAACATGCGCATCATCGATGAAATGGCCAAGCAGCTGAAACTGCCCGAGTCCGTCGTCATCGCCCGCGACATCGCCGACGCCGGCAACACCTCGGCGGCCTCGATCCCGCTCGCGACCCACCGGCTGCTGCAGGAAAACCCCGAGCTCAGCGGCAAGCTCTCCCTCCAGATCGGCTTCGGCGCAGGCCTGGTCTTCGGCGCGCAGGTTATCGTTCTTCCGTAACCTGTCCGTCCCCCAACACCCCGCCGTTCCACGGTTGGACAACACGCCGGCTCCTGCCGGCACCACGAGAAAAAGGAGCCAACATGGCTAGCAACGAAGAAATCCTGGCCGGCCTCGCCGAGATCGTCAACGAGGAAACCGGTCTGGCCCCCGAGTCCGTCGAGCTGGACAAGTCCTTCACCGATGACCTGGACATCGATTCCATCTCCATGATGACCATCGTCGTGAACTCGGAAGAGAAGTTCGGCGTGCGCATCCCGGACGAAGAGGTCAAGAACCTGAAGACCGTCGGCGACGCCGTGGACTTCATTTCCAAAGCCCAGGCGTAATTTTGCCGGCGGCCGCTGCCTTCGCCGGCGGCGGCCGCCGCGTCAGCGCTTTTGCACCACGCACCACCGCAGTTCCCGCACCACCAACGTCTTCGAGAGAGTGAATCATGGCCCGCAAAGTAGTCATCACCGGTCTGGGCGCCACGACGCCCATCGGCGGCGATGTTCCCACCATGTGGAAGAACGCGCTCAAGGGTGTCGCCGGCGCCAAAACCCTCGAGGACGACTGGGTGGCGCAGTACAGCCTTCCCGTCACCTTTGCCGCACGCGTCTCCACGCCGGCCAGCGAGGTCCTCTCCCGTGTGGAAGCCAAGCGCATGGACCCGTCCACGCAGTTTGCCGTGGTTGCCGCACGCGAGGCCTGGAAAGACTCCGGCATCGAAGACGTCGACCATGACCGTCTGGGTGTCTCGTTTGCCACCGGCATCGGCGGAGTGTGGACCCTTCTGGATGCGTGGGACACCCTGCGCGAAAAGGGCCCCCGCCGCGTCCTGCCCATGACCGTTCCCATGCTGATGCCCAACGGCCCCGCCGCCGCCGTCAGCCTGGACCTGGGTGCCCGCGCAGGCGCCCACACCCCTGTTTCCGCCTGTGCTTCCGGCACCGAGGCCCTGCACCAGGGCCTGGAACTGATCCGCTCCGGCAAGGCCGACGTCGTCGTCTGCGGCGGAGCCGAAGCCGCGATCCACCCCATGCCGCTGGCTGCCTTCGCCTCCATGCAGGCCCTGTCCAAGCGCAACGATGACCCGGAACGCGCCTCCCGCCCCTATGACAAGGACCGCGACGGCTTTGTGATGGGTGAAGGTGCCGGGGCGCTGGTCCTGGAATCAGAGGAGCATGCCCTGGCCCGCGGCGCCCGGATTTACGCTGAGCTCGCCGGAACCGCTGTGACGGCAGACGCGTACCACATCACCGCGCCCGATCCCGAGGGCCTGGGCGCCACCCGCGCGCTGAAGGCCGCACTCTACGACGCCCGCGCACAGGCCGAGGACGTGGTGCACGTCAACGCGCATGCCACCTCCACGCCCGTGGGCGACAAGCCCGAGTACGCAGCCCTCAAGGCTGCACTCGGCTCGCAGGTGGACAACGTTGCGGTCTCCGCCACCAAGTCCCAGACCGGCCACCTCCTCGGCGCCTCCGGCGCAGTGGAAGCCGTCATGGCAGCCATGGCAGTGTACGACCGGCAGGCTCCGGCGACCATCAACCTGGAGAACCAGGATCCGGAAATCCCGCTCGACGTCGTGACATCGGCCCGGTCGCTGCCCGGCGGCGACATTGTGGTGCTGAGCAATTCATTCGGTTTCGGCGGACACAACGCCGTCATCGCACTGCGCAGCTGCTAGGCCGGCGGTAGCTGCTGGCTCCCAGTCAGTCAAAAAGCCGCGGCCGTTTCCCATCGGGACAACGGCCGCGGCTTTTGCTTTGCTGTGGCTTTTTGTTTTGCTGTGGCTTTGCTTCGAGTTACCCGACCTGGTGCAGCCAGCGGACGTTGGCTCCGTCGCCTGCGTGGCGGAACGGTTCCAGTTCATCGTCCCAGGCCTCCCCCAGAGCCAGGGAAAGTTCATGGTAAACAGCTGACGGATCTCCGGCACCGTTTTCGTAGGCGTAACGGATCCGGTCCTCGGAGACCATGATGTTGCCGTGGACGTCGGTGGCGGCGTGGAAAATACCCAGTTCGGGCGTGTGGCACCAGCGGCTCCCGTCGGCGCCGGGGCTCTGGTCTTCTGTCACTTCGTACCTCAGGTGCGCCCATCCGCGCAGCGCCGAGGCCAGCAGCGAGCCGGTGCCCTGAGGGCCGGTCCACTCCACCTCGGTGCGGAGCATGCCCGGTGCAGCAGGCTGCGGGGTCCACTTTAGATCCGTTCGCTTTTCCACGACGGATCCTATTGCCCACTCAATATGGGGGCACAACGCAGACGGGGCGGAGTGTATGAATAACACGCCGTGGGCCATCACAACAGACATTCCATCCTCCATAGCTGTAGGTACGTCTTCCCCAACGACCTTCAACCCGGGCGGAACATTTCTGTTGTTAGCTTATTCAGGGACGGCCTGAAAACGGCGTTCCTGGAAAACACTGTGAACTGCGCTTGGTTTTCTCTGCGGTGACTTCCAATTCCTTTGAGACTTTCATCCGGTACGGACTTAGCCTTATTGTGCCGCAAGTTTCGGGAATGCGCCAATGATGATTTCAGTCCGCGCACGGGCTTCACCGGTCTGTGCGTCCTCCGGCGTCAGGCCCGGGGGTGGGCCTGCTGGTAGCTGGCCCGCAACCGGTCCACGGACACATGGGTATACAGCTGCGTGGTGGCCAGCGAGGAGTGGCCCAGGATTTCCTGCACCGCCCTGAGGTCGGCGCCGCCGTCGAGCAGATGGGTCGCCGCCGAGTGTCGAAGGGCGTGGGGGCCCGTTGCACCGGTGTCCCCGAGGGCCTCAAAGAGACCCGACACCACCGACCGGACCTGCCGCTGGTCCACCCGGCGGCCGCGCCGGCCCAGGAATAGTGCAGGGCCGCTGTCAGCGGCGGCCAGGGCAGGGCGGCCGCGGCGGAGCCAGTCGTCAACCGCTTCGGCCGCAGGCTGGCCATAAGGAACGGTGCGTTCCTTATTGCCCTTGCCGATGACGGTGAGCGTGCGCCGGTCCGCGTTCAAATCGTCGATGTCCAGTCCGGTCAGCTCACCCACCCGGACGCCGGTGGCGTAGAGCAGCTCGACGATGGCCCGGTCCCGGATCGCTACCGGACCGCCGTCGACCGCTGCGTCGGCGAGCGCGGCAAACAACTCGCCGATCTGTCCCGCGCGAAGCACTGCCGGCAGGGTCTTTTCCCGTTTCGGGGCCCGCAGGCGAAGTGCCGGATCAGTATCAATGAGTTCTTCTCGCAGCGCCCACCCGGTGAAGCTGCGGGCAGTGGCGGCGCGCCGGGCCAGTGTGGAACGGGCCAGGCCAGCTCCGCTGAGCTCGCCCAGCCAACCCCGCAGGATCGCCAGGTCTATCCCGTCCAGCGACCGCACTCCCCCGGCCAGCGCATAGGTCAGCAACTGGGCCACATCACCTTCGTAGGCGCGCACCGTGTGCTCGGAGCGCCCCCGTTCACTGGTCAGGTAGCGGCTGAACCCGCGCAGGGCCTTGCTGAACTCCGCGGGCCAGCGCTCGGGATCGGCTGGTCCTGCCGGTACGTTTGTCTCCCCTGCTGCTCCGGCTGCCCCCGTGCCGGCGGCGCGGGCCCAGTGGGTCTCGCTGGCCTCCCCGGCGGCGCGGGTCTGGCCGGCCCCGGAGGTCCCATAGGTCCCGCGGGTCCCGCGGGTCGCGCTGGTCTCATCGGTTGAGGCCGAATCTGCGGCAGCGCCGGATGCAGAGACAGGCCCGGTGCCTGCGGAATGCCGCTCTTTGTTGGTAGCTGGTGTCACCCCTTTACTGTCCTCGTATCAGTGCCCGACCTCAAGCAGGCACACCGGCCGCACCGGCGCATTGGATGCGCAGGGCCGCGGTTGTCTGCGAGGACTCGTGATCCAGCAGGAACCGTTTCGAGTCGATCCCTGCGGAGTAGCCGGTGAGCGCGCCGCGGGAACCGACAACGCGGTGGGTGGGAATGACGATGTTCAACGGGTTCCGGGACAGCGCCGCCCCCACCCCGCGGGCTTTTGCCGCGTCCCCAAGCCGGATGGCCAGTTCCTTGTAGCTGCAGGTTTGGCCGTACGGGATTGCGGAGACCTCGGCCCAGACCTGCCGCTGGAAATCCGTTCCCCGGGTATCCAGGTCCAGGTCGAAGCAGCAGCGCGTCCCGTCGAAGTACTGGCTGAGCTGGCGTTCCGCTTCCTCGAACCCGTCTTCGACAATTCGGCCGAGACCGTGGTCGGCGGCCGGATCGGGTACTCCGGGAAAGACAGCCCGCAGTGCTCCCTCCTCAGAAGCAAGGGTGAGGATACCCAGCGGGGTGACGACACTTTTATGGATGCGCATGATGGTTCCCTTCGTGGTGGTGTTGCGTCGTGCTGTGGTTATGTGGTGATGCTGCGGCGAACTGATGTCGCTGTGTCCTGCACATATCGGTTGTGTTGTTTATGCGGCTGGTTGTGTATGCGGCTGGCTGCGTCTCGATGTTCCACATCCAGGGATAGTGAAGTCCTCTTCATCGGCGGCTCCTCTTCCAGAGCTGCAATCCGTCGCGGACGGCGAGGTTTTCCAGTTCCAGCCGTGCCAGCCCTGCACGGACCGCCGGCACTGACAAACCGGCGACTGAGGCGAGCTTCTCCACCGGTGAGCCGCTGCGCAGCGGCAAGGCGTCCAGCAGGAGCAGGTCTTCAATCGTGAGCCCGTCATGGACTGCTGCGGGTTCTTGATGTGCGGCCTCCGCAGAGTCTGCAGACGCACCGATGGGGCCGGCCAGTTCAATAATCTCGGCGGCATCGGTGACACAAACGGCGCTGCCGTCCCTCAGTAGCCGGTGGCATCCTGCGGAATTGGCTGAATAGACCGAGCCCGGCACGGCGCCGACTTCCCGCCCCAGTGCTGCGGCATGGTGTGCCGTGTTCAATGCTCCCGAGCGCCAGCGTGCTTCGACCACGACTGTCACAGCACTGAGCGCGGCAATAATCCTGTTTCGCTGCAAGAATCTCCACCGCGTAGGAGACGAGCCGGGCGGCACCTCCGACATGAGGATTCCTCTGCGGACCACCTCCCGCAGAAGATCCTCATTGCCTGCCGGATAGTAGCGGTCGGCGCCGCAGGCCATGACGGCAATGGTGGGTGCCGCCCCCGCGCCGCCGCCAACTGCAAGCGCGGCGCGGTGGGCCTGTGCATCGATGCCGTACGCACCGCCGGAGACGACGCTCCATCCCTGCACCACCAGTCCCGCAGCGAGATCACCGGCCACAGACGCGCCGTACCCGGTGCTGTCCCGTGAGCCAACGACCGCTGCCGTCCTGCCCAGCGCGGGCATCCCCTGATTAAGGTCCCCTCGTGCCCACAGACACAGCGGCATGCCCAACCCCAGGTCACGCAGGGCTTCCGGCCAGCGCGGGTCCTCAGGGGTAAGCAGTTCGCCGCCTGCGCGGCTGATGGTTGCCAGATCCCGGTCCGGTGCCAGATCGGGCACCCTGGGTGCCCACCTGGCGAGGGCTTCAGCGAGGCTGCTTCCGCGCCCCGAAATGCCCGCTCCGGCCAGTTCCTCCGTCACTTCACGTATCAGCGCGTTCCCGGCGCGCAGGCTCCCCGTCGCTACCCGCAGTGCGTCTACGGGCCCCGCCGCTGCCACCAAAGCCAGTCCCACGTTGTCCGACGGTTCAAACAACCGGGACAACGCCGCCCGGCTCCGGAGCAGATCCGGCTGTCCGCCGCTCATGCCGCTGCCCCCTGCTGGCGGAACCCCAGGGCCTGACCGACGTCGTCGGCGTCCGGCGACGAGTGGCCCGCCAGATCGGCGATGCTCCACGCCACACGCAGCACTCGGTCGTACCCGCGTGCTGTCAGGGTTTGCCGGTCCATCGCGCGGTCGAGTGCGGAAGTAGCGCGCGGAGCGGGTTTCAGGGTGCCGCGCAGCACGTTTCCGGCCACTTCCGCATTGGTTTCGTATCCCCACCCTTTCAACCGGTCGTGCTGGATACCCCGGGCAGCAGCGACCCGGCCGGCGATCGCGCTGCTTTCTTCCGTTTGCCCATCTCCGGCCAGCTCCCGCAGCGACACCCGCTGGACCGTCAGTTGCAGATCCACCCGGTCCAGCAGAGGGCCGGAGAGGCGGCTGAAGTATCGCCGGCGCTGCTGCGGCGTGCAGGTGCAGTCAATGCCCTTTCCGGCGGCCAATCCGCAGGGGCAGGGATTGGCAGCCAGCACCAGCTGAAAGCGCGCCGGGTAGCTGGCCGTGCCGGCAGCGCGGTGCAGTTCGAGCTTTCCGCTCTCGAGCGGCTGCCGCAGTGCGTCAAGCACTCGCCGGTCATACTCCGGAGCTTCATCCAGAAAAAGGACGCCCCGGTGTGCCCGGGACGCAGCTCCCGGCCGGGCAATGCCGGACCCTCCGCCAATGATGGCAGCGGAGGATGCTGTGTGGTGCGGGCTTTCAAAGGGCGGACGACGCAGGAGCTGGGAGCACGGGCGGCCGCCCCACACCAAGGAATGAATCGCGGTCACTTCCATGGCGTGTGCATCCGGAAGATCCGGCAACAGGCTCGGAAGACGCTCAGCGAGCATGGTCTTCCCTGCGCCAGGCGGTCCGGTCATCAGGAGGTGGTGCGCTCCCGCAGCCGCTACCTCCACCGCGAACCTGGCCTCTGATTGGCCGGCGATGTCCGACATGTCACGAAGCGGGGCCGCGGCGGAACTCCCGCCGTCGTCGGCAGCCTCCGGCGTCTCCTCAGGGACCCGGGGCGGAAATGACAACCGGTCAGGATCGGCGCCAAGAAAAGCTGCCACTTCCGCCAGGGATTCGAATCCGGTGACCTCCGCTCCGGGCACCAAAGCTGCTTCGGCTGCGTTGGCTGCCGCCACTGTGATTTCCGGATAGCCTGCCTGCACGGCCGCCATGACTGCAGGCAGGATGCCGCGCACGGGCCGCAGCCGTCCGTCCAAGCCCAGCTCGGCAATGAACACCCGGCGGCCGCTGCACCGGACGTCACCGGCAGCGGCCAGCGCGGCTGTGACTATGGCGAGGTCGAATCCCGAGCCCCGTTTGTGCACGTCCGCCGGCATCAGATTGACGGTGATTCTCCGGCGGCTGAGCGGCAGGCCAGCGTTCTTGGCTGCCGACCTGACCCGGTCCTTAGCCTCGTTCAGTGAGGCGTCGGGCAACCCCAGCAGGACAAAGGATGGAAGTGTCTGGCCAATGTCCGCCTCGATCTCCACCATCCGGCCGTCCAGGCCGACCAAGCCCACACCGTACGTTCTTCCCAGCGTCACAGCGCCACCTCACGCAGGTGCTCAATAACCGGTGTGCCCGCGCCGTCGTCGACCACTGACACCGCGTCCACCCGGAACCCGGTAAACCGTCTCTCCTGCGCTGTCCTCCACCTGCTGGCCAAGAGGTAGAGGCGGGCAAGCTTCGCCGGAGTGATGGCTTCCAGCGGATGGCCGTAGTCCAGCGAGGAGCGGGTTTTGACCTCCACGATGACGAGCGTGCCGTTCTCTATCCCGACGAGGTCTATTTCCCCGTCCGGGCAGCGCCAGTTGCGGTCAATGACCTCGATTCCGGCCGCAGCCAGATAACCTGCCGCGAGGTCCTCTCCGTGGCGTCCCAGGGTGTCTTTAGCTCTCATGGCTCCACCCTGCGCCACAGGGACGGGAAGTGAATTGCCTCTGCTGCCGGATGTGGATGATGGTGCCCGGCCCGTCCACCGCACCTGCGCTGGGGAGGAACGGACCGCTCTTACCGAGGCGGACCGATGATGTTGGGCGTGCGGCGGCCTGGTCTTTCGTGCAGATCGCGGGACCACGCCCCCTTTAAACGTCTTCTTGGCCCCCTGATCTGTACGCTAGATCCCCGGAAGGCCCCTGATCTGCACGATAGATGGCCCAAAAGTCCCTTGACCCGGCAAAGGACCTCCATGGTGCAGGTAACTCCCTACCGGCCGGAACGGGCGATCAGCGCGGAAAGATAGTAGCCCTCGATCTTCCGTACCGCGTCCTCAGCACGGCCCCTGAACAAGTGTGGAGAAAAGGTCACATCCCAGCCCCCGGACATGCCACGGCTCCACTGCAACAAGCTGAGGACAATGGGGTCCCGCAGTTTCTTCCAGAGCAGTACGGCGAACCCGCCTCCGAAGAAAAGAACGCACACCAGTCCGATAATTTTTGCTCCGAGGTCAGGGCCGGCGAAACATATGTAGAGTCCCAGGCCGACGAAGACCATGGCCCCGAGTGTCAGGCCTGTCAGGCGCACCCAGGAGACCGAGAAGACCAACGGCGCCAGAGGCTTGCGGCCCGGTGTTTGGTTGGGTACCCCTGCAACAGCTGTCGTCTCCGTCTGAGGCGGCACCACCGGTTCCCGGCTGTCCACATCCTCCGTGTGTGGAGGGAGAAACCCCTTGTTGTTTCGGCTTTTACTCATCCGGTCCCCCGTCCGACCCCTGTTGTTCCATACCTCCCCCATCCAGTCCCTCCATACCTGCTGCGAGCAGGTATCCGCTGACGTTTCGTGCGGCGTAGCGGCGGCGGCCCAAACCCCAGGTGAGAGCGAATATGAGCCAGATCATATCTTGCCGGGATCTTGACGCCATCTTGCGTGCGACCTGAGGGTCCTCGGACAGGATGGGCTGACCCCCACATGACGACCCTGAACATTTATCGCGCACCGAAGGAATTATGAAGAACGTCATGAAAGTAACAGCGACTGCTGCTGCGGCCGCTCTGGCCGTGGGCGGCTTCTCATTAGCCGTCGTCCAGCCGGCTATCGCCACCGGCAGCACCGCGCCCGAAACTTCCCCAACCGTCCGGCAGGACGTGGGGGCTTATCTGTACAAGAAAAAAGACGAGTCCAAGCCTGCCGCGTGGGAGAACTCCGGTCTTCAGGATTTGCTCAACGTCAAGGAACGTACGACACAGTGGTTTGAAGCCGAAGAGATTATGAGCCTGCTGCCGGCTGACATCTGCGGTCCGGGATGGGCCATTCAGCAGGACAAACTGGATATTGACATCACCGCCGGCTTCACCTGGCCCAAAACCATCGAATACCCGGACGGTTTTGGCGAAGGTGCCACGCTGACTGACAACAGGCACGACGACCTCGAGACATACGGACCGGTGCCCGATTGCGACCCGGAGCCCGAACCGAGCCCGACGCCGGAGCCCAAGCCCACACCGGATCCAAGCCCCAGCCCCACGCCGGACCCGAAGCCGACACCGGACCCGAGCCCAAGCCCCACACCGGACCCGGAACCCAGCCCCACACCGGACCCCGAGCCCACCCCGGACCCCAGCCCCAGCCCGACGCCGGAGCCCGAGCCGACGCCTGAATCCAAGCCCAACCCGGACCCGAGCCCGAGCCAGACACCGCCTGCCGTAGTCGTCCCTAAGCCGACACCGCCAGCTAAGCCGGCACCGTCCACACCGTCCACCCCGGTCACACCGGGGCAACTGCCGGACACCGGAGCTAATCCGGGCATGGCAGCACTGGCCGGAGCCGGACTCCTGGCCGCAGGCCTGGGAACTGCAGCTCTGGTGCGCAACCGCCGCCGCAGTGACGCATCCGATGCCTAACAAGCACCAACACCCTCGCCGGCTCCGCACCTTCTAGCAAGGGGAACCGGACGAAATGAGCGGCCCCTGGACTCCACGCACGTGGAATCCAGGGGCCGTATCCGTGCACGGACGGGCAAAGGCCCTAGTAGACCACCGGCATTGATTCGAGCCGCACACTCTCCAGATGAAACACCTCGGGGCTGGAAGCGTGTGCCGGAGCCGGCAGCGTCCCCGCGAAACCGCGGCTCAGAGTGATGTGCGGACGAAGCCGGGACGCAAACATGAAGTTGGGGTCAGCCGCGGTGAAGGCTTCCACGTCCTCGATCCCGCAGCCGCGCAGGAATGTCTCCAGTGCGGCAACGGCGGCGGCGTGGGACTGCATCAGCACAGCGGAGGGGAAATACTCAAGCACCAGGGTCCGCCCGTGCCGTCCGAATCTGGACAGGACGGCGGGCTCGAGCACAACCGGCTGCCGCGGCATCGCGGCCTCGGTTTCCGCCACGTAGGCGGCGAGCAGCTCTTCGTAGCGGTCCCGGGTAATATCGGTGGCCACCGAAACCAGTGAGTAGACATCGCGGACCTTGCCGAAGTGGATCAGGGTGAGGTGCATCTGGCGTTCGGGAACCCACCGCGGCTGGCCGCCGTCGTTGATTTCCGGCAGCCCGGCCAGCTCCTGCTGCAGTTCGATCAGGTGCGCCAGCGACTCGGAATCCGGTCGAAGCTGGGCATACAGGCGCCGGTTCCCGGACAGATATCCGGCCAGCGGAGAATCAGGGAGTGCCATTGGAGCAGTCTAGGAGATTCGCATCTGGCGGGCACCCCTTCCGGCTAGGGTGGATCCATGCCGTTCCCGATCCCGATTCTGTCCGACGCCACGCTCACGCTGCGTCCGCACCGTGCCTCCGACGTCGGGCCGGTGTATGCGCGCTCCATCGATCCGCTGACCCGCGAGTGGACCACCATTCCGCTGGAGTACACGGAGTCGATGGCCGCAGAG
The DNA here is from genome assembly GCF_038069765.1 of Arthrobacter sp. G119Y2. Taxonomy (NCBI): domain Bacteria; kingdom Bacillati; phylum Actinomycetota; class Actinomycetes; order Micrococcales; family Micrococcaceae; genus Arthrobacter; species Arthrobacter sp. G119Y2. Next base: position 83,584 of record NZ_JBBPFS010000005.1, on the reverse strand, counting down.
TATGTGGCAGCCATCTCCAGGGAACAGGAGGACGCCGTCTCCTGGGCGCTGGAGTGCGACGGCGCCTATGCCGGTTCGCTCGACCTGCGCTTCCAGGGGGCCAATTCGGGAAACCTGGGCTTCGTGACGGCACCGGCCTTCCGGGGCCGGGGTTTGATGTCCCGGGCCGTCGCGCTGGCCGTAGCCCACGCCTTTGATGATCTGGGCTGGGACGTGGTGACGTGGAGCGCCAACGCCGGAAACACCGGGAGCTACAAGACGGTGTGGCGCAGCGGTTTTCCGCCGCCGATAGCCGTCCCCCATTTGCTGGCCCACCGGGGCGAAATGGTCGAGGGCTGGATCTCCAGCCTCGCCGCCGGCGACCCGCGGGTGCCCGCGGGAAGGTGGGCACAATGGGCCGACGTCGCCGCCCGGCTCCCCGGGGTCGCTCAGGATCGCCCCGGGGCCAGCACGGTTCCCGGGGATTAGCCAGGATCCCGGGGTCAGCCCAGTTCGTCGGCCTTCGGAATCGTGAGGTCGTCGTTGCGGGTCAGTTCCTCCACGTTCACGTCCTTGAACGTGATCACGCGGACGCTCTTCACGAACCGGGCGGATCTGTAAACGTCCCACACCCAGGCATCCTGCAGGGTGAGGTCAAAGTAAATCTCTCCGTCCGCGGACCGCGCCTGCAGGTCCACGTGGTTCGCCAGATAGAACCGGCGCTCCGTTTCGACTACGTAGCTGAAGAGCCCCACCACGTCGCGGTATTCCCGGTAGAGCTGGAGCTCCATGTCCGTTTCATAGTTCTCAAGGTCTTCCGCACTCATAAATCCATCATCCCCCAACGACGCTCTCTTGGTCCCCGGCATACGGTTCCGGACGCGTTCCCAGCTGCCAGGACATCCGATGCAGGGGCGTGGGCCCGTGCTCGTCAATCGCTGACCGGTGGGACGCCGTAGCGTATCCCTTGTTCACTTCCCAGCCGTACTGAGGATGTGTCACAGCGTAGTCCACCATCAGCGCGTCCCGCTCCACTTTCGCAAGTACGCTGGCGGCAGCCACGCTCAGGCACTGCATGTCGGCCTTGATCTTGGTGTGCACGGGCGCCAGGCACCCGCCGTCGTCGTCGTTCGGCAGGTCAAAAAGACTGGCCTGCGGAGCGGGAGAGAGCCAGTTGTAGTTCCCGTCCAGGAGTACGACGTCGGGGGTCAGGTCCGCGCACACCTGCTCCCAGGCGCGGGTACCGGCCAGCCGCAGCGCCGCCATGATTCCGTGCAGGTCGATTTCAGCCGCACTGGCATGACCCACACCCCAGCCCAGGGACCATTTCTTGATCAGCGGGACCAGGGTTTCCCGGTCGCTGACGGAGAGCAGTTTGCTGTCGCGCACGCCTTTGAGGGAACGGACCGTTGCCAGGTCCACGGCCACCAGGCCGACGCTGACCGGCCCGGCCAGCGCGCCGCGGCCCACCTCGTCGCACCCGGCGAGGACCTTGTGCCCGGCAGCGGCGAAGGACCGCTCAAAGCGCAGCGTCGGTGCCTTGCTGCCGGTTCCGGTCTTGGGACGCGGGCGGGCGGGTGCTGCTGTCATTTGGATTCGGCCGGCTCGGAGGACGAGGGATCGGGAACGTTTTCGAACACTTCCGGGTAGCTGCCCACAAAGCCGGCGCGGTTCAGCGGCCAGGCGGTCACTGCGGCCTTGCCTTCGATGTCCTCAACGTCGACAAAGCCGCCGCTGGGATCCTGCAGGTGTTCACGGGAGTCCGCGGAAGCGTTGCGGTGGTCGCCCATGACCCAGACCTTGCCTTCGGGTACCACGACGTCAAAGGGAATGTCCGACGGCGATGCCCCGGGATAGATGTACGGCTCGTTCAGCGCTTCGCCGTTGACCGTAATCCTGCCGTCGGCGTCGCAGCAGACCACCCGGTCACCCTCGGTGCCGATGACGCGCTTGACGAGGTGCTGCTCGGAGGTATCTGGAACCAGACCCACAAAGATGAGCGCGTCGCGGATCCAGGTACCCGGGCCCTCGGTGGCCGCGGGAAGTTCCGGAAGCCATTCCTTGGTGTCCTTGAACACCACCACGTCGCCGCGGTTCAGGTCGAAGGGCTCCGGGACCAGGAGGTTCACGAAAATGCGGTCGTTGATCTCCAGGGTTTCCTCCATGGAACCCGAGGGGATGTAGAACGCCCGGAAAAGGAACGTTTTGATGAGGAAGGAGAGCAGCAGCGCGATCACGACGATGGTGGCCACTTCGCGCAGCCAGCCGCCGAAGCCGCGGTTTTTCTCACTGTGCTTCTTGCCGGTGCCGTTCCCCTTGCCGGGGGCAGCCGCACGCGGACGCGCTGAATGCGCTCCGTGGATACCGGATCCGGCGCTCTGGGCGGGCTCGTCCGGGACGTTCTGAGCCATGTGCTTTCCTCTTACTTCGCCGTGTTCCACTCGGCTCCTAACTCTAGCCGCTCAATATCCGAACTACGCTCCAGCGGCCATAAGATGGCCGTGGCCCTGCCAATAACGCGCTCCTTCGAAATGAGTCCGCCGCCGGGCGCGCCCAGCAGGGAGCGCGAATCGGCCGATTCGGACCGGTGGTCCCCCATCAGCCACAGCCGGCCCTCGGGGACAATGACGTCGAAGTTCTGCTCGCTCGGAGCGTCTCCCGGGTAAACGTATGACTCGTCCACCGGAGTTCCATTAACGGTTACCCTCGGCTCCTCGTCGGTGCAGCAGCTGACGCGGTCTCCGGGAATGCCAATGACCCTTTTCACATAGACGGTGTCGCTTCCCGCCAGGCCCACCCAGCGGGCAACGGACTTCAGCGCGGTCAGCGGCGCCGGATCACCGTTGTGCAGGGGCGCCAGGGAGCCCCTGCCGTCGAAGACCACGACGTCGCCGCGCTGAATGTCGCCGGAGCGGTAGTCGGTGCGCGAGACCGCCACCCGGTCCCCCGGTTCCAGCAGCGGCTGCATCGACTCGGAGGGAATGTAGTAGACGTCGACGACGAACGCACGGACAAGGGCCGCCAGCACGACGGCGGCGGCCAGGGCGCATAACACGAAACGCCAGCCCACAAACCTGGACCGGCGTTTCGTGTGCTTCACGGGAGAGTCCGGAGACTCTCCCGAAGCGGATGATGCGTGGATCAAGAAATTTACTTGACGGGACGTGCGTCGCGCTTTTCCTTGATCTTGGCTGCCTTGCCGCGCAGATCGCGCATGTAGTACAGCTTGGCGCGGCGGACATCGCCCTTGGAGACCAGTTCGATCTTGTCGATGACCGGGGAGTGTACCGGGAAGGTACGCTCCACGCCGACACCGAAGCTGACCTTGCGGACCGTGAAGGTCTCGCGCAGGCCGTCGCCCTGGCGCTTCATGACGAAGCCCTGGAAGACCTGAACACGGGTGTTCTTGCCTTCGATGATGTTTACGTGAACCTTGACCGTGTCACCGGCGCGGAACTCGGGGATGTCTGAACGCAGCGAAGCTGCATCAACAGAATCTAGGATGTGCATTGTGTATCACTCCTGGTGGACGCCACAGGTCACCCACTTTGGTAACGGCAGGCAAGGATGCAGTTCTGACACTGCACAGATGCCGCCGAAGCTAGAGACCGGCCGAGCCGAGGATTGGCTGCCGGCGTGCAGTCTGTTGGCCGCGCTCCCCCTGTGGCAGGTGCGGACCCAGATGACACAGTTATCTATTCTGCCATACCCGGACAAACGCCACCAATTACCCGCGGGGAAGGACCCGGCCCTCTGTCACGTCGTAACCCAGCGCATCAAGGGCGGCCCTGTCGGCTTTGGTCAGCTGCGCGGCGTCGAGCTTTGCCAGCAGGTCCGGACGGCGTGCGGCGGTGCGCTTGAGCTGCTGGGTGCGCCGCCACTGCGCAATCTTGCCGTGGTTGCCGCTGAGCAGGATCTCCGGCACATCCCGGTCCCGCCAGGACGAGGGCTTGGTGTAGACGGGGTATTCCAGCAGACCGTCCGAGTGCGATTCCTCCACCAGGGATTCTGGATTGCCGACGACGCCGGGCACCAGGCGGCCGATGGCCTCCACCATGGCCAGGACCGCCACCTCTCCCCCGTTGAGCACGTAGTCGCCGAGGCTGACCGGGCGGACGTCGAAGCGATCCCCGGCCCACTCGAGAACACGTTCGTCGATGCCTTCGTACCGTCCGCAGGCGAATACCAGGTGCTTTTCCTCGGCGAGTTCGTAGGCCATGGCCTGGGTAAACACCGCGCCGGCCGGCGAGGGAACAATCAGCACGGGGCGCGCCGTTTCCTCCGCACCGGCAACCGAAGTCAGCGCCTGCGCCCACGGCTCGGCCTTCATGACCATGCCGGCTCCGCCCCCGTAGGGGGTGTCGTCGACGGTGCGGTGCCGGTCCGTTGTGAAGTCGCGCAGGTCGTGGACGTTGAGGTCCAGCAGGCCGTCCTGCCGGGCCTTGCCGATCAGCGACAGGTCCAGCGCGGCCAGGTACTCCGGGAAAATGCTGACTACATCGATGCGCACTTTAGCTGCCGGCCCCGTCCTGGGCATTGGCGTTGTCTGCTGCGTTCTGCGGCTTGTCGGCAGGCTTCTGCTTGGCCGGCTTGTCCTGCTTCTCGGGCTTGTCCTCGGGCAGGTTCAGTTCAAAGAGTCCCGGCGGCGGGGTGATCAGGACGTACCCGCCCTCGACGTTGACCTCGGGAACGATGGCTTCCACGAACGGAACCAGAACTTCGCGTCCCTGGGTGTCGTCCACCACGAGAAGGTCCTGGACGGTCAGTGTGCGCAGCCCGCTGACGGTGCCGACGACGTCGTCGCCCACCTTGGCCGCCAGGCCCACCAGCTCGTGCTCGTACCAGCCCTCGTCGTCGTCCTCGTCATCGAGTTCCTCGGTGTCGATGGAGAGCACGGCGCCGCGCAGTTCCTCGGCGCCGTTGCGGTCCGCAACCTCTTCGAACCCGAGCAGCAGGATGTCCTTGTTCCACCGTGCGCTGATGACCGTGAGCGGACCCTTGGACGCGGGCTCGACGGTGAGTTCCGTTCCGGGGACAAAGCGGTCTTCGGGGGCGTCGGTCATGACTTGGACGGTCACTTCGCCGCGGATGCCGTGCGGCTTGCCGATTCGTGCCACCTGTAACTGCATGGGGAGTTCTCCTTGTTGTGGTGCGGCGGGGTGCTGCAGCCGGGGGTGGGCCGGTTAGGGCCCGGAAACACATCCGGCCCCTCCACCATTATCTGGTGCAGGGGCCGGATGCCGTGAACTGCGTTCAACTGGTACTGCTGTGAAAAGTGCTGTGAACTGCCGATGCAGTCCGGCCGTGCCGCGGATGTTCAGCGGCGGCGGTCGGTATCCACTACATCAACGCGAACCGGTTCGCCGTTTGCCAGGGCTGCGATCACAGTGCGCAGTGCGCGTGCGGTCCGTCCCTGGCGCCCGATGACCCGGCCCAGATCATCCTGATGAACTCGCACCTCGAGGGTTTCCCCGCGGCGGTTGCTCTTGGCGGAAACCTTGACGTCCTCAGGACTGTCAACGATTCCGCGGACGAGATGCTCCAGCGCTTCGGCCAGCAAGTTACTCAGCCTCAGCCTCTGCGGAAGCCTCGGGAGCCTCGTCCTTCTTGGCCTTCGGGGTGATGGCTTCGGGAACGATCACGGACTTCTTTTCGGGAGCTACGAAAGCTTCCTTCGGGGCCTTGACCTGAAGGGTGCCTTCCTGGCCCTCGATGTTCTTGAACTTCTGCCAGTCACCGGTGATCTTCAGCAGAACTGCGACCTGCTCGGTGGGCTGGGCGCCGACGCCGAGCCAGTACTGGGCACGGTCCGACTTGATGTCGATGTACGACGGGTTCTCGGTCGGACGGTACAGTCCGATTTCCTCGATGGCACGGCCATCGCGCTTGGCACGGGAATCCATGACAACAACGCGGTAGTGTGCTGAGAACTTCTTGCCGAGGCGCTTAAGGCGAATCTTTACGGCCACTTTTGTGGTCACTCCTGATCTGAAAAGGGGCGAACCCGTACTTCTGCTCCCGTGGGGCGGGCCATAACGTTGGGGTTCAAAAAGGACAAGATGCATGCGCGGAGAGAGGGTCCACGCAGATCGAGTACCTGACCATTGTGCCAGATGAGTCCATGTTTGGCGACTTGGGCCGGCTCCGGCGCGGCACAGGCGGACGGGGAACGTTTTGACCGGGTTGCCCCGGCGCCAACGGCCCCGAATACGTACTGCCGTTAGCCGACGGCGACACGCAGGCGGTTGCGCCAGGGGTCCTCGAAGCGGAGCTCGGCACCGGTGTGGTGACTGGAGATGCCGGCGACCTTCAGCCGGTCGGCCAGCCCGGCGACGTCGTCGGCCGCGGGAACGGTGATCAGCACCTCGCCCAGCCCCAGTGTGTCGCGGCGGGGGCCGGCACCCCGGCTGTTCCAGACGTTCATGGCCATGTGGTGGTGGTAGCCGCCGGCGGAAACAAACAGGGCCTGGCCGTGGAAGCCGGCGGTCCGTTCAAAGCCGAGCGTGTCCACATAGAAGGCTGCGGCGGTGTCCGTGTCCCCCACCTGGAGATGGACGTGCCCGACGCCGGCCCCGGCCGTGCGCAGTCCGCTCAGCGCTTCCTCGGTGAGGTGTTCGCGCAAGTAGGCCTGCGGCGACAGTGCGAGCGAAGCCATCCGGACTTCCCGGCCCGTCGACGTCTCATCCCAGTTCCAGAGTTCCCGGGGCTTGTCGTAGTAGAGCTCGATTCCGTTGCCCTCGGGGTCCGTGAAGTAGAACGCCTCGCTGACCAGGTGGTCGGCTGAACCCACAAAGGCTGACGGGTCGTACTGGGCGGCAGAGGCAACGGTGGCGGCCAAATCAGCCTGGGAGTCAAAGAGGATGGCCGTGTGGAAGAGGCCTGCCTCACCCCGGGACGCCACCTGGAGTCCGGGCGCCGGGGCCAAATGAACCACGGGGACGTTTCCGCTGCCCAGGTACTGACCGCCGTCGGCCTCGGCGACGACCTCCAACCCAAGCGCCCCGCGATAGTAGGCCGAGATATTCGTCAGGTCACCGACCTTGAGCATCACGGTCCCCATGGCGAGTTCGGAGGGCAGCAGATCGGAGGTGTTTAGTTGAAGGTTCATGTAATGAGTTTAGTTGAAGCTTCATGTAAAGCCAAGCCGTGGGCGGGCTGCTGGTCCTGGGGAGAGTCAGCCGGCCGTGTCAGTTCGACGGAGAGAGTTCGACGCGCATGGCAACCCGCTCCCCCAGCGCGTCCAAGCCGAGCTGCTTTTCGTGCTCGCGCAGTTCGCCCAACTCACCGCGGGGACTGAGCACTTCGGTAAAACCGCAGCTCCGGTAGAACGGAGCGTTGAACGGCACCCCGGCAAAGGTGCACAGCGTCATGGAGGTATATCCCTGCGTCCGCGCCCATGCCAGAGCTGCTTCCACCAGGGCCCGGCCCACTCCGGCGCCTGCCGCGTCGGGGTGCACGGAGAGCTGCTCCAGATGTGCCTGCCCGTCCACTTCTTCGAGCCTGGCAAACCCCACCGGCGGAGTTCCCGCCACCAGAAGGTGCAGGGCGGAACCCAGTTCGGCTGCGGAGGCCGGAGGCGGCAGAGGCAGCGAATCGACTCCGGAATCCCCGACGCCGGGCATCCCGGCCAGCAGGGTATCGGAGGCCGCCTCCAGTGCAGGCAGCAGGAGCAGATCCTCCGCTGCAGCTTCCCGAATGACAGGGACCACGCGGCGCATCAGCGGTCCCCCGCTTCCGTCCGACCTTCTCCCGCGTCCATCCGGCGGTCCCCCGCGTCCATCCGACCTTCGCCAGCATCCGTCCGCCGCGCAGCGGCCAGGAACTCGCGGATGGCCTTCCGGCCCGCGCCGGTATCCTGCGGGCGGTGGTTTCCGCCGACCTGCCGGTGCTCGGCCCCGGTGGACACCAGGAAATCCGCAACTTCCTCGTACAGCGGCTCCCATCCGCCGGTGAGCACAAGAGTGGGCACGCCGGGAACAATGTCGAGCGGCGCTTCCCAGGGCGGAGTCTGCAGGCGCAGCCGGGCAGCCGACCGCCTGGCGGCTTCGTCGGCCGGAGCGGTATGGCCCGGCCGGGCGGCACGGCCCGCTGCGGCGGCCTCGACGGCAAAGACACGGCGGACAAACTCGCGCTCAAAATCTTCGTCGCTCATATCCGGCGCGGCGTCAAAGAGCGGCTGCAGCAGTTCCCGGTGGGCAGCGGTGGCCGGGAGGTCACGGGTCAGCGAGAACACCGCCGGCTCGCACAGGATCAGCGAATACACCCGGCCCGGATCCCGCAGCGCGGCCAGCATCGCCGGAATGGCGCCTGCGGAATGCGCCACCAGATGGCCACCCTCGCCCAGGGCCTCCCGGATTATGGCGATGTCAGCCTCCAGATCCGGCGCCTGCGGCTCCTCGACGGCGTCGAATCCGTGCCGCTTGATAAACAGGCAGTCGTAGTTCAGCGCCAGTCCGTGCTGCCGCGGCCAGGCCGCCGCGCCGAAGCTGCCGGCGCCGTGCACAAACACCACTCGTTCAGAAGGCATGCGGGACTCCTAACGTCCAAGAATTTCGGAGAAGCCGGCCACCGGCGGCATCATCCGACGGGACGACGGCGGTACAGCCGGTTCCCCGGCAGTGCTCCTGCCGTCCACCAGTTCGGTCACCGTGCCAAGGTCCAACGCCTCCAGCGCGCCGGCAATCCTGCGGGCTGACGCGCCGCCCAGTACCTCGGCGCAGTCCGGCACCGATACAAAGCGGGCTTCCCGTTCACCGCCGGCGGCAGTGAACCCGGCGACCGAGGTGGCCAGCGCCCCGCCGTCGTACACAAACGCGATGGAGTCGCCCTGGCTGCCGGGCCGCGCCGCGCCGGGACGTGCCCCGGACTGCGCTCCCGCCTGGATGTAGTCCAGCACCAGAACGCGGCCGACGCCGAGCTCCAGTCCCAGCGTCGAGGCAATGATGCGCCGGGCCGCGGAGCGCGGATCCTCTCCGCCCAGGACGACGCCGCCGGGAAGCTCCCAGCTGCCGGCGCCGGAGCGCAGCAGCAGCACGCGGCCGTCGATGCTGCGGATCAGGGCGGCGGCAGTGGTGCTGCGCTTGAACACGGATCCGTAGAACCCGCTCAGTCCCTGTGCTGCCACACTGGCCTCTTCCCTGGATTGCCTCGCCGGTGGACCGGCCGGATCCGGCTGAATCCGCTTTTAAACAGACACCGCCGGACGGGTGGTCCGGCGGTGTCCAGCGTAATCCGTTACTTGCCCAGGAACTTCTCGAAGCCCTTGGGGAGGTTCAGGGACGACGGGTCGAAGTCCGTGTCCTGGGCTCCGAAGGCGCTGCCCGTGGGAAGCGCCTTGCGGGCTCCCGCGCGCCGGGCCTCGGCTTCGGCCAGCTCCTGGGCTGCCTTGGCCGGGTTTCCGGAACGGGCTTTCTTCTTGCCCTTGGACGCCTGCTGCTTCTTGCGCGAACCGCTGAACCCGCCGGGTCCGGCCATTCCCGGCATCCCCGGCATGCCGCCGCCGGCAGCCATCTTCTTCATCATCTTCTGGGCCTGCACAAAACGCTCCAGCAGGCCGTTGACCTCGGACACGTGCACGCCGGAACCGCGGGCGATGCGGGCGCGGCGGGAACCGTTGATGATCTTCGGCGCGACCCGCTCGTGCGGGGTCATGGACCGGACAATGGCCTCGACGCGGTCAATTTCACGCTCGTCAAAGTTCTCCAGCTGCTCACGCATGCCGGCGGCGCCGGGCATCATCATGAGCATCTTCTTCATGGAGCCCATCTTGCGCAGCTGCTGCATCTGCATCAGGAAGTCATCCAGGGTGAAGTCTTCCTGGTCGGCGAACTTCTTCGCCATCCGGGACGCTTCGTCCTTGTCCCAGTTCTGCTCGGCCTGCTCGATCAGCGTCAGGACATCGCCGAGGTCCAGGATGCGGCTGGCCATGCGGTCCGGGTGGAAAACCTCGAAGTCGGTGAGGCCTTCACCGGTGGAGGCGAACATGATGGGCTTGCCGGTCACAGACGCGACGGACAGGGCGGCACCGCCGCGGGCGTCGCCGTCGAGCTTGGTCAGGACCACGCCGGTGAAGTTGACGCCTTCGTTGAACGCCTGCGCCGTGTTGACGGCATCCTGGCCGATCATGGCGTCAATGACGAAGAGGACTTCGTCAGGGTTGATGGCGGCGCGGATGTCCGCGGCCTGCTGCATCAGTTCGGCGTCCACACCCAGGCGGCCGGCGGTGTCAACGATGACGACGTCGTACAGCTTGGTGCGCGCTTCCTCGATGCCCTGGCGGGCGACGGCGACCGGATCGCCGGTGGCGGACTCGAACTCGGAGGAGACACCCGGGTGCGGTGCATAAACCGGCACGCCGGCGCGTTCGCCGTTGACCTGCAGCTGCTTGACGGCGTTCGGGCGCTGAAGGTCGGCCGCGACAAGCAGGGGGCTGTGGCCCTGGCTCTTGAGGTGCTTGGAGAGCTTGCCGGCGAGGGTGGTCTTACCGGCACCCTGCAGGCCCGCGAGCATGATGACCGTGGGCGGGTTCTTCGCCAGGCGCAGCCGGCGGGTCTCCCCGCCGAGGATCCCGACGAGTTCCTCGTTCACGATCTTGACGACCTGCTGACCCGGGTTCAGGGCCTGGGAAACCTCGAGACCGAGGGCGCGCTCCTTGACGGAGGCGGTGAAGGCACGGACCACGGGCACCGCGACGTCGGCGTCGAGCAGGGCGCGGCGGATCTCGCGGACTGTGGCGTCGACGTCGGCTTCGGTCAGTTTGCCCTTACCGCGAAGGTTCTTGAAGGTTGTAGTCAACCGGTCAGACAGTGAATTGAACACGTGCCGCGCACTTCTTTCGTCAGATCTTCGCCATGTTTGGCAGGCCCAGCTGTTAAGGGTACCAAGGCAGGTTGAGTATTTGCCGCAAAACTCTTAGCGGTTCAGCGCCGCCGGTGGCAGGCTGGAGACATGACTGAAACTTCACCTCTTCGCACCCTGATGATTCTCGGCGGCACCGGAGACCTTGCGCAGCGTCTGCTGCTGCCCGGACTGGGCCAGCTGATCGGCAGCGGCCGGGCGCCCGATGACCTGCGCGTCGTCGGCTCCGGTTCCAGGGACTGGACCGATGAAACCTGGCAGGACCTGCTGAAGGAGTCCTTCGCCGCTGCGCGCAGCGAGGCCGACGACGACGGCCGGGAAGCGCTCGATGCCGCTGTCCGGAACGGCAGCTACCTGCAGGTGGACCTGAAGGATCCGGAGCGGCTGGTCCGGGACATCCAAAGCCTGGACGCGCCGCTGGCCGTGTACTTCGCGCTGCCGCCGGAGGTTACGCAGTCCACGGTGGCGGCATTGAAGCCCGGGGACCTGCCCGAGGAGACCCGGCTGGTGCTCGAAAAGCCCTTTGCCAGCGACGAGGCCTCGGCGCGGGAGTTGAACCGGCTGCTGGCGGAGCTGGTCCCCGAGAGCCACGTGTACCGGGTGGACCATTTCCTGGGCATGGCCACCGTGATGAACGTCCTCGGGCTGCGGTTCACCAATCGGATCCTGGAGCCGGTGTGGAACAACCTGCACATTGAGCGCGTGGAGATCCTCTTTGACGAGGAACTTGGACTCGAGGACCGGGCGAAGTACTACGACGGCGCCGGCGCCCTGCGGGACATGATCCAGAGCCACCTGCTGCACACCATGGCCGTCATCGCGATGGGCGCCCCCGCAACCCTGGGTGAGCGGGACGTGCGGGATTTGATCGCGGCCACACTGCGTGCCTCCTCGGTGCCGCAGGACTATCAGCACAGCACCCGCCGCGCCCGCTGGACTGCCGGGGAGATCAACGGCGAAGGGGTCCAGGCGTACGCCGACTCCCCCGGAGTGGACCCGGACCGGGAAACGGAAACGCTGGCCGAAGTCGAAATCCGGATCGAAAACGACCGCTGGGCCGGGGTGCCGTTCATCCTGCGTTCGGGCAAGGCACTGGGCAAAAACCGGCAGGAGGCCGTCATCACCTTCAAACCGGTGAGCCACCTGCCCAACGGATTCACCGGGACGGCAGGGGACGCATCCCGGCTCCGGATCTCTTTTGCTCCGGCCAGGCTGGAACTGGAACTGAATGTGAACGGACCGGAGAACGTCTTCACCCTGGAGCGGACCGGGCTCAGCGCTCCCATGCACAAGTCCGCACTGACCCCGTACGGCGAGGTCCTGGCCGGGATCCTCTCCGGTGACCCGCTGGCCTCCGTGCGTGCTGATATTGCGGAGGAATGCTGGCGGATCGTCGATCCGGTGCTCAAAGCCTGGGCCGACGGCGAGGTGCCGCTGAAAACGTATCCCGCCGGAACCATGGGCCCTCCGGAGTGGGAGAGCAGCCGCGCGGAGCTGTAACGGAGTACGTCTTTCGGTTGCACCGAGCTGCACAGGTTCCCACCCTCTGTAGCCTTGCAGGGCGGGATGGACCACAAGAGGCTACAACCGCCCCAAAGAGTGGGAACGCGTGCACGGAGCAGGCTGACGCGGCGGCATAGCCATCCCTCGCAGCACATCCGCGGGGCGACGGCAGGAAAGCAGCCCTGAGGACGCGACTCCACCCCGGCGTGAACACAGGAAGACCCCCGGAGCTGCGGCGGCGAGCCGCAGTTCCAAGGGGTCTTCCTGTCCTACTCGGTCTTCCTGTTTTGCTGTGTGCCAAGGACCGGTCCAAGGGCCCAGAGACCGCCGACCGGCCCGGAGGTCAGAGACCTAGAGCGCGGAGTCTCCCCGCTCCCCGGTGCGGACCCGCAGCGCTTCCTCCACGTTGACCACCCAGACCTTGCCGTCCCCGGCCCGCCCGGTGTTGGCGGTGGAAACCAGCACATCCACGATGTCGTTGAGCCATTCGTTGGCCACCAGGACCTCGATGCGGATCTTCGGCAGCAGGTCCACGGTGTATTCGGCTCCGCGGTAAACCTCGGTGTGTCCGCGCTGGCGTCCGTAGCCGTTGGCCTGGCTCACGGTCAGGCCCTGCACCCCGTAGCTTTCCAGGGACCCGCGGACGGCGTCGAGCTTTTCCGGGCGGACAATGGCGGTTACCAGCTTCATGAGTTCACCGTTTCCTTGGTAGAGGTGCGCGCGGAGTCCGGGAAGGGCCGGAAGGATCCGCCCACGCCCAGCCCGCCGAATTCGTAGGCAGTTTCGGCGTGTTCGCTCAGGTCCACGCCGTTGACTTCGGAATCCTCGGACACCCGGAAGCCAATGGTCTTGTGGATGGCCAGGCCAATGATCAGTGTCAGGACTGCGGAGAAGATGATGGCGACGACGGCGGCCACCACCTGCGCGCCCAGCTGCGCAAAGCCGCCGCCGTAGAACAGGCCGCCGCCCTCGCCCTCAACCGGGAGGGCAATGAAGCCCAGGGCCAGGGTGCCGGCAATGCCGGCGACCAGGTGCACGCCCACCACGTCCAGGGAGTCGTCGTAACCCAGCTTGTATTTCAGGCCGACGGCGAGCGCTGACAGGATTCCTGCCACCAGGCCCAGGCCGACGGCGCCGAGCGGGCTGACGCTGGCGCAGGCCGGGGTGATGGCCACCAGTCCGGCGACGATGCCCGAAGCGGCACCCAGCGACGTCGGGCGTCCGTCCCGGAAACGTTCGGTCAGCAGCCAGCCGACCATTGCCGCAGCCGGGGCCGCCATGGTGTTGATCCAGATCAGTCCGGCTTCCTCGGCAGAGCCGGCGGCGCCGCCGTTGAAACCGAACCAGCCGAACCAGAGCAGCGTGGCACCGAGCATCACGAAGGGAATGTTGTGGGGGCGCTGGCTCGGATCCTTGCCGAAGCCCTTGCGCTTGCCGATGATCAGGGCCAGGACGAGCGCCGCGACGCCTGCATTGATGTGCACCACGGTGCCGCCGGCGAAGTCGATGGCCTCGCCCACCACTGAACCGATAGCTCCCTCTTCGCCCAGCAGGCCGCCGCCCCAGACCATGAAGGCCACCGGGCAGTAAACCAGGGTGACCCAGACCGGCACGAAAACGGCCCAGGCACTGAACTTGGCCCGGTCCGCAATGGCGCCGCTGATCAGTGCCACCGTGATGATGGCGAAGGTGGCGCCGTAGCCGGCGCTGATGAGGTCCTCGGTGCCGATCAGGGACTCAAGCCCGAAGGAGGTGAAGGGATTGCCGAACAGACCGCCCACACCGTCGCCGCCCGTCATGGAGAAGCCCCACAAAACCCAGACGACTCCGACCAGCCCGATGGACACGAAACTCATCATCATCATGTTCAGTGCGGCCTTGGCGCGGGTCATCCCGCCGTAAAAGAATGCCACTCCGGGCGTCATGAGCAGCACCAGTGCCGCCGAAACCATCACCCAGACGTGACCTGCTGACAGATCCATCTTCACGTCCCTTCACCTGCTGCGGGCCCTTCCCGCACCATGAACTGTGCCGGGGCAAGATTTCGGGCTCCGCCCGGGATGATTGCCGGAACATTACAAACCGCCCGCTGATGTAAAAACTCCGCGTCGGCGATGTTTCCGCAGCATTTCGCCGGGCATGAGCAGGCATCTCGCCTGGTCGGATACCGACCTTCGAGCGGTCTCCACGGGACGCGGCAGAGGCCGGCGGAGGGGCAGAAAACAGGACCGGAGGCAGCCCCGGCTCCGGACGGTCCACCGTCCGCCCGCGGCTAGGATGGTCCCTAAGTCTCACTACCGGAGGTACAACCTTTATGCCCGAGCAGTCTCCCTTCTCCGGCGGTCCAGATTCCCTGGCCGCCGAAGACGGCAACAATCAGCGACCAGGCAGGAACAGGAAGAAGCCGTGGATTATCTCCGGTGCGGCACTGGCGATAGTGCTGGCGGCAGGCGCCGTCGTCGCCCCCATGGTCCTGGACGATGAGGCTGCACCTGCGGCAGCTCCCTCCCCCACCGGCACCCCCTTCACGATGACGCCGAAGCCGGAGCCCACGCTGCCGCCGGCTCCCGCCGTGAACTACTACGAGCAGGCGGGCCCTCCGGCCGGTTCACCGCTGAACCCCGTGGAGCCGCTGAGCATCAGCGTGATTCCGGAAACCACGGGCACGTCCCTGCCCGCCGGGCTGATCGGGCTCTCCCTGGAAGCCACGGACCTGGCGGACCCGTCATTGAGCGGCGACAACGCGGAAATGGTCCAGTCGATCTCCGGGCTGGGCCGGCCGATGCTGCGCTTCGGCGGAAATGCCGTGGACCGCCGGTTCTTCTGGACCTCCGCCGGCGAAGCCATTCCCGGCAATCTCTCCGGCGACAAGGCACACCCCGTGCGCGCCGTGACCCCGGCGGACCTGGAACGGGTCAACACGCTGCTGGAAGCCGTGGACGGGCAGATCGCCCTCACCGTGGATCTGGGCAACTACGACCCGGCCCGTGCCGCGGACATGACCAAGTTCGCCGCAGCAACCTTCGGCGAGCGCCTGGTCGGCATCACCGTGGGCAACGAACCCAACGGATTCGCCAAGACCGGCCTGCGGCCCTCCGGCTACGGCGTTCAGGACTACCTGACGGAACTGCAGGCCTATGCGACGGCCATGCACGCCGTCGCACCCACAGTGCCGATCGTGGGCCCGGGCACCTACGAGCAGTCCTGGTGGGGCCCGTTTGCCGAAGTGGAACTGCCGCAGAAGAAGATCCTGTCCTTCCACCACTACCCGCTCTCCTCCTGCGAAGGCACCGATCCGCTCGGAGAGCCCGTCATGGGCGCGCTGGTCACCCGGCACATCCACGACCATGCCAACAATTTCCGCGGCGCGGCACTGGAACCGGCCGTCGCGGCCGGCATCGAAACCTGGATTCCGGAAACCGGCGTCTCCGCCTGCCCCGGCTCCAACGAGACCACCAAGACCCATGCCTCGGCGCTCTGGAGCGCCGACTACGCGCTGAGCGCGGCCCAGCTCGGGGTGACCCGGGTCAGCTTCCACAGCTCGCTGCTGACCTGCAAGGGCGGCCCGCCCATGTCCGCCATCTGCGCCGGCGGCGAATACCTCCAGCCCAACGGCGTGGTGGACGAACGGGCCAATTACTACGGCCTGTCCATGGTTGGCGAATTGGAGCCCGGCGAGTTCCTGAAGCTGGACACCGCCGCCACCGGTCTGGCCTACCCGTACGCGGTGCGCCACGCAGACGGCAGCATCAGCGTGGTGGTGGTCAACAACAACAACCCCGAGACCGACGCCCAGACCCAGGTCAGCCTCGAGCTGCCGGGCAAGGCCCTGACCGGCACGATGTCCCAGATGACCGGCCCGTCCTACGCGGCCCAGGACGGCACGCTGATCGACGGCGCCGCCGCCGAAGGCACCCCGGCCGCCGAGCGGCTGACCCTACCCGGGTTCGAGTACGGATCCAGCACGCAGTCCTTCCCGCTGACTGCCGGAACGGTCACGGTCCTGAACTTCACGTTCTAGCCGGGCACTGCCCCACGTTCCACGGGGCGGGACCACAACCTGCAGCACAAGCAGCCTGCAGCACACGACAAAGGGCTCCGCACTTCCCCTCGGAAGTGCGGAGCCCTTTGTCGTTCCTGCGGCGGTGCCGGGGCACGCGCCCCGCGGGTCCTAGCCCAGCAGTGCGTCCACGAAGCCCTCGGCGTCAAACACGGCCAGGTCATCGGCGCCTTCACCGAGGCCGATCAGCTTGACCGGCACACCCAGGGTGCGCTGGATGGCGACGACGATGCCGCCCTTGGCAGTTCCGTCCAGCTTGGTCAGCACAATGCCGGTGATGTTCACGACCTCGGAGAAGACCTTCGCCTGCATCAGGCCGTTCTGGCCGGTGGTGGCGTCCAAAACCAGCAGGACCTCGTCCACCTCGGCCTGCTTTTCGATGACGCGCTTGACCTTGCCCAGCTCGTCCATCAGGCCAACCTTGTTCTGCAGGCGCCCGGCGGTGTCGATCAGGACCACGTCCACTTCGCCGTCGATCCCGGCCTTGACGGCTTCAAAGGCCACGGAGGCCGGATCGGCGCCGTCGACGTCGGACTTCACGGTGGGAACGCCCACGCGCTGTCCCCAGGTGGCCAGCTGCTCGGCGGCCGCCGCGCGGAAGGTGTCAGCGGCGCCCAGCAGGACGTCCTTGTCCTCGGCGACCAGGACACGGGCGAGCTTGCCGACCGTGGTCGTCTTGCCGACGCCGTTCACGCCCACCACCATGACGACGGCGGGCTTGTCCGCGTGCCGGGTGACGGCCAGGGAACGGTCCATGGTCGGATCCACGAGCTTGATCAGCTCCTCGCGGAGCATCTGGTGCACTTCCTGCGGATCCCGGCTGCCGGAAATCTTGACCCGCTCGCGCAGGGCGTCCACCAGTTCCATGGTCGGTTCGGTGCCGAGGTCCGCCAGCAGCAGCGTTTCCTCGATCTCGTCCCAGACATCCTCGTCAATCTTGTCGCTGGACAGCAGCGCCAGCAGCGCCTTGCCCAGCGCGTTGTTGGACTTGGCGAGCCGTGCGCGCAGACGGGCCAGCCGGCCCTGCACCGGCTCCGGGGTTTCCACCGCCGGAGCTTCGGGAGCGGGAGCCGCTTCCTCCAGGTCGCGCAGGTCATCGGGGACGACGACGTCGGTGTCCGCCGGGGGCGCGGTGCCCGCGGGCGGCGCATCCAGGACATCGGTGCCGGCCGCATGCGCGCCCGATCCGGTCACCGGATCATTGGCATCACGGGTGGTGGGATACATCCCCTTGGGGGTTCGGCGGGTCCGCACCAGCAGCGCTGCCACGGAACCGACTACCGCAAGGGCAAGGACCACATAGATCACAATCGAAAGAGTCTCATTCACGCTCTCCAGCATGTCACACCGGTGTGTTTCCGGGCACCCGGAAGGCACCTGCCGCCGGTCCGCCGCGGCCGGGACAGGGATCCCCGGAATCCGCGCCGGTCTGAGAGAATCTAGGCATCATGGTTCGTGCTCCCCGTCTCGCGATACCGCGGGAAATCAAAGTCCTCATTGCCGCCGCCTTCGTGATCGCCCTGGGCTTCGGCCTCGTGGCCCCGGTGCTGCCGCAGTTCGCCCAAAGCTTCAACGTCGGTGTTGCCGCTTCCTCCGTCATTGTCAGTGCCTTCGCCTTCACCCGGCTGGTCTTTGCACCGGCCGGCGGCGCCCTGCTGGAAAAGTTCGGCGAGCGCCCGGTCTACATCGCCGGGCTGCTCATCGTCGCCGTGTCCACCGCGGCCTGCGCCTTTGCCGGCAGCTACTGGCAGCTGCTGATCTTCCGCGGCCTCGGCGGCATCGGGTCCACCATGTTCACCATTTCGGCCATGGCCCTGATCATCCGGCTCGCCAAACCCTCCGTGCGCGGACGGGTCTCCAGCGCCTATGCCTCCTCCTTCCTGCTGGGCAACATTGCCGGCCCGCTCGCCGGCGGCCTGCTGGCCGGCTTTGGCCTGCGGGTGCCGTTCCTGGTGTATGCGGCAGCGCTGGTGCTGGCCGCCGGCGTCGTCGCCGTCCACCTCAAGGACGCGCGGCTGGCCGAGGGCGAGACCAAGCCCGCGCCCCGTCCGGTGCTGACGGTCCGCGAGGCGCTGGGCGACTCCGCGTACCGGGCCGCGCTGGCCTCGAGCTTCGCCAACGGCTGGTCCTCCTTCGGCGTGCGCAACTCGCTGCTGCCGCTGTTCGCGGCCGCCGCCCTGACCGCCGGCCCGGAAATCGCCGGCATCTCGCTGACCGCGTTTGCCGCCGGCACCGCCGTCGTCCTGACCTTCTCCGGGCGGCTGGCAGACAGCTGGGGCCGGCGCCCGCTGGTGCTGACCGGCCTTGCCGTGAACGCCCTGGCCACCGCCGCCATCGGCTTCAGCACCAATGTGCCGATGTTCCTGGTGGTTTCGGCCATCGCCGGCATGGGCACCGGCCTGCTGAACCCGGCGCAGCAGGCCGCCGTCGCCGACGTGGTGGGCAATGACCGCAGCGGCGGAAAGGTGCTGGCCACCTTCCAGATGGCCAGCGACAGCGGCGCCATTGTTGGCCCCATCCTGGCCGGACTGCTGGCGGATTACCTGGGCTTCAGCTGGGCCTTCGGTGTCACCGGAGCCATTGTCATCATGGCGTGCTTCGCCTGGATCGGCGCCCGGGAAACACTGGAACCCGAAGCCAGCGCACCGGCTCCGGGTGTTCCGCCGGAGACGGCACCCGATTCGCCCGCAGGCCCCGGGGCAGCGCGGGGAGCCGCCCAGCACGCAGCGCCGGGAACCGAGCCCGACCCAACGCCGGGAACCGAGCGGCCGGCCAAGCCCGCATCCGCCCCGTCACCGGACGCGCAGGCCGGGCCGCCCCGCACTACGATCGAAGAATGAAGCCTTTCCTGCTGCTGGCCTCCCGGGCCGAAGACGACGCCGCCGTCGAAGAATATGAAGCGTTCCTGCGCTTCGGCAACCTGCTGCCCGAGCAGCTGCACCGGATCCGGCTCGAGGCCGGACCGCTGCCCCGCATCGATCTGGACCGGTACAGCGGCATCTTTGTCAGCGGCAGCCCGTTCAACGCCAGCGACCCGGACAGCACCAAGTCGGAGCTGCAGCTGCGGGTGGAAAGCGAATTGGGTGAGCTGCTCGATGAGGTGGTGGAGCGGGACTTTCCGTTCCTGGGTGCCTGCTACGGCGTAGGAACGCTCGGCCGGCACCAGGGCGGAATTGTTGACCGGCAGTTCGGCGAGGCAATCGGCGCGGTGGACATCAAACTCACCGGCGAGGGCAGGCTCGATCCCCTCCTGCAGGGAGTTCCGGATTCCTTCACGGCCTTTGTGGGCCACCGCGAGGCCATCTCGGCGCTGCCGCCCAACGCCGTGAACCTGGCCGGCTCCGCCACCTGCCCGGTGCAGATGTTCCGGATCCGGGAGAATCTCTACGCCACGCAGTTCCATCCCGAACTGGACGTTCCGGGGCTGCTCACCCGGATCACCGTTTACCGGCACGCCGGGTACTTCCCGCCCGAGGAGGCCGACGCCGTCCGCGACTCCGTGCGCGGAGCGGACGTCAGCGTTCCGCCGCTGATCCTGCGCAACTTTGTGCTCCGGTATGCACGCGAGGACTCCCGCTAGGACAAGCCGGGCGGTGCCGGGAAGCCCGGCTGAATAGTCCCCGGCGAGTAGTCCCGGGCACCGGAAAGCCGGGCCGTCCCCTGCGGGACGGCCCGGCTTCGGTTCTGCCTGTTCCTACTTCTGGTCGTCTTTCTTGCCGTCAACGGCGTCCTTGGCCTTGTCCTTGACCTGGTCAACCTTCTCCGGGTTGTCCTTTGCCGCGTCCTTGGCCTTGTCTGCCATACCGCCCAGATCTGCCATGATCCTGCCTTCCTCTCAACGGTCCGAGGCCCGCACTTTCAAGGGCTCGGTCTGATACACCTATCCTGCACCGCCGCGGCCGTTGGTGACCCGCGTAGCGGCATCTTTTTGGTCCGGCGCCTGCAGGCCGGCCTCAGACCGCAGCCGGGTACTAGGCGGCAGGTCCGGCGGCTTTGTCCAGCCGCTGGCTGATCACCGTGGAGACGCCGTCGCCCTGCATCGTCACCCCGTAGAGCGCATCGGCGACTTCCATGGTCCGTTTCTGGTGAGTGATGACAATCAGCTGGCTGGATTCCTTCAGCTCTTCGAAGATGGTGATGAGCCGGCCCAGGTTGGTGTCGTCCAGTGCGGCTTCCACCTCGTCCATGACGTAGAACGGCGAGGGCCGGGCCTTGAAGATCGCCACCAGCAGCGCCACGGCGGTCAGCGACCGTTCCCCGCCGGAGAGCAGGGAGAGCCGCTTGATCTTCTTGCCCGCGGGCCGGGCCTGGATCTCGATCCCCGTGGTCAGCATGTTGTCCGGATCGGTAAGCACCAGCCGGCCCTCCCCGCCCGGGAACAATGTGGCAAACACGCGTTCAAACTGCTCGGCGGTGTCGCGGTAGGCGGCGGTGAACACCTGTTCGACCTGCCGGTCCACATCCTTGATGATGTCCAGCAGGTCACGGCGGGTTGCCTTGAGGTCCTCCAGCTGGGTGCTGAGGAACGTGTGCCGTTCCTCCAGCGCGGCGAACTCCTCCAGCGCCAGCGGGTTGACCCGGCCCAGGGCGGCCAGGTCCCGCTCGGCCTGCTTGAGGCGCTTCTCCTGCGCCGCCCGGTCATAGGGCACCCCGGTCATCAGCGGGTTCCCGTCCTCATCCACCGGAGCGTGCAGCGCCGCCCACTTGTCGCCGCCGCCCTCCGCCGGACCCGGAACCGGAACCGGAACGGGCTGGTCAGGGCCGAACTCGGCCACCAGATGATCAGGGGTGAGGCCCAGCTCCTCGACGGCGCGGGCCTCCAGTGCCTCGACGCGCAGCTGCTGCTGCGCCCGAACTAGTTCGTCGCGGTGCACCGAATCGGTGAGCCGGGCGACTTCGGCGGCAGCATTAGCAGCCGTGGTCCGGACGGTTCCCAGTTCGGCATCCCACGCGGTGCGCACGGATTCGGCATGGTCGCGCTCGGCGGCCGCCGCTTCCAGGGACACCTCAAGGAAGCGCAGCACTTCACGCGCTGCCGCCGCGACGGCCGTTGCCTTCGCTGCCTGCAGGGCACGACGACGGGCGCGGACTTCCGCTGCGGCACGCGCCCGTCGTTCGCTCTCAGCGGCGCGTTCGAGTCCGGCAGCCCGGCCGGCCACCGCCTTGTGCTGTTCCTCCGCACTGCGCAGCGCGAGGCGGGCATCGGTTTCTGCGCGGCGGGCTGCGGCGGCCGTGAGCGCGAGCGCTTCCCGGTGTTCGGTAGACGGTTCCTCGTCGGCCGGGGCCTCGCCCGCGGCGGCCAGCCGGGCCGCAGCTGCAGCCAGCGCTTCCTGTTCCGCGGCAAGATTCTCCTCGGCCGCGCTCACCAGCCGCTGCAGGCGTTCGGACTCCCCGACGGCTGAGCGCAGCGCCGAACCCAGCGTCCCGAGCCGCTCGGCGACGGCGGCCAGCCGGGCATCGGAGTCGTGCAGGGCGGCCAGCGCCGCATCGGCTTTCGCCTGCGCGGCGTCCCGGCGGGCAACCGCACCGGAGAGGGCAAAGCCTGCCTGTTCGGACCGGGCGGCAGCAGCACGGATCCGTTCTTCGGTCTCTTCCACTGCTGCCTGCAGTTCAAGCAGGCCCGGAGCCGAAGCGGAGCCGCCGCGTCCGGCGTAAAGGGAGAGGACCTCTCCCCCGGCGGTGACGGCTTTCAGCTCCGGCCGGCCGGACAGTACGCGGGCGGCAGCGGCCAGCGACTCCACGATGACAACGCCGTCCAGCAGTTCCGCCAGTGTGCGCTGCAGCTCCTCCGGTGCCTGCACGGCGTCCAGCGCCCAGGTCGCCCCTTCCGCCGGGGCGGGACGGTGAGTTTTCCCGCCGGTACCGCCGCCGGCAGCCAGCACCAGGTCCACCTGGCCGCCGTCGTGCTCCCGCAGGTGGTCCAGGGCGCGCACTGCAGCACCGGTATCGGCCACCGCAACGGCTGCGGCGGCCGATCCCAGGGCCGCCGTCACGGCCCGTTCGCAGCCGGAACGGACGGTGAGCAGTGCCGCGAACGGTGCCAGCACGCCGTCCAGCCCTGAGTCCAGGAGCAGCGCCGACCCGTCCCTCCGGTCCAGACCCACGCGCAGGGCATCGCGGCGGGCGGTCAGGGTTTCGCGTTCGCGCTCGGCATCCTGTTTGGCGCGGCGCAGATCCTCCAGGGCCGCCGCGGCGGCATCAAGTTCGGCGAGGGCGTCTTCATACTCGGCGTCCAGTCCCTCTTCGCCTTCCTCGGCGCCAGCCGCGGAGTTCTCCAGGGCAGTGAATTCCTGCTGCGCCCGCCGGCGCCGTTCCTCGCCTTCGGTAATGGACGCACGCAGCCGGCCCAGCTCCGCCTCCGCGGCATCCACCCGGGAGCGGGCAGCGCCCACCGCACCGGAGATCCGGGCAAGGCCTTCGCGGCGGTCCGCTGCTGCCCGCAGCACGGCAGCCAGACGCTGCTCTTCGGCAGCGGCCTCGGCTTCCGCGGCGGCCCGGATTTCCTCGGCATCCTCCAGCGCACCGCGGCGTTCTTCGATGGTTTCCTGCAGTGCCGCAGCCTCAGCCCGGACCCGGCCGGCCTGCGCCTGCAGCCGTTCGGGGTCGGAGCCGGTTTCCTCCCGGTGCTCCGAGCTGCCCAGCAGGCGCCGCCGTTCCTCGGCCAGCGCCGCCAGGGACAGGTACCGCTCCCGCAGCGAGGACAGCCCGTACCAGGTGTCCCGCGCGGCGTTGACCCGGGGAGTTGCGGAGGCGGCAAGTTTTTCCAGCTCGTCCTGGCGGGCCCGGGCGGCGGCCAGGATCGCGGCGGCCTCGTCGCGCCGGGCGAGGAGCGCGGTTTCTTCGGCTGCATCCCGGGCCAGTGTCCCGGTCAGCGTCACCAGGTCATCGGCGAGCAGCCGGGCCCGGGCGTCGCGGGCGTCCTGCTGCACGGTGCGGGCGCGGCGCGCGACGGCGGCCTGCTTGCCCAGCGGTCCGAGCTGGCGGCGCAGTTCCGAGGTGAGGTCCGTCAGCCGGGCCAGGTTGGCCTGCATCGCGTCGAGCTTCCGCACTGTTTTTTCGCGGCGGCGGCGGTGCTTGAGGATCCCGGCGGCCTCTTCAATGAAGCCGCGGCGCTCGTCGGCGCCGGCGTGCAGGATCCGGTCCAGCTGGCCCTGCCCGACTATGACATGCATCTCACGGCCCAGTCCGGAATCGGAGAGCAGTTCCTGGATGTCCAGGAGCCGGGCGGGGGCACCGTTGATGGCGTACTCGGAGCCGCCGGCACGGAACAGGGTCCGGGAAATGGTGACTTCGGAGTATTCGATCGGCAGGGCGCCGTCGGCGTTGTCAATGGTCAGGGACACCTGGGCCCGCCCGAGTGCAGGGCGGCCGCTGGTGCCGGCGAAAATGACGTCCTCCATCTTCCCGCCGCGCAGTGTCTTGGCGCCCTGCTCGCCCATGACCCACGCCAGTGCGTCCACCACATTGGACTTCCCTGACCCGTTGGGCCCCACCACCGCGGTCACCCCGGGTTCGAACTCGAACGTGGTGGCTGATGCGAAGGATTTAAATCCACGCATGGTCAGCGTCTTCAAATGCACGTGGGCCAATCTTTCCTGCGGTCGGGTGATTCCTTAAATCTACTTGGTGCCTGAGACTTAACTGCAGTACTCGCAGAGCGTAATCGCGGCCCGCGCGTCCCTTGGGCCCCACAGGGAACGTAGGATTCTCTAAGGAACAAGTGAATCAGAACGTGGATGCAGGCTCCCCCCAGCCCGCCAGCGCGATCACTTCAGCAGGAGACAAGGCAGGCATTTTGACCGGGAACTTCAACTTCCAGCATAAGAACACGGCCCTTCTCAGCGTCACCAGCGTTGAAGCACCGGTAGTTATGACCTCAGCTGAATTCGATGAACGGCTGGCGCCGTCCCTCAAACGGCTCAGGCTCTCCAAGCGGCTTCTGGAGCGCGTGGCGGGGGTGAGCGAGCGGCGCTGGTGGTCTCCGGGCACGGACTTCGACGACGCCGCCATCGAGGCCGGCGCGAAGGCGATTGCCGAAGCGGGTGTCGAACCCTCCGAGATTGGCCTGCTGATCAACACCTCGGTGACGCGACGCAACCTTGAGCCGTCCGTCGCCGTCAAGATCCACAACGCCCTGGGTCTGCCGTCTTCGGCCCTGAACTTCGACCTGGCCAACGCCTGCCTCGGGTTCGTCAACGGCATGACCCTGGCCGCGAACATGATCGAATCCGGGCAGATCAAGTACGCCCTGATCGTTGCCGGCGAAGATGCGCAGGGCACGCAGGAGGCCACCTTCGCGCGCCTGAACAGCCCCGATTCCACCCGCGAGGACTACCTGCGCGAGTTCGCCACGCTGACCCTGGGCTCCGGCGCCGCAGCAGCCGTCATCGGCCGCGCCGACGAGAACCCCGGTTCCCACCGCATCATGGGCGGCGTGTCCCGGGCCGGCACGGAGCACCACGAGCTGTGCGTGGGCGGCGTCGACGGCATGTACACCGACACCAAGGGTCTGCTCGACGGCGGCCTGGAACTGGTCGTCAATGCCTGGGACGAGGCGCACGAAAAGGGCTGGAACTGGCGCTCCATGGACCGCTACGTCACCCACCAGGTGTCCAATTCCTACACCAATGCGATCATCAAGGCCGTGGACCTGGTCCGGGACCGCGTGCCGATCACCTTCCCGCGCTGGGGCAACGTGGGCCCGGCGTCGCTGCCGATGACCCTGGCCCAGGAATCCCGCACCCTGAACCCCGGCGACCGCGTCCTGTGCATGGGCGTGGGCTCAGGACTGAACACCATGATGATGGAGATTGCCTGGTGACCGAGCTGTGGCCCGGCGTCCCGGAATCCTGGTCTTCCCTGGTCCAGGTGCCCTCGACGGCGGCAGTTGACCGACCCGGAACCGTTCACAAGTGGCACATCCTCGACAACGCCGCCGACCTTGAGGCCCGCGGCGTCGAGCCGGCCGGCACGCTGCTCTGCGTGCACGGCAACCCCACCTGGTCCTACCTCTGGCGCACCCTGCTCGCGGCGGGTTCCGCTGCCGAGCAGCCGTGGCGGGTTATCGCCGTGGACCAGCTGGACATGGGCTTCTCGGCCCGCACCGGCGCCTTCCGCCGGCTCGAGGACCGCATCACCGACCTCGGCGACCTCACGCAGGAGCTGGGCCTGACCGGCAAGGTCGTCACCGTCGGGCATGACTGGGGAGGAATCATTTCGCTGGGCTGGGCGCTGCGGCACCGCAGCCAGCTCGCCGGCGTCGTCCTCACCAATACCGCGGTGCACCCGGCCGGCTTCGATGTTCCGCCGGCGCTGCGGCTGGCCCTGCACCCGGCCGTCCACGGCTGGGGCACCCGGGCCACCGACGCCTTCATCCGCGTCACCCACTCCCTCGCGCAGCCCGCACTGGCCGGGGATGTCCGTGCCGCGTTCTCCGCCCCCTACCGCAGCGCCGCCCGCCGCGACGGCGTCGCCAACTTTGTTGCCGACATCCCGGCCGAGTCCACGCACCCGAGCTGGCGCACCCTGAACCGGGTGGCCGAGGGCATCCGCCGGCTGGACGTTCCAGCGCTGATGCTGTGGGGACCGAAGGATCCGGTGTTCTCGGACCGCTACCTGCGGGACCTGATGGACCGCCTGCCGCACGCCGACGTGCACCGCTTCGAAGGCGCCAGCCACCTGCTGCCCGAAGACGTGGACATCACCGCGCCGGTCTTCGACTGGCTGCGCCGCGGCCCGGGCACCGAGAATGCCGAGCTGCGCGGCCGCGCTGCCGCAGGCCTCTCCGTCTTCCGGCCGATGCTGGCTGAACTGGACGAGCGCGACGGCGACAGCTCCCCCGCCGTCGTCGACATGGCCCCGCTGGGCGCACCCGCGGGCAGCGGCCCGGCCACTCTGTCCTGGACCGAGCTGGCGCACCGCGTCAACCGGCTGGCCGCCGGACTCTCCGCAGCCGGGGTCCGTCCCGGGGACCGCGTGAACCTGCTCGTGCCGCCGGGCATTGAACTCACCTCGCTGATTTACGCCTGCCTGCGGCTGGGCGCCGTGATCGTCGTTGCCGACGCCGGGCTGGGCACCAAGGGCCTGAGCCGCGCCATCAAGGGCGCCGGCCCGCAGTACATCATCGGCATTGAACGGGCACTGACCGGCGCACGGATGTTCGGCTGGCCCGGGGTTCGGATCAGCGCGCAGACGCTGCCGCCGCTCAAGGCACGGCTGCTGGGCGTGAAGCACTCGGTGCCTGAGCTGATTGCCGCCGGAGAAGATGCCGATGTTCCGTGGCTGCCGGAGCAGCCCGACACCGACGCCGCCGTGCTGTTCACCTCCGGGTCCACCGGCCCGGCCAAGGGCGTGGTCTACACGCACCGGCAGCTCACCGCCATGCGCGATGCGCTCAAAAACACCTACAACCTGCAGGCCGGGACGTCGCTGGTGGCCGGCTTCGCGCCGTTTGCGCTGCTCGGACCGGCGCTGGGCGCCACCTCCGTCACTCCGGACATGGACGTCACCTCGCCCCGCACCCTGACCGCGGCGGCACTGGCGGATGCGGCTGCCGCCGTCGGCGCCACCACCGTGTTCGCCTCTCCGGCGGCCCTGGTCAACGTCCTGGCCACCTCCGCGGAGCTGGGTCCGGACCAGCGCAAGGCCCTGGCCCGGGTGGAGCTGCTGCTGTCGGCCGGCGCGCCGATTCCGGAGCCGCTGCTGGCCCGGGTCTCCGCCCTGGCGCCGAACGCCGAGCTGCACACTCCCTACGGGATGACCGAGGCCCTGCCGATCACCGACATCAGCCTGGACGGGATCCGCGCCGCAGGAGTCGGCAACGGCGTCTGCGTCGGCACGCCTGTTTCCGGAGCCCTGGTGGCGATCGCCGAGCTGGCCCCGAACGGCATCGTCGGCGACACCGCGCTGGACGCCCCGGGCGTGACCGGGGAAATCCTGGTCTCCGCGCCGCACGTCAAGGACCGGTACGACCGGCTCTGGATCACCGAAGCCAAGAGCTCGTCACTGCCGGGCTGGCACCGCACGGGCGATGTGGGGCATCTGGACGAAGAGGGCAGGCTCTGGGTCGAAGGCCGGCTCGGGCACATCCTCACCACTCCCGACGGCGTGGTCACCCCCGTGGCGGGCGAGCAGGCCGCGGAGTCCGTGGCCGGCGTCGGGCGCGCCGCCCTTGTGGGCGTCGGCCCGGCCGGAACCCAGGTTCCGGTGGCCGTGCTGGAACTTCAGGAACCGGTGCGCCGGGCCGGCACCGCAGCGCCGGAGCTGACCGCCGCTGTGCGGACGGCCGTTGCCGCCGGAGCCGGGCTGGACCTGGCCGCCGTGCTGGTTCTGCCCGCTATGCCCACCGATATCCGGCACAATTCCAAGATTGACCGCACTGCCCTGGCTGGCTGGGCCGAGCAGGTCCTGGCCGGCGGACGGGCGCGGGTTCCCGGAACGGGCGGACGCAAATGAGCGCGGCAGACGGAACCGGGGCTGCCGAAGTGCCGGAGTCGAGTTCTGTTGGAATCCCGGGGCTGAGTGCGGTTGAGGCGCCGCGCCGGGTCCTGGTGACCGGTGCCAGCGGGCTGCTCGGCGGGGCCGTTGCACAGCTGCTGGCCGACAGAGGCCACAAGGTGCGCACCCTGCAGCGCACCCCCATGCCGCCGTTGTTCTCCGACCAGCCGTCCGACGGAAAGCCCGACGTCGGTTCGGCGTTTGAGTCCATCGCCGGCTCCGTCTCCGACCCGGCGGCCGTCGCCCGCGCTGTCGAGGGGATGGACGCCGTCGTGCATCTGGCTGCGAAGGTGTCCTTCACCGGCGAGTGGCAGGACTTCGTGGACACCAACATCACCGGAACGCGGACCCTGCTTGACGCGGCGAAGGCAGCCGGTGTCCGGGACTTCGTCTTTGTGTCCTCGCCGTCGGTGGCGCACTTCGGCGAGCCGATCGCCGGAGCGGACGCCGGCACCGCCGATCCGGACCGGGCCCGCGGTTTCTACGCCCGGTCCAAGGCTGCCGCCGAGCTGCTCGCCCTGGCCGAGGACTCCCCCGGCTTCCGAGTGGACGCCATCCGCCCGCACATCGTGTGGGGACCCGGCGACACGCAGCTGGTGGAGCGCGTCATCGACCGCGCCCGTGCCGGACGGCTGCCCCTGCTGGACGGCGGCACCGCCCTGATCGACACCACGTACATCAGCAACGCCGCTTCGGCCATCGTTCGCGGACTGGAGCGGATGGATTCCGCCCACGGGCAGGCGCTGGTGGTGACCAACGGACAGCCCCGTCCGGTCGGCGAGCTCATCGCCGGCATCTGCGCCGCGGCCGGGGTTTCCGCTCCCGCGTGGAGTGTTCCGGGCTGGGCGGCCCGCGGGGCCGGATCGGTGATTGAACGGGCCTGGCTGGCTGCCGGAACCCGCGGGCTGGTGCATGACGAGCCACCGATGACCCGGTTCCTGGCCGAACAACTGTCCACCTCGCACTGGTTTGACCAGCGCCGCACCCGTGAAGTGCTGGACTGGACGCCGGCGGTTACCGTGGAGGACGGCATGCGGCGGCTCGCAGCCCACTACGGCGGCACTGCGGCCTAGACCCCGCAGATGCGCCGGGCGTCGGTGCCGGGCATCAGTGCCGGTGCCGGTGCCGGTGCCGGTGCATCGTTGCCGGTGCGGGGCAGCCTCGGCGTCAGCGGCTCGTGTCCCGACCGTGCGCCCCGCATCCGCCGGTCCCCACTACTTCGTCCCCCTTCGATTCACAGCAGAGGAACTTCATGGACAGCGTCAAGGTTATTGAAAACTGGCCGGTCGAGAATGCCTCGGCCGCCGTCGTACTGGCGGACGGCAGTGTGGCCGGCACAGCCGGGGATCTCGAGCGGCGGTACCCGCTGGCTTCGGTGACCAAGCTCCTGACCGCGTACAGCATGCTGGTGGCGCTGGATGAAGGAGCTCTGGAGCTGGACCAGCCCGCCGGGCCCGAGGGCTCCACGGTGCGGCACCTGCTGGCGCACAGTGCCGGCTATGACTTCGGTGAACGCACCGTCCGCTACGAGCCGGGAACCCGGCGCCTGTACTCCAATGCCGGATTCGAGGTGCTCGGGGAAACCCTGGAGGAGGCCACCGGCATTTCCATGGCCGACTACATGCGCGACGGTGTTCTCGCTCCCCTCGGCATGAACTCCACCGCGCTCGAAGGCTCCCCCGCCGCCGGCGCCGTCTCCACGGTGGCCGATCTCAGCCGGTTTGTCGCCGAGCTGCAGCAGCCCGTACTCACCGCGCCGGGACGCCTGGCCGAGGCAACCGCCGTCGTCTTCCCCGGCCTGTCCGGTGTCCTTCCCGGTTTCGGCCGGCAGAAGGAGAACGACTGGGGCCTGGGCTTTGAGATCCGCAATTCCAAGTCTCCGCATTGGACCGGTGGCAACAGCTCGCCGCGGACCTTCGGCCACTTCGGCCAGTCCGGTACGTTCCTCTGGGTGGACCCGGAGGCCGGTGCCGCGGCGGTGGCTCTGACGGACCGCGATTTTGGGCCCTGGGCTGCCGAGGTCTGGCCTCCGTTCACCGACGGTATTCTCGCGGAGCTCGGCCGCGCCTGACAGCTAGCGGTCCGGCCGGGCGTGAATGGGCCGCTCGGTCGGTTAGGCCGCTCGGGCGTGAATGGGCCGCTCGGTCGGTTAGGCCAGCTCGGAGGGTTAGGCCCGTCGAGCGGTTGGGCGGCGTGCGGTCGTGTGATCGCAGCCGTTTGGAGCTTGGGCGGGCCGGAGTGACCCTGCCCGCGCACTGGTTCCCACCGTTTGGGACAGGTGTTGCTGCTGTGACGACCGGGATCCCGGAAGCGCTCAAAGAGTGGGAACCAGTGCCCCGGCCGAGATCGAAACGACCCGAGACCGTTCGGCGGCAAGTCCGTAGTACAGATAACGGGCTTATCCGACTGGTAAAAGCCCGTTATCTGTACTACCGGTACCCGCCAAGGCGTACCGGTACCCGCCAAGGCCGTTTCTGTGCACCGAGCCCGAACCTCATGGCCCGAACCAAGAGTCCGACCCCACTGCCGAAGCCCGAACAGGAAATTCGGAGCAGGTCCTCCCTACCAGCGGCCGTTGCGCGGCTTCGGCTGGCACACGGGACAGCTGTACGAGGAGCGGTTCATGAAGGAATCGCGCCGGATCAGGGTGGAAAGCCCGACGGCGGCACACCGCGGACACGGTTCACCCTCGCGGCCGTAGGCGTTCAGGGACCGGGAAAAGTACCCGGAGGCGCCATTGACGTTCACGTAGAGGGAGTCGAAGCTGGTGCCTCCGGCGGCCAGGGCGCGGGTCATGACGTCGCGGGCGGACTCCACCAGGCGCAGGGCATCGGCCCGGCGCATCGTGTCGGTCGGCCGGGCGAAATGGAGTTTCGCGGCCCAGAGGGCTTCGTCGGCGTAGATGTTTCCCACGCCGGAGATCAGCCCCTGGTCCAGCAGTGCGCGCTTGATGCCGGTTTTGCGTTTGCGCAGCCGGACGTAGAAGTCTTCAAAGGAGAACGCCGGATCCAACGGGTCGCGCGCAATGTGCGCGGCTTCCTCGGGAATCAGCGGCAGCCCGGTCTCGGACAGGCCGCCGGGGGCGCCGTCGGGAGTGGGCTGAAGGTCGGTGAGGAACACGCCGCCGAAAATACGCTGATCCACAAACCGCAGCTCGGCCGGCATCGGCGTTCCGTCAGCGGACACCGCGGGGCTGAGCGTGAGCCGGACCTTGAGGTGTTTTTCGTCGGGCAGGTGCGGGTCTTCCATCAACAGCTGCCCGCTCATGCCCAGGTGGGCCATCAGCGCCAGCCGGGGAACGCCGTCGTCGGCCGACGGAAGGGACGGCGCAGCGGACACCGTGACAGAAGGGACGGAAGTGGCGGAGGAATCAGCGGAAGCCCCCGACGGCGCAGCCGGTTCGGCCTCAACCAGCGGCATCCACAGGAATTTGCCGCGGCGGGCCACGTCGGTGACGACGGCTCCCTCGAGGTTGCCGCGCAGGTCCTCGGGGCCGGCGGCATGGCGCCGCACGGAGCGGGGATCAAGGATTTCGACGCCGGTAATGGTCCGGCCGCGGACCCATGAGGCCAGTCCGCGGCGGACCACTTCCACTTCAGGCAGTTCGGGCACGGGAGCTAGGCTCCGGAAGCCGCGGAGCTGCCCGCGGGGCACACCATCTTCCAGGTCGCGGCGGCAGCTTCCTGCTCCGCTTCCTTCTTGGAGTGTCCGGTGCCGCTTCCGTAGGGCTTGTCGCCGATGTGGAGCACGGCGACAAAGCTGCGGGAATGGTCGGGGCCGGAGCCGGTGACCTTGTATTCGATGTCACCGAGCTTTCGGCTCGCCGCGATCTCCTGGATGCTGGTTTTCCAGTCGGTGCCGGCGCCCAGGGCGTCGGCGTTGCGCAGCAGCGGACCGATCAGCCGCATCACCATGGCGCGGGCGGTTTCGATCCCGTGGCACAGGTAGACGGCGCCGATCAGGGCTTCGGTGGTGTCCGCCAGGATGGAGGACTTGTCCCGGCCCTTGGTGAGTTTCTCGCCCTGGCCGAGCAGAATGTACTGGCCCAGTTCGAGTTCCCGGGCGACTCCGGCCAGCGCGCGGGTGCTGACGACGGCGGAGCGGCGCTTGGCCAGCTCGCCCTCGGACAGGTCCGGGTTGTCCCGGTACAGCGCGTCGGTGACGGAAAACCCCAGGATGGAGTCCCCCAGGAACTCCAGGCGTTCGTTCGTGGGGATGCCGCCCTGCTCGTAAGCGTAGGAGCGGTGCGTGAGGGCAAGACGAAGCGTCCCGGCGTCGATATCGACACCGAGACGCTTCAGAAGCTCTTCAGTATTCTTCACTTTTTGGTATTGACCCGAAAAGCAGTATTCATTTCCCCGTCCGACACTGCCGTGCAGGGAAGGAACACTGGTCTTAGACGTCCGCTACCTTGCGGCCCTTGTATTCAAGGAACAGCGCGGTACCAGCTGAGTCGGTCACGACCTTGGCCTGGTGAGGCAGGCTGTAGGTAACGCGGCCGTTCTCAACGGTTTTCACCAGGTTGGGGGCAGTTGCCTTCCACTGGGACCGGCGTGCACGCGTATTCGAGCGGGACATTTTCCGCTTGGGAACAGCCACGACTAACTCTCTTCTCTCTCGTCTGACTCTGTACTTGTTGCCGCAGAATTGTCTGCGGCGCTGCCAGCCAGCCCGGAGAGGGCTGCCCAGCGAGGATCCACTGTTTGGTGGTGGTGACCCGGATCCTCCTCAAGGCGCGCTCCGCATTCGGAGCAAAGGCCTTCGCAGTCCTCCCGGCACACCGGCTGGAACGGCAGGGTGGTTACCACTGCGTCCCGCAAAACCGGCTCAAGATCGATGACATCTCGCTCGATCCGGTGTTGCTCTTCTTCCTCTTCTGTTCCGAAAGACTCAGCGTCCTCGTAGTAGAAGAGTTCCTGCACATCGACTTCTTCGTCGTACGCGATGGGCTTCAGGCACCGTCCGCATTCTCCCTGAACAGGAGCGATGACGGTTCCGGATACTAAAATCCCCTCGTGCACGGCCTCGAACCTCAGGTCCAGATCAAGATCTGCACCTTCCGGCACGCCGATAAGCGCAACACCGAAGTCCTTCGGTGCCGGAACATGTTCGTGCATAGTCCGCATAACCCCCGGGCTGCGCCCGAGATCCTTGACACTAATGGCCAAGGGCGACGAACCCGGATTAATCCGCGACTGAACGCTAATGAGAACTCCTGTAGAACATAGACCGACATATCATCTTAGCCTGATACGGCCGATTCTCTCAAACTGCGCCGCAGCTCGCCTCAGATCGAGGCAGGGCACGGGCTGCTCATTCCAGTTTACAGCCCATAGCGCCGCCGGTTTACATCGCAGCCCTCCCGGCTCGCAAAAGGACCCCGCTCGCATAAACTGTCGGGATGCTTCCCTCCCTCCGCGTCCTGCCGCACCGCCTGGTGGTCCGGCTTCAGCGCGGAGTACCGCGCAGTGTCGATATCGCCGTCGCCACCGTCGTCTCCGCCCTGCTGATCTGGCTGTTTGCGGCTGTCCTGCTCTTCTACTATCCGCAGGTGCATGAACCTGCCGGGGCCGACGCCGTTGTGGTCCTTGCCGGTGCGGCATCGGAACGCCTGCCGGTGGGCCGGGACCTGTCCTACCAGGGCTACGCCGGCGATCTGGTGCTCTCCACCACGGACACCCCCGGCAACAGGATCACCGACATGTACTGCGACTACATTTCCAGCCCCGCGGTGACCTGCTTCTTGCCGGAGCCGCTGACCACCCGCGGCGAGGCCCGCGCCGTCGCCCGGCTGGCCGCGGACAACGGCTGGGACAACCTGATTGTGGTGACGTCCCGCTATCACCTGCTGCGCGCTGAAACCAACATCAGCCAGTGCTCGACGGCGACACTCACCATGGTGCCCTCCGACCCCGACCTCTCCCCCGGCCAGTGGCTGGGGCGGTTTGTCGAGGAGACCGGCGGGCTGGCGGCGTCGGTGCTGCGGCCTGCCTGCGCGAGCCGGATCTAGCGGCTCAGGCTCCTTTAGCGCGGCTTAGGCGCCCTGGTCCTGCTGCAGCCGCCGGAACGCGGCCAGCGGCACCAGCTCCTTGACATCGCCGCCGAGCGCCGAGACTTCCTTGATCAGCGTTGAGGACAGGTGGGTGTAGCGGCTCTCGGCCGGCAGGAACACGGTTTCGACGCCGGTCAGGTGACGGTTCATGACGGCCATGGGCAGCTCGTACTGGTAATCCTGGACCGAGCGCAGCCCCTTCACAATGGCGTCCACGCCGTGCTCGCGGCAGAAGTCGGCCAGCAGACCGTCGCCCATGGGAACAACCGAGACCCCGCGCAGGGCGCCCAGGGTTTCGCGTGCCATCGCGAGCCGTTCCGGGCCGGAAAACCGGTATTTCTTGGCGTAGTTGGTGGAGACCGCCACAATCACTTCATCGAACAGGCTGGCCGCGCGGGCTATCACCTCTACGTGTCCGTTGTGGATGGGGTCATAGGATCCGGGGCATACAGCGCGTCGCATAGGTCGAATCTACCCGGTCAAAGCGGGTAATACTGGAAGGCATGAGCTCTCCCCATTCCGCATCGCTGTTACGCTCCGACTCCGCCGGAGGAACCCCGCCCTGGCAGCGCACCGCCGCCGGCGCCAATCTTCTCGGCGCAGACGGAGCGCTGGGGGTGACCATCTTCGAGGAAATCACCGTCCTGTCCGGCCGGCACAACGCCATCAATTTGGGCCAAGGATTCCCCGATGAGGACGGTCCGGCCGAAGTGATGGAGGCAGCACGCGCCGCCATCCTCGATGGCAGAAACCAGTACGCACCCGGACAGGGACTGCCGGTGCTGCGCAACGCTGTCGCCGCCCACCAGGAACGCTTCTACGGGCTGTCCCTGGATCCGGACACCCAGATCATCATCAGCACCGGCGCCACCGAGGCCATTGCCGCCACCCTGCTGGCCCTGACCGGACCGGGCGACGAAGTCCTGACCTTCGAACCGTTTTATGACTCCTACGGGGCGATCATCGGCCTCAGCGGAGCCACCCACACCACGGCGCCGCTGCTGGCACCGGACTTCCAGCCGGATCTGGCCACCCTGGAAGACTCCTTCTCCGAGCGCACCCGGGTGGTGCTGGTAAACAACCCGCACAACCCCACCGGCGCCGTCTTTCCCGCCGAGACCCTCCAGCGGGTCGTGGAGCTGGCCGCCAAGTACAACGCGCTCATCGTGACCGACGAAGTGTATGAACACCTCACCTTCGGGCCCCGGCATGTTCCCGTGGCCACGCTGCCCGGCGCCGCGGAGCGCACCCTGACCATTTCCTCCGCCGGCAAAACGTTCTCCTTCACGGGCTGGAAGATTGGCTGGCTGTCCGGACCGGCGGAGCTGGTGGCAGCTGTGCGCGCCGTGAAGTCTTTCCTCAGCTACAGCTCCGGCACTCCGTTCCAGGGCGCCATTGCCCTGGGCCTCGGGATGGAGGACGCATTCTTTACCGGCGCCGCCAAGACACTGCAGGCCAAGCGCGACGTGCTGAGCGAGGGACTGCGTGCGGCCGGCCTGACCGTCTTCGAGCCGCAGGGAACCTACTTCGTCAACGCCGACGTCGCGCCCCTGGGCATCACCGACGCCACAGCACTGGCCCGCCGGTTGCCCGAGCTGGTGGGTGTGGGCGCCATCCCGGTGGCGGTGTTCTGCCATGAGGAGGGTGCCAGGCACACCCGGACGCTGCTGCGTTTTGCGTTCTGCAAAAAAACCGACGTGCTGCAGGAAGCGGCCGAGCGCATCGCC
Organism: Arthrobacter sp. G119Y2; assembly: GCF_038069765.1. Taxonomy (NCBI): domain Bacteria; kingdom Bacillati; phylum Actinomycetota; class Actinomycetes; order Micrococcales; family Micrococcaceae; genus Arthrobacter; species Arthrobacter sp. G119Y2. Next base: position 47,910 of record NZ_JBBPFS010000005.1, on the reverse strand, counting down.
AAGCTGGGACAGGTGCTCTGATGGCGGTCAAAGCGCCAAAGAACGACGGGCGCACCCCGTCACGGCTGCTGCGCGGCATCGGCGCCCACGCCACCATCACCGAAGACGGGTTCAGTCCCGGGGCCTGGGTGCTGAGCATCGGCGGCGCCGAGCAGTCGCATGTGAACCTGGCCCATCCCGAGGAGATCTTCTACGAGTACCTGCGGCGGATCGGCAACGTCCTGGACCTGGCCGCTCCCGCGGGAGCGCCGCTGCGGGCCCTGCACCTGGGCGCCGGGGCGCTGACCCTCACCCGGTACCTGCAGGCCACCCGCCCGGGCTCGGAGCAGCACGCGGTGGAGCTGGAGCGTGAACTGCTGGACTTTGTCCTGGCGCACCTGCCGCTGCCCGAGGGCACCGTGCTGGAGACGGTCATCGGAGACGCGCGGGATGCGCTCTCGCGCTATGAACCCGGCACCTTCGACGCCATCGTTCTCGATGTCTTTGCCGGAGCAGACGCCCCCGAACACCTGACCACGCCGGAGTTCTATGCCGAGGCCGCTGCCCTGCTCTCCCCCTCCGGGGTTCTTCTGGTGAACGTGGGCGACGATCCGGGGCTGGCCTTCTGCCGGCGGCAGGTCCGCGCTCTCCAGGAGGGCCTGCAGGGAATCCCGGAGGCCGGCTTCGCGGCGCTGGCCGAGAAATCGATGTTCACCGGCCGCTTTCCGGGCAACATTGTCCTAGCCGCCACGGCCTTCCCATGGCCCGAGGAGTGGACCGCGCAGCTGCTGGCCGCCGGCCCGCATCCGGCGGAGGTCCTGACCGGTGAGCGGCTGGACGTGTTCGCCTCGGCCGGCTGAGCGGCGTACTCAGCTGAGCGGGTTAGGAGCCGGCAGCCGCCGCGTCGTCGTCGGTCTCGTCCTGGGTCTGCGCCGGTTCGGCGAACCAGAGCGTGGTTTCCCCGTACTTGCGTTCGCTGAAGCGTTCCATGCCCTCCGGCCAGACCGGTTCCGGTGAGCGGGTGGAGCGTTCCAGCACGACGACGGCGCCCTCGGCCAGGTGGCGGGGCAGCGCCCGGAGCACGGCGGAGAGGTCTTCCTCGTCCAGGTCGTAGGGCGGATCCAGAAACACCAGGTCCCAAGTGACGTCAGCGGGGACGCGCAGCAGGTAGGTGTCGGCTTTGGCGCGGTGCACGTTGACGATGCTGCGGCCGGCGGCATCGTTGATCAGCTTGGCGTTCTGCTTGCAGGTGCCGGCGGCCTTGTCGGCCAGTTCCACCAGGTCCACGGAGACGGCGCCGCGGCTGGCGCTTTCGACGCCGAGGGCGCCGGACCCGGCGAAGAGGTCCAGTACGCGGGCGCCGGAGAGGATGTCGTAGGACTCGAGCCGGGAAAACAGTGCTTCCTTGACCCGGTCCGTGGTGGGGCGGGTTCCCGTTCCGGGAACGCTGGTCAGGGAGGTTCCGCCGGCGGTTCCGGCAATGATGCGGCTCATGGGTTTTACTTTATCGGGCTTTAACTGTTCGCTGTGTCCGGCTGCCCCGGCCACGGGGCCGGCCACGGGGTCGGCCGCAGAGCCAGCCGCCCGGTAAGGCGCAGAGTCAGCCGCGGTCCAGGAAGGCTTCCTTCTCCGGGTTCAGGTAGTCCTCGATCGCCTCGTTCAGGGCCGGGTACTGCGTCAGCTCCGGGTCCTCCTCCACCAGGGCAGTGGCATCGGCGCGGGCCTTCTCGATCAGCGGTTCATCCTGGATAGCCCGCAGCAGCTTCAGCGTTGAGCGGCCGCCGGACTGCGAGGCGCCGAGGATGTCGCCTTCGCGCCGCAGCTCCAGGTCCCGGCGGGAGAGCTCGAAACCGTCGGTGGTCGAGGCCACGGCCTCCAGCCGCTCCCGGCTGGGATGTCCGGGTTCCAGCCGGGTTACCAGCAGGCAGGTGCCGGGCAGGCCGCCGCGGCCCACGCGGCCGCGCAGCTGGTGCAGCTGGGATATGCCGAAGCGGTCGGCGTCCTCGATGATCATCAGCGTTGCGTTGTGCACGTCCACCCCCACTTCGATGACGGTGGTGGAGATGAGCAGGTCAATTTCGCCGCGGTTGAAGGCGGCCATGGTTTCGGTCTTGTCCGCCGGGTCAAGCCGCCCGTGCAGGACGCCGATGCGCACGCCGGCGAGCGCGGGGACCTCGGAGAGCTGCTGGTGCATTTCGAGAACGGACGCCAGGTTCAGCTTGTCCGCTTTGCTTCCCGGGCCCGGACCGGCATCGAAGAAGGCCATGTCAAAACCCGGTTCCTCCTCCTTGTCCCCGATCTTGGGGCAGACCACGTACACCTGCCGGCCGGCGTCGATCTCTTCCCGTGCCCGTTCCCAGATGCGGCGGTTCCAGGCCGGCTTTTCCGACAGCGGCGCCATGAAGGTGGAAATGGGGGCGCGGCCGGCGGGCAGCTCGGAGAGCGTGGAGACATTCAGGTCCCCGAACACGGTCATTGCCACGGTCCGCGGAATGGGGGTGGCGGTCATGACCAGCAGGTGCGGGGTGCTGCGGCCCTTGGTGCGCAGGACGTCGCGCTGTTCGACGCCAAAACGGTGCTGCTCGTCGACGACGACGAGTCCCAGATCGGCGAACTGCACGTGCTCGGAGAGCAGGGCGTGCGTGCCGATGACGATGCCCGCGCTGCCGCTCGCGGCGTCCAGCAGGGCGGCACGGCGCTGGGCGGTGTTCATGGAGCCGGTCAGCAGCGTCACCTGCGTGGCGTCGTCATCGCTGCCCAGCCGGCCGCCCTGGCCCAGCGGGCCCAGCGTCCTGGTGATGGATTCGTAGTGCTGGGCGGCGAGGACCTCGGTGGGGGCCAGCAGCGCGGCCTGCCCGCCGGCGTCGATCACCTGCAGCATGGCGCGCAGGGCCACCAGGGTTTTGCCCGAGCCCACCTCGCCCTGCAGCAGCCGGTTCATCGGATGCGGGCGGGCCAGGTCCTCGCTCAGTTCCCGCCCGACGTCGAACTGGCCGTTGGTCAGCGTGAACGGCAGGGAGGCATCGAAGCGGTCCAGCAAGCCGCCGGTGCGGGGTGGACGGGCGGTGGCGTCCTCCTGCTCCGCAGCGCTGCGCCGCCGGGCCAAAGCGGTCTGCAGCACCAGCGCCTCCTGGTAGCGGAACCGGTGCCGGGCCTTGTAGGCCTCCCCCACTTCAGCGGGACGGTGGATCTTCTCGTACGCCTCGGTCAGGCCCAGCAGGTTTTCGCGTTTCCGGATGGGCTCGGGAATGGGGTCGTGCAGTTCTTCGGCCTGCATGGTGACCAGCAGCGCGTCGACGGCCTTCTTGATGTCCCAGCTGTTGAGCTTGGTGGTGGCCGGGTAGATGGGGATGGGCCGCTTGGCCTCTTCCTCGTCGTCGGCGTCCTCGGTGAGCACCACGTAGTTGGGGTTGGTCAGTGTCAGGTTGTTCCGGTAGACGCTCACCTTGCCGGAGAACATGGCGCGGGTGCCGACGGTGAGTTCCTGCTGCGCTTTCCAGCCGTTGAAGAAGGTCAGGTGCAGCAGGCCCAGGGCGCCGGAATCGTCGTCGGTGACGGTGACTTCCAGCAGCATGCCCTTGCGGGTCTGCATCCGCCGGGAGTTGGCGGTCTGCACCCGGGCAATCAGCGTGACGTCCTCGTCGTACGGGATGTCCGCGATGGGAGTCAGCTCGCCGCGCTCCATGTAGCGCCGCGGGAAATGGTGCAGCAGGTCGCCCACGGTTTTCAGGCCCAGCTGCTTGTCGAGCTTCGCGGCGGACGGCTTGCCGATGCGCCGGTCGAGCGGGAAATCGAGTTCCGGGGGAACGTTAGACTTCATGGGCCTCGTGGATCTCGCTGCCCTCGGCAATTTCATTCGTTTCGTGGCCGTCCGCGGACAGCTCCGTAATCGTCAGGTTCATGGGCTCGCCCACGGTGCGGAGCAGGTCAATGGCGGCACCGGCGTCGGGCGTGTGGACGTGCACGCGCCAGCGGTAGCCGTCCCCCACCGCGTTGACGGCGCTCATGATGACCGAGTCCCCCAGCTCGTCCAGCTGCAGGCGCAGGGTGGCGGCATCCAGCGGGCTGAGGTTGATGGTGCACATGACCTCCACCCCTTCCATCCGCGGCATGTTGCTGTGGATGTGCGGTGCCTGCACGTCGTAGCCGTGCAGCCCGTCCAGGAGTTCCTCCTGCAGTTCCTCGCCCAGTGCGGCCGCGCGCAGGGCATCCAGCACGAGCAGGAAGCCCACCCCGCCGGCGTCGACCACCTTGGCCTGGGTGAGGGCGTCCAGCTGCAGTTCGGTGTGTACGACGGCGGCCAGGGCGGCGTTCATGACCGCCCCCAGGGTGGTGGCCAGGCCCGCGTTGGAATCATCGCCGGTCTGGGCCGCCTGCTCGTCCATGGCGGCGCGGGCTGCTTCCTCCAGCACCGAGAGCATGGTTCCGGGCACCGGGTCGCTGAGGACGGACCAGGAGCGCAGCTGCGCCCGGTTCAAAGCGGTTGCCAGCAGGGGTGCCGAAAGCCGGGTGCTGCCCTGCAGCGGTTCGGCCATGGCGGTCAGGAAGACCGAAAGCAGGGTGCCGGAGTTGCCCTTGGCGTCCTCCATGGCGGCCCGGCCGGCGATTCCCAGCAGTTCGCCGATGTCCGTGGTCTCGGCGTCGGCGATGGCCCGGGACGCGGAACGGAGGGTGAGGTAGAGGTTGGTGCCGGTGTCGCCGTCGGCCACCGGGAAGATGTTGATCGCGTTGAGCCGGTCACTGTGGTTGCCCAGAGACACTTCCGCGTTGCTCAACCATCGCTTCAGCGCCTGTGCATTCGCGGTGATTTTGGTCTGCAAAGTGATCCCGTTTCCGTGCTGTCGCTGACATTCAGGCAGTAGGCGCCATCGCCTCCGTGCCCGTTTGGACAGTAGGAAGCCTACCGCAGTGACCTTGGCTGCGCCGATAACGATTTGCACAAATGTGGGAAGGTTGAGTCTATGGCGCACAAGCAGTACCCGGACATTGCCGCTGCGAGACACATGAGCACCGCACGCATGACGGACGAATCCACCTCCCCCGCGACTCCCCCAACCGGCACCCCTTCGGCCAGCCGCCCGGCTGCTCCGGCGCTGGCATCCCGGCCGGTTCGGTCCGCGCGTTACCGCAGGCAGAGGGCCGCGGCGGTCACCGTAATATCGCTCGTCATCCTTGCCGTTCCCACCCTGGCTGTCCTGCTTTTCCTCTTCGGATAACCGGGCCGGCTCCCCCTGGGATGCCGCATAACATATTGGCTGCGCTTTCGGCCGGAAAACTCCCTGAAACACGAATCCGCTACGCTAAGGGATTACATTGCACGTTTTTGCCTGTTGGGGGTTGTCCATTGCCGGTTGTCATGCCTATATACGGGACGCGTCCCGAGGCCATTAAGATGGCGCCCATTGTGGCTGCGCTGAAGAAGTCCACCGTGCTGGACTGCTTTGTCACCGTCACCGGGCAGCACCGTTCGATGCTGGACCAGGTCAACAACCTTTTCGGGATTGAACCGGACCACGACCTCAACATCTTTGAGCCCGGGCAGTCCCTCAACGGCATTCTTGCTCGAACCATCGACGGCCTGGAGAAGCTCTTCAATGTCAACCGGCCGGACGCCGTGATTGTCCAGGGCGACACCACAACCTCCACAGCCGCCGCCATGGCCGCGTTCTACCATGGGATCCCCGTGGTGCACCTTGAGGCCGGCCTCCGCAGCGGCGATCCCTCCTCCCCCTTCCCGGAGGAAGGCAACCGCAAGATCACCTCGCAGATTGCCTCCCTGCACCTTGCCCCCACCGAGGGCAGCCGGCAGAACCTGCTCGCGGAGAACGTCGATCCGGACAACATCGTCGTCACCGGGAACACCGTCATTGACGCCCTGCTGGCGACGGTGGAAAAGAATATTCCCTTTGTGGACCCGGTTCTGGAAGACCTGGCCGTTTCCGGGCGCAAAGTCCTCCTGGTCACGACGCACCGCCGGGAAAATCAGGGCGAAGGCATGCAGGGTATCGGCCGGGCCCTCGCCCGCATTGCCGCCGCTGAGCCTGACCTGACCATCGTGCTGCCGATCCATGCCAATCCGGTGGTCCGGGAAGCCGTGCTCCCCCACCTGAACGGTCTGGCCAACGTGCTGATTACCGAACCGCTGGAGTACGGCGAGTTCACCCGCCTGCTGTCCCTGGCCCACATCATCCTGACCGACTCCGGCGGAGTCCAGGAAGAGGCACCGAGCCTGGGCGTGCCCGTCCTGGTCATGCGCGAGAACACCGAACGGCCGGAAGCCGTCGACGCCGGCGTGGTGAAACTGATCGGCACAGACGAGGACCGCATAGTTTCCGAAGTGGGCAGCCTGCTGCACGACCGGGAGCATTTTAACTCCATGGCCGAAGCGATGAATCCCTACGGGGATGGGACTGCTGCGGTGCGGAGCCTCGATGCGCTCGAGAACCTTCTCAGCATATAGATCAGCCGACTCAACAGGGCAGATGCCAACCAGGACTAAGCACCGAAGTAAAAGTGTAAGCGGGAACTTTTCGCTGAGAAACAACTTGACTTCGCATCCTGCCGTAAAACAATACCGAGAGTCCGATACTCAATAGCTATCATCATGAGTGCTCATATGCGCTCAGGAGTGATATGTGACGCCATAAACCATAGCTAAAAACATAGGCGTTCGCGCGTTCTACAACTGTCCGGCTATCGTTTACAAATAAAACCTAGGAGAACTTACCATTTCTATCCCAACCAGACAGGTACTCATGATAGAGGCAGGGCGCGGGACCGCATCTAACTCTGCGCCTCTTTATTTGGACCCGGTTCTCCACACTGCAGAGGTGCCAGCATGACAACGCATAACGGAACACTTACGCGATCACTAACGGAACCTGTGGATCGCCTAATAGATGATATTGTCAATAACAACTACGCCTTTATCCATCTGACGGATTCTAAAGGTGTGATGGGCAGTAATTCGTTTATCAAGACCGCCTACCTGAACACCGCAGTTCGAGAAAGAGCAGTGGTGTTGGCGAAAGCTGGTTATTATGTCTATCGAGTTGTCGACGGCGTCGCCCGCTTCGTTCATGAAGAATACATACCATCGCTTTGGCATCTGGTGAAGGATGGCACCTACAAAAAGTCCGAGGAAGGTTTGATATATAACCTCGAGGCTCCTATTGCAGGAGGGCCAGCACGGAATTTGGTCGTTGTTTTCTCTTCAATTAGTAGTGATATATTCGGTAACGGTCTGTCACGCTACTTCAACCAGAACTACAAGTCTCTGTATAAGTATCTTCCGCATGACACCGCCATATTGAGAATTGCAGATATTGGTGGAATCGTCGGCTCCTTCTACTTGAACACGCAATTCGCACCGAAAAACACTGAGCGCATTGCGTCGCTGATCGAATCTGTGCGTATGGATTTGAGCCTTGATAAAGACGCAGTCATAACGTACGGCGCATCCAAGGGCGCCACCGGAGCACTCTTCCACGCTTTGGCGAGCGGCTATAAGGGTGTTTGCGTAGAGCCGATCGTCAATGATCAGTATTACGAAACCGCATATGAAGATTCTCATTTCACTGCGGACGGCGTATTTACCGATAGCAAAGAAGCAGTGTTCACGAAACTGCTAGACAGGACAAATACCAGCGGCGCGTCAACTTCAGCAACGCCGAGTACCAGCATCGTGGTTATTTACTCAGACCAATCCCCTCAAGCTGCCTACATAGACAAAATCATCCGGTCGAACCCCTCATCCACTCTAAGCCTAGTCAACTACCGCCATCCATTGATAAAGGATCATCCGGATGTTAGCCCACAGTCGTTAAATCTAGTCTCCATGTACATGAACATGATGTGCTATGGATTACCCATTGAGGGCGGAAATCATGAGTTTATTTGCGAAGGGCCAGGGAGCAGCACCTGAGTATTGGTTCCAGCATTGGACCATGTTCTTGGCACTACTTATCTCGCGAGGAGAAGCGAGTGTTGGATCAGCAAACCCTCCCCCAACAAGAACAGCCGCCGCTGGTTCTTCGACGCCAGCGGCAGCTGCATGATCCCTCACTCGAATGCGCCGCCCTAGTGCGGTTACCCCCGCCAAAGGGTGTGTAAATCCCCGGCACCAAATGCCAAGCGCTGCCCGTCCCCCCCCACGTGAGGCTGCCGGATCCCGTAACGACGTCTCAAGAGCGTCCAGAGTATACGAGAGGAACGCAAAAAGTTGTGACGCTGCGGCCCTTCCTAGCCAGTTACACGGATCGCGAAAGAGGTGGGCCTATACAGATTAAGCATGGATATCTTGTAGCAGGTTTGTCCACTTATCCACGACGAACTTCTCACTGAAACGCTCGTAGACACTCGGGCACTCAGAAGCTAACTGAACTCGCAGCTTATCGTTTCGGAGCAGTAAGAGGATCGAAGCCGCAAGCTCGTTGACGTTGCTCCTGTCGATGACGAGCCCGTCCACGCCATCACGGATTAACGCTCGTATTCCATATTTTGAATCGTAGGCAATAGGGACGCAGCCATACTGCATGGATTCCTGAATAGAAAGCCCGAACCCCTCATAAAGAGTCGGGAAAAGACCAATAGAGGCCCGGGAATAAACCTCTCTGGAACCGTTTGAAAAACCCATTATTCGAACATTGTCCGATAGCCCCTGGGCTTCGATTTCAGTACGCATAGCATCTTCCATGGGACCGCGTCCATACAATTCAAGGTGGGCCAGTGGAAAATGATCAACAACCTGCCGAAAGGCTTGGATCGCGTCAATCTGCCCTTTGTGCTCAGCATAACGCCCTAAGAGTACGACACGATAGGGATCACGATCAGCATCCGCCGGCAGATCTTCTACAGTGTGATGCGGAATCACGGTAATATTATTTACGGGATAGAACTGTTTCAGGATGTCATTCTTTTGATCGTCAGTCAGAACGACCACAGCATCGTACTCATGAATATGATTAAAAAAATCTAGGAGCTCACGCTTCACCGGAGCACCATATCTGTTCGATCCCGTGAGGTGATTATTGTGAAGCGTATAGATAACCCGAAGCCCTGGCAATACCTTCTGAAGATCCTGCAACGAGCGCCGAAAAAATCCGTATTCGCTGATTAAACTAGAACGCTTATCTGCAGGAAGAACAAATGCTTGCAGCCAGTGAGCGATTAATTCACCAGTGGAACCGAAAGATATTGATCCCGAAGGTGTATGTAGTTCCAGAAGCGCCTTAGAACCATCACCGCGCGATCCCGTGTAGTTTGACAGGTATAAATTTCCTCCACGGCCGTAATAGTCGGTCTGGACGGGCTTATTATCATGACCAATTCTTTCAACTTTGCGTGTGTAGCCCTTTGAGTCATAAGCCGTGCGTTTAACTCTGGTTCCATCTACCAAGCTATCGATAAAGACGACCCGCCCCTTTTGTGACCACGCAAACATCACGTACTTGCCTTGGGTGTAGACACGGGATATCGAGGGGTTTGAATTATCATCGATTACTGTGTATTCATCGCCCAAGGCCATGACGTCGACGTCTGAACGATCATCCGCTCCCGAGTCCCCTGCAAGATCATTATGCATGTAGCGAACAAACGTCCCCTGGTCGAGATCGCCGTTCTTGCGCAGGGCAGCGACACTCGCTTCGAAATCAACATAGTGATCGTTGACAAGCAACGTATGCTTGATGCCGTGCTTCGAAAAGGCTTTGCAACGACGCAGCACTGACATCGCAAGGCCCACTGGGTTGGGCTTTACTGGCCCGTGCGTCATGATGAAAAGCGGTTCCATTCCAGATCCCTATCTTTATATGTAAAAGCTTATCCGCTCAAAATCCCATAAGGACTACTCAACAATACCGAAACGTTTCAAGAACCATTTGGCCCCGAAGATAATTCGATAAACGCTTACTCTTCGTGGATACGGCGATATGCTGCACAATACCGCTGAAGTATCTCCTCGGTGTTGGAGTTCGCGTCCGTGCTCCTATCTATGGTCCCTAGATAAGGCCTCTACGCACCTTCTAGGCGGGCCTCGGATTATCCAGGACTAGCGTTTTGAATGATTCGATGCCTGCCTTCTGGTACACCTCATGATCAAATTGATTGAATATCAAGTTTTCTTCCAGATATCGAATCATTCCCTGAGCCAATCCCTCAGAGGTGTTTTCCACTAGCAAGCCGTACCCATCCTCAAGCACGCTTCGTGGGCCGGTAACATCTGTGGAGATAACAGGCTTGCCCAAAATTAGGGCTTCGAGGATTGCTATACCCTGTCCCTCGTAGTCAGAAGCAAATACGAAACAATCAGTGTTCGCAATAATTGGGTACGGGTTCATTCTCATCCCGGCCATAAACACGTTATTGTCTATACCAAGATCAGTTATCAGCGAGATTATTTGGGCCTTCATAGGACCGTCTCCGACGATTACGAGACGGGCATCATCAAACTCGCGAACCACTCTCGCGAAGGCGGCAACAAGCTTAAGATGGCATTTCTCGGGGGACAACCTTCCCACGGATACGAATGACCGGCCGTTTGGCCGAAGCCAGGCGGCTATGTCCTCATCCAGGTCATTCTCCGCACCCTGGATTGTTTCCGCAGGATTTATGATGTTGTTCGTAAACTTGAACGATTCATGCGGCAAAGCGAAATCGGGCGCCAGGTCACGCGCGTTGTCCTCGGAGGCGCTCTTACTGACCGAGACGAGCTGGTCGTAGTAACCATAGAGTCGGAATAGGCCTTCCAAGTATGGGAACCTGCTGAGCCATTCATTCTCCATCACGCTGTGAAGGAAAATAGAGGAGACTCTTGGCTTGATTTCTGCATTCCCAAATAAGGATGCCCAGAAGCGCGCATATCCTTCAAAACAAACTATATAGTCAAATTCGGCAGTCCCAAACATGCGACGGAATTCTCTGCGGTGCGCTAGTTCATAATGAGACCACATTTCCTCACTGTCGAGATTATGCTGCGAATTGAACTTGTCGATGATCCATCGCTCGTCTGGGGTTACAAGATGCATTCCCACACGACCAATGGCACGCACGTGGGCTGGGTTTTCCGCAAACTTAGCTGCCCGACCTGCATCGGACGAAACAGCAACGGGATCCACCGCTACGTGAAGGTTGTATTCAGCCGGCGATAGCTCGTTAGCAAGATTCAGGTAGGAGGACGTGACGCCGTTCGGGATGAATGACCCTGCGTACATCAGCACATTCGGCAATTTCTTGGCTATGGGTGTCTGTAAGAACTCATTGTCTCCAAAGAAGAAGAACTCCAAGGCTCGCACAGCAGAATGGCCGCTCTCCATTTCGTGGAACGTCTCACGGTGCTTCGACTCGTCTTCAGGACCAGTGTCGCCCTGTGCGGCTTGACCGATTGCATTCAGCGTCGACTCTAGATCACGGCATAGAGCTCCACCCATGTCTTCTAGGTCGAAATACAGTCCCCGTTCTGACTGGTATTCATCTAAATCGTAGGCGTAGAAGACTATTGGACGCCGCGTCGGCATGAAATCAAACATGATGCTCGAATAATCAGTCACGAGCACGTCAACGAGGGCTAATAAGTCATTCGTATCAATATCTGGGGAAACGCTGTACTTCTCGAAGACGGAGCCACTAACCGAGCTTTCGTCGACCGAGTGGCCGCGGTAGAGGAAGTGCCAGTCACCTCCACCCATGGCTTCTAGATCTCGAGCAAGTCGGACTTCATCCAGGTTTTTGTTCGCAAGTGTTCCTCGCCAAGTCGGTGCATAAAGTACTACGCGCTTGTCTTTAGCGATGCCAAGTCTCGATTTAAGGGCACTTACAGTATCTTCCGATGATGCTATTGTACTGTCAATTCGCGGATATCCCGTGACCGCTAGCTTTCCTTGGTATAACGCATCGATTTCGTACTTGTTTACAAGACATTCAGCCGTAAATTTGTTCGGAAATATTATGTGCGTCGCTTGGAGAAAGTTGCGGGCGGCATTTTTGTGGTCCATAACACCACTCTTGATGTCGCGGCCCAGCGTCTTTATCGGGGTACCGTGCCAAGTATTCAGATACTCTTGGCCGTCCCTGCGTGTGAAGTACGGGGGAAACGTGTTGTTATTTATTAGGTACTTTGCGGACGCAATGTATCTTAGATACAAGTCGCTTTCTCGGCCGACGAAGAGTATATCCCGATTTTGCCGAAGCTCCTGCGGAATTTTTGTTTTGTCGTTCAGTACCCAGACGTGCGTATATCCCTGAAACCTGGGGTCGTTGACAATTTTTCTGAACATCGCGAGGGGATTACAAGAAATTGAGGCACCGTGACTACTCTCATACACTATCGTCATGGGCTCGATCGCCGTCGTTTCGGCATACTCGAGATAGGTCATTGACTTACGAGTGGCCGTGTTTTTTAGATAGGGGGTGATATCAACACCCACAGCACGCTTGAAGATTCGAAGGTCACAGTAAACCGTTGTAGCTTCTTCGTACTTCCCTTGGGCAGCAAGAACGGTCCCTAAGCGGTAATAGAGATACGGTGCGTGGCTCTCTGTTCTGGCGATCGCTGCACGATATGCCCGTTCCGCAAGAGAGAACAGACCTGCGGTCTCTGCTTGGCGGCCTGCAACTTCACATAGTTGTCCCGACTGGCTCGTCAGCGCATCCTCCAGCGACTGGACAAGCAGATCCTTCATATAGCCGGGTTCTAGCCCCTCCGCAAATGGTTCCGGCAAGCTGAACTCGGGATGGTTCGGCGGATAGAACTTCCTATACGCGTCACATGCTTCCGGGAACCGGCCACTACCCGCCAGTACCTGTCCAAGACGGTAGGACCAATACTGGCTGTGACCTTTCGACAGGGTTACTGCATGGGCATAGCAACCAGCAGCGAGCAGCAGCTCCCCAGCCCGCTCGAAGGACAACCCACGTCGATAGTGCCACATGGGGATATCGGGGTTTAGGAATATTGCTCGAGCCAAGAAACGTTCTGCTTCCTGCCAGGAGTATGTCTTTTGTAGCGCAAGACCAACCCTAAAGTTGAGCTCGGCTCTTTCTGGGTTCCGCTGCAAAGCCTGCTTGTACGCTTCCGCGGCCAGCCCCCACTGTCCCTTATTTTGGAAAAAGACACCGATGCCTATGCTCTTAGAGTCATAACGGTTATCAAATTCAACCGCACGCAGGAAGCACTTCTCCGCGATAACGGACCGACCACAGCTCTGCCATGCCCAGCCCATCATGAAATGAGAGTCTGCGTCAGACGGATCAATAGCCAGCACTTCGCCGTAGCATTCGGCCGCTTCCTCGAATTTGTTCATGCCGAACAGTGCGCCCGCGAGGTCCTTCAACCATCCCTTGTCGTTCCTGTGGGAGTCGTAGCCTGCCTGAAGGGCATCTAAGCGTGCCCATGCGGGTCCCTTGTTCGCGCTGACGTCCTGGAGGGTTCGCCGGTGGGAGGCCCGTTCGAGGGTCAACTGCTGACTGCTAATTGCTGCAGCACACTTTTCTCTGCGCGACTCCCATTTAAGCTGGTTAGGATCAATCAACAGAGCGGCATCGTAGTGTTCAAGTGCCTGTGTATAGTCTTTCCGACGCTCATGTACGAAGGCCAGACGATATTCCCACGCCGCATTTTGCGGAGCAAGTTCGAGGGCACGCTCTAAATGCGGTACAGCGTCGTCGAGCATATCCATTCGAAAGAGCGCGTGCCCTAGTCGGAACCGAACCTTCGGGTTCTCAGCTTGCCCATATTTCAGAAGCTTCTCGTAGACGTTAGCGGCTGCGGGCCAGTTATCTTTCTTCTCGAAGTTCCGAGCCTGCGCATACGCAGCCTGCCAACCGAACATGATACTCCTAATACTATGTGGTTTCCGCGGGCAACAGTTAGGCCACCCGGTATCGCTGAGGTTTACGCGACTGGGACGGCAGTAAGCTGTTCGTTGGCGCGGATGAGGTCGTCAGCGAAGTCGACTTCGACCGCATAAAAATCGCTGATATCAATCGGGAGATACTTGACAGAATCTTTCGTGATGGTCTTCTCCATGCCACGCTCGAAATAGTCTTGGTCCTTGACCTGCTCCAAACGTTTGATGAGCTTTTTCTTGTCTTTGGACGAAACGAAGTTGATTCCTACTGCTTCTCCGAGCGCATTTTTCACTGACTTCGACAGCTGGTCAATACTGCCTTGGTCATCCACTGTATATTTCACTTCTTCATCAGACACTGAAGAAGTATCTACTGCGACGAACGACTGGTCGGCCTTGATTATAGGACGGAGATACTCAAGCATTGCCGGGTCAAATACAACATCTCCGTTCATCCAAAGCACGCCTCCCTTGGTTGAATTCCGAAGAGCTTTGAGAAGGCTCTTAGAGGTATTCGTCTGATCGTACGCTTCGTTATAAATGTAAGAAGCATCCGGCACGTGCTCCATAATCATTTCGAGTTTGAAACCAACGACTATGCTCAGACGGAGTTTTTTCCCGAAGGCCGCCTTCAGGTTCTGAACCTGTTGCGTCATTATCGTGCGGCCATCGTCGAGTTCAGTCAGGGACTTGGGATGAGGGCGGGCCAGTCTGGTTCCCATTCCCGCGGCCAAAATTACTACTTGCACTGTCATTTTCGTTCCTTATTTGCATAGGGTCGTGAGACTCTTGTAATTCGGGAACGCATGCCAAACTGCTGCTACCTACAGCGCCCCGACCTGCGATCTGAGGTTGCATCCCCCCCGACCGCCACTCTACCGCCGTTCAGGATGCAGGATAAATTTCTTCAACTTCAACCAGTTCAAGTACCCATGGCTTTGCCTTCCAAGGTATCAAAAGCATCCCGGTGGCGGTGGATTGACTGCCATTGGAACTACCTGCTCTACAAGGCGGCGCAGACCATAGGGACTTAAGCCACACCCATGCGAAGAGCCAAGGTGATTCTAATGCTGCTTCATCCATATGGCTCCAGCGACCCGGTGTGCCGCGATACCGTCCTCCAGAGGCGCGTACCTGCACACGAATTCCCGGTAGCGGCTGACATAGGGTTCCTTTTCCGCTTCCGCCGCCAGAACTGATGCCGCCAACCCATCGGTATCCGAAGCCAGCGGTCCCGGGGCCTGCGCCTCAAAATCGAAATAGAAACCGCGTTCGGAATCGCGGTAGCGGGCCAGGTCCGGGGTCAGGAAGTAGATCGGTTTGCCGGTCACGGAGAAATCGAACATGGCCGACGAATAGTCGGTGACCAGCAGGTCCGCTGCCAGATATAGGTCGTTAACCTCCGGATGCGTCGTCACATCGAGGTATAGGTCCTGACCGGTGGTCTTCCTCCGGCCCGCAATCTTGTGGTGGCCCCGGTAAAGCAGCGCGTACTCCGGGCCCAGCTGCTCGGCAGCAGCTTCAAAATCCAGGTACGGATCCGCTCCGGCCCCGTTGTCACGCCATGTTGGCATGTACAGGAGCACCTTCCGGTCCGCGGCAATGCCAAGCCGTCCGCGGCTTTCCGCCCTGCGGCTGGAAGCATCAGTCGTCAGGACATCATTCCGCGGATACCCGAAAACTGCCGGCTCTCCCTGATACCCAAAGGCCGCCGCCAAAGTCTCGGCGGCAAACTCGTTCTGCGCCAGGAGCATGTCCCAGGCTGCGGCTTCACGCTGGATCAGGGCCCGGTAGGAGGCAGTGCTGCCGGAGACGGGGGTATCCAGGCCAATGCGTTTGAGCGGGGTGCCGTGCCAGGTCTGCAGGTAAAACTGCCCGGGCCGCTTGCGGAAATAGTGCGGAAAATTGTTGTTGTTGACCAGATAGCCGGCGGTGGCGAGCAGACGGAACCACTCCGGACTCTCCCGCAGGACCGGTGTGCAGTTCGGAGGCACCTGAACGGAGTAGTCCGCGACGGCCCAAAACCGATGCAGGTCGGGCCGCCGGTCTCCGAGCGCATCGCTGATTGCCCGGCCGCTGTCTGAGCAGGATTTTCCGTCGAACGTCTCAAACAGAACCGTTTCCGGGTCCACCGGGGCTTCCGACGCGGTATACCCGGCGATGGCCAGCTGGCGGCCGCGCGCGGATCGTTGGTCCGCCGTTCCGGGAGCGGAAACCCGCAGGACCAGATCCTGTTCATTCCCCTCCCCCACCAGTTCCAGGCCCATCAGCTTGTGCGGCATCCGGGCGGGCAGTTCTCCGAGCAGCCGGCCCAGCGCCTGAACCCGAGCTGTCCGGACCTCTCCGGTTGCATCGGTCCAGGCGCGGAGAATCCGGTAATGCCCGGTCTCCAGCGCGGACTCACCGTGGCCCCATTTGTTCTGTACCAGGGAAAACTCGGTTCGGAAGCGGCCCGTCTCATCCAGCCAGCGCGACGACGATGACCGGACCTCATTGCGGGCGGTTGTCAGCAGGAGCTCCGGAACCTCCGGATCCGGCCTTCCCGGAATCCAGCCCAGGCGCCCTTCCAGAACAAGCAGGCCGGCCTCATCGATCAGCTCCGCCCGGCTCACGGACAGACGCTGCGCACGGAGTGAGAGCTGAAGATAACCGTAGCCGGTGCACTCGGCGCGGAGCGCGGCCGTCTGCTCTGATGCCGCGGCAAGATCAGTTCCGGAACCGGCCCATCCTGCCGGCTCAACCCTGCCGTTGGGGAGAAGAGCCTGAACCGTCCAGCGCTTCTCCCTGGCACCGGCGGGGAGTTCGCCGGCCGCCGAGGCCGTATCAATGGTGAATCTCGTTCCGCCGGTTTCCCGGCGGAACTCCAACCGCGGACCGCCGGGGCTGTCCAGATAGAGCGCGTCCGGTACGACGCCGCCGGACTCGCCAAAGCCTACCCGGACCGTTTGCCCGGCAACCTTAAGGGAGGAAGCAAGGCACGAATAACGGACGGCCTTCAGCCTCAGTCCGTCGGCAGCGTCCATGACGCCAATAACCCTTGTGCGGTCACTGGCCGTCCCTGCCACGGGCAGGCGCCGTGGAACAAGGTCCGTGTCCCGCGTTCGGATCAGGTCCGACGCCGAAAACGCCCCCACCCGCAACGTCACCTGCACAGCCCATTCCTTGGCCCCGCCGGGCTGCAGGCCCTGCAGGGTTCGGGGATCCACCGATGCCGTAAAAGCTGCTCCGGAGTATGACCTGCATCGGTCAGCAGCCACGGCGTCCACGCGCTGGTCCTGCTCCCTGCGTACTGCGAGCGCCGTGACAACGCTTGATCCCTGCGGCCGGAGTCCGACCTCCAGGACGCAGTCAGCCGGGTCGACGCCGGGAAGATACGCCCAGCCTCCGATAGTGAGGAGGCCGTCCGCAGCCCAGACAAAGCGGGTCAACCGGGCAGTCACCGGCAGGTCAACGGCGGACAGGTTCAGGAGCGAGGGCTCCACGGGCTCGGAGAGCAACGGCAGGTATCCGGGCACCGCAGTCAACGCTCCCGCCGCGGTCAAGTCCGGTGTTGGGGCCGTCAGGTAGCTGCGGCCCTCGTCCTGAAGCTCCGTCAGGACCAGAAGAACGTCACCGCGCCGCCCGTCACGGGTAAGGGAAAGCAGGACCCGCTGGTGGACATCCATCGTCTGCAGAACCCCGGGCCCCGCCGCCGCCAGCATTGCTGACACACCGTTCCGCAGCACGTCGAAGCGGTCCTGGTCACTGTGCTGGATGTATTCGACGTGGGACAGCAGATCGGCCAGGCGCCGGCCGTACCACTGCTGCGCCTCGGCGGTCGGTGCTTCGGAGCGCATGACGGCGGCGGCAACGAAAACATCATCCAGCCACCGGCGCACCGCAGCGGAATCGGAAGCCGGAAGGGGCACGGATTCCACCTCGGGTGCTGTCCACACCTCGGCCGTTCGATCTACCGCGGTCACGGATTCTGCAGCAATCCGTTGCCGAAGACCCTTTACCCCACGTTTGAGCCATCCGCCGGACTTCACTGGGCGCCGTCGCTGTCGTTCGGCAGCTCCCCGAGGGAATGCTGCTTGTTCCAGGGGCGAGCCAGATTCTCCGTGGCCACGGTTATCCGCTCGCAGGACCGCGAATCCCAGAACGGGAAGGTTTCCTTCACCCGCTGCTGGTACATGTCCTCGCGGGTGAGCCCGCCGCGGACGATGCGGTCCAGTTCCTTTAAAGTTCCGGCCACGTCCAGCGTCACCGGGCCGAACCCGTCCCGGGTGTAGTCAAAGTAACCCTTGCGGTAGACATGCTTTCCCTGGAAAATCTCATCGCCGTCAAACTGCAGGTAAACCAGGTTGCTGCCTGCATAGGCGGCGTCGAAGGCGATGGACGAATGGTCCGTGATCAGGGTGTGTGCCTTCAGCAGTTCGGCCTGCACACTAACGTCCCGGTATCGCGCGGGCTTCACATGCTCCGGCAGATCCAGATACGGCACCACGAACTCAAACTCCGGATGGGGCATGAACACCACGCCGAGTTCCTGGTTGACGCTCAGTTCCTTCAGCTCCGGGGAACGTACCAAGGCCAACCATGTTGCACCGAACTCGGTCGCTTCGAAGGCCCGGGCGGCCTCGGCAGGCGAGGCGCAAACCTCGATGACCTTCTTGACGTATTGGCGCCATGTTGGCGCTATCAGTACGTTGCGGCGTTGCTCTACCGGAGCCGCGAGGGCGGCGGAGCGCAGGGCGTCGTAGCGGGGCAGGCCGACCAGCTTGGCCTGATGCTCCGAAAGCCGGTACACGCTGTTGTCCCCGGCGATCGACTCATGCTCACCCCTGGTGGTCGTCACCATCACCGAGATGTTCTTGCCGTTGATCCAGCGGGACATGTCGTCCTTGATGACGCCGTGCTGGAGGTAAACGAACTTGGCCTCGCCGTCGCCGAAGCGCTTGCGGCTGACCGGGTACTCGATATTCCAGTTCGCGTGTGAGGAGAGCTTGTAGGCGGCGTTCAGTGCCAGGAGCACTGACTCGTCCGAGCCGTAGGCAACCAGACGGAATCCGTCTGCCTGCAGCCTGTCCCAGTCCGGGCAGTCCTGCTCGATCACGAAAAACGCATTGATGTCGGGACGGTTTTTCATCAGGTACCGGTACACGTGCTCGGCGTTGTCATCCGCGCGATCGATCCGGTCCATGAGCAGCCAGGCGGCCTTATACCGGGCTCGGACCGAATCGCTGTGCGCCTGTGCGATAAGAGCCCGGTCTGCTGATGCACGCCGTCGTGCCGCTGCGGCTTTGAGTTGGCGGCGGAGGATGCGTTTCGCTGCCTCTGCCGCTGATCGGGAACGCGAGTGCCCGGTCAGCACGCGGCGGACGGTGAAGCCCGCCCGGACCCGCGCCAGCTTACGGGTTGCCTTGCCGGCAGGACCGGCGAGGGTGCGACGAGGTGCCGTGCGCGCCGCCGCCAGCTGCAGGTAGGGAGAAGGCTCGGGCCTTCGGCCGGCCTGCAGAGGGACTCCGCGGTCCGTGGTGATGGCCGCAGCCTGACCGTTGATCAGCACCCTGGTCTCGGCGCCCGCCGGAAGCACGAGGATCCGTTCACGGATCAGCACGCGGCCCAGCACCCGGTGTTCCACCACCTTTGCTGCCACCGGAAGCACCGGGGCTCCGTCCACCACAATCTCTTCCTGCGGCAGGCTGTCCTGATAGAGGTAGTGGTACGTCGTGACCTGCTGTGCGGGGTCCGTAACCCCTTCCATGATCACCGGATCGGCGTCGCGGATTCCCTTGTAGTAGGTCAGCAGAATGTTGTGGAAGAGCCAGCCCTGGCTGACGACGCTGAAGGTGCCAATCGTTTCCAGGTCGATCAGTGCAACAATTCGTTCGAGCAGGAGGTGCATGGTGGCCCGCTGGTCCGGTGTAGCCGACCCGGTGTCGCTGTGCATCCGCTTGTCATCGATGTAGAACCACACCAGGTCATACAGCACCATGTACTGCGCCCACTGCGGAACGCTCCCCCTGCTGCGGCGCACGGCATCGAGCATCCCCAGCCAGCCGTGTTCAGGCAGATCACTGTAGGCACGGGGATCGCCCCACGTGCCCTGAACCAGCGATGCACCGCCTTGGCGCTGCCGGCGGTAGTAGTAGCTGGCTGATGCCACCAGCCCGACGACGGGGCGGGGCACAGCCGCCAGATAGCGGCCGATCAAGTGCGCGTCCTCGAACTTGGGCCGGATCCGCTCGTCAAAGCGCAGGCTGTGAGTCTCCAGCACCTCCCGGCGCAGGAAGGTGGTTGGTCCGTGCATATGGATGTATTCAGGGTATTGGTCCAGGTCCACCAGCAGATCCCCCAGACGGAACTTCCGGTTCAGCAGGTGGCCCTGCGACGTCTTCATTGATCCGTCGTTGAACTGGACCAGGCGTCCGGTGAGCATCTGTGCCGACTGCCGGGTGTCCCGGGAGATGAACTCCGCGATGCGCTGGAAATACTGCGGATGGAATGCGTCATCAGGGTCGCAGAACGTAACCCACGTATTGCTGACCAGGTCCAGCCCGGCGTTTCGTGCCGAGCCGGGCCCTCCGTTGGTCTTATTGACCAACCTGACGTTGGCTCGCCCTTGTGCCCACTGCGCTACCAGGGCGG
Source organism: Arthrobacter sp. G119Y2 (assembly GCF_038069765.1). Lineage (NCBI taxonomy): Bacteria > Bacillati > Actinomycetota > Actinomycetes > Micrococcales > Micrococcaceae > Arthrobacter > Arthrobacter sp. G119Y2. Next base: position 27,457 of record NZ_JBBPFS010000005.1, on the reverse strand, counting down.
CCGATTCATCAGTGGAACCGTCGTTGATCACCACGATGTCCAGGTCATCCACCGGGTAGGTCTGGACCTCCAGGGACTTGAGAAACGCCGGAACGTACTCCGCCACGTTGTACAGCGCTACTACGAGTGAAAATTGGCCCTTAGCCACGTTGTTCTCCAGTCACGTTCTCAAATTGGGCAGGAACAGCCAGCAGCGCAGCGGCCGCAGCCGCCGCAGATGTGCCGTGATCCGCAGAAGCAAACCGGTCAGCAATGGCGGCGGCAGCGGGGTCGGGAGCGTTAAGCCCCCGCGCCAGGGCTCCGGCAAGCTCCGCAGTACTCGAAACCAGGGGTGCCCGGCGCAGGAACTCCGCGGGTTCCGGATACAACCCCCGCGAGCGCTCATACTCCGCCAGGTCCGGGGCCAGGAAGAACATCGGCCGGTTCAGGACGGCGTAGTCGAACATCGCCGAAGAATAATCCGTGACCAGGGCGTCAGCCGCCAGGTACAGATCACTCATCTCCGGATAGTCCGTCACGTCGATGGCCGCCGGATGGTCCTCGATGCGCCGCTGGCCGGCAACGTTGTGGTGGCCCCGGATCAGGAACGTCCACCCCGGCCCCAGCTGCCGGGCGGCCTCTTCAACGTCAAGGAAACCGACCCAGTCCGAGCGGCCGGCCCCGTCCCGCGCACTGTCCCGCCATGTCGGCGCGTACAGCACCACGTTCTGCTCCGCCGGAATCCCGAGCAGACCGCGCACCCGGTCCCGGGACGCCGGTATCTGCAGGGCATCGTTGCGGGGATAACCCGCCGTGAGCACCTCCCCGGTGTAGCCGAGGGCAGCCGGCAGGACGCTTGCCGCGAAGTCATTCTGCGCCAGAAGCAGGTCCCACCACTGCGCTTCCCGGGCCATCAGATCCCGGTAGGACAGCGAGAGCACCCGCTGCGGCACGTCCAGTCCGATTTTCTTCAGCGGCGTTCCATGCCAGGTCTGCAGGTAGAACTGGCCCGGTGACTTGCGGAAGTGCCAGGGGAAGTTGTTGTTGTTGACCAGCCGCCGGGTGGACGCAAGTTTCCGGTACCACTCCTCCGATCCCTGCAGCAGCGGCACCGCATACTCGGGCACGGACACGGAACGGTCCGCCACGGACCAGTAGAGGGGTTCATCAAAACCGGCGGCGGCAAGGTAATCCGAGATAGCCCGGGGACTGTCCGTGCAGCTTTTCCCGCCGAAGCTCTCAAAGAAGATGCCGGGGGCCAGCTCCGGAGCCGCTGAGGCACCGAACACTTCGCGCCGCAGCCGGTACTGGTGGAAGGTGCCGGTCTCATCCCCGGCCAAAGGAGCGGAAATGCTGACAGCCATGGCTCCGGCGGCTGTCCGCAGCCCGCGCACGCGTGCTGCCGGCAGCAGTACTGACGGGAAGTCCCGGGCAGCTTCTGCGGAAACCCGCACAGCCGGATCCTGCGGGCCGGCCGCTTGCCCTCCAGAGTTCCAGCGCAGGGTGTAGGACCCCGACGGCGGTGCCGGCAGCTCCCTCCCCCAACGTGCGGCGGCCAGCGGGAACCGCAGCCTCAGTCCGCCGTCGGGCAGCGGGATAACGCGGGCGGCAGGAAGCCGGAACCGGGACGTCACCAGCGCATAAGCGGCCGCGGCCGGGGCATTGGCCAGCACCAGTTCCAGGACGTCGGCGTCAGGGTTGTTGGCGTCAGGATCAGCGGCAAAAGCGGTGACGTGCGGACCGCTGATCCGGGCCGGCTGCGCCTTGGCCTGCACGTGCAGGGGCGCGGGTACCGGGACCGTCCGCTCAACGAGATGTCCGTCCACCTCGGCGCGAAGGGTTATCTCGGCCGGCAGCGGCGTTTCCAGCCGCAGACTAAAGGCGGCATCCGCGTAGCTGCAGTTGCGGTCCCCGGAAATCAGATCGAGCTCCGGGTCCGTCCTGCGCTGCAGCTCGAGAGGGTCAAAACCGTCAGGTCCGGCAACACCTGCGGAAAGCTGCACGGCGGTGCGGCGCAGGTCGACGTTGCGCAGGTAGGCATACCCGCGCACGGTGGCACCGCCGTCGTTCTCTGCTGCCGGGCTGTTCCCCGTCACCGGCGGTTTGAGCGCGGCCACCAATTCAAGGTGTTCGGGGCGTATCTCCAAAAGGCCGCGCTCCACGGGGGCGGAAAGCACCTGCAGCAGGGGTGGCTCGGCGAAGATGCGGCCGCTGTCAAAGACGAGGGGGCTCGCGGTGCCGTTGTTGATCCGGTCCACCACGGCACGCCGGATGTCCTCCCGCCGTCCCTCTGCGGTCAGTTGCAGCAGCACCCGCGCCTGCGGATCGACGTCCCGGAGATGATGCTGTCCCGCGGCGTAAATGCTGCCGACGCCGTCGCGGAGCAGCTGCCAGAAATCCTCGGGCACATCGGGGACCTGTTCGATGTACGAAATCAGGTCGGCTCCCAGCAGCCGCCGGTACCAGTGGGCCGTAACCGAGGACGGCCCCTCCGCCTCGAACAGCGCGGTGACATCGCGGGCCACGGACAGCCGGTCCTTCAGATCCTGGAGCAGATATTTTGCCTGCGTAATGGAGGAGCCGTCTTCCCGGATCCGCCACCAGTAGACCACCTCGGACAGGACATCGAAGGACGCCGCCCGCAGGTACGCCCGTGCGGTGGTTTCCTGGTCCTCGTAGCGGATGCCCTCGGGCATGGCGCCCACCTGCCGGTCCCAGAAATCCCGGCGGAAGACCTTGTTCCAGAGGAACACGTCGTCAATAACGGCCGGATGGTCCGCCGCGGTGATGCGCAGCCGCTCCCGGGCGTGGATGCCCTCCGCCAAACGGACCGGAGTTCTCTTGCTGCCGCGGATCCTGCCGTACGAGCCCACGCAGAAATCGGATTCCGTCCGGGCCAGTGTCGCCATCATCAGCGCGTACGCCTCGGCGGGGACGACGTCGTCGGCGTCGGCAAAGGTGAGGTACTCCCCGCGGGCGGCAGCGATCGCGGTGTTCCGCGCCCGCCCGTTGCCGCCGTGCGGCAGTTGGAGGAGACGGATCCGCCGGTCATAGCGGGCGTAACCGGCGGCGATCGCGGCTGACTCATCTGTGGAGCCGTCATCCACGACAAGGATTTCCAGATTGGCATAGGTCTGGTTCACCAGGCTGGTCAAACAGCGCTCGAGATACGGTGCCACGTTGTACATGGGGACCACCACGCTCAGCAGCCCGGTGGCAGGCGGACGTCCGCGGCGCACCGTCCGGCGGACGCGCGCCTTCAGCGCCGGATGCAGGTCAGCGCCGGCTGACGAGAGCCTCTTGGCAATCCTGTTCATGCTGTGGCGCGCCAGAATCCCCTCGTGTCAATGACGGCCTTCCCGGCCAGCTGCTCGGGACGGATCTCCCGGAACGAGTCATGGTCCACGAGCAGGACGACGGCGTCGGCGGTGGCTACGGCGTCATCGATCACCATGGTCTCCACGTTGGGCAGCGGGCTCAGCTCGTCCGGCAGCGTAGTTCCCAGGAAGGAGCGCCCCACCACAATCCGGGCGTCCGGGTTTTCCACGGCCAGCCGGCGGACAATTTCCACCGCGGGAGATTCCCGGGTGTCATCAATGTTGGCCTTGAATGCCAGCCCCAGGGTGGCAATGACCGGGGCGTCGATGCCGTCCACAGCCGACTTCACCTCGGCGACAACGTGTCCGGGCTTGGCGTCGTTGACCTCGCGGGCGGTGCGGATCAGGCGGGAGTTCTCCGGGTCCGCGGACACAATGAACCAGGGGTCCACGGCAATGCAGTGCCCGCCCACGCCGGGACCGGGCTGCAGGATGTTCACCCGCGGATGGTGGTTGGCCAGCTCGATCAGGTTCCACACGTCAATGCCGAGGTTGTCGCTGATGACCGAGAGCTCATTGGCGAACGCGATGTTCACGTCCCGGTACGCGTTCTCCACCAGTTTGGCCATCTCCGCCGTCGCCGCATCCGTGAGGTGGATGCTGCCCTGGCAGAAGGTGCTGTACAGCCCGGCGGCGGTGCTTGCCGCTTCGGGGGTCAGCCCGCCGATGATGCGGTCATTGGTGACCAGCTCGATCATGATCCGTCCGGGCAGCACCCGCTCCGGGCAGTGCGCAAACAGTACGGCTTCCTTGCCTCCGTTGGCGTCGGCAGCCAGATCGGGGCGCAGTTCCAGGATGACATCGGCCATCCGGCGCGTGGTGCCGGGAGGCGAGGTGGACTCCAGGATCACCAGGTTGCCGGGACGGATCCGGGCGGCAATGTTCCGCGCTGCCTGCTCCACGTAGATCAGGTCAGCGGTTTTGTCCTCCTGGAACGGAGTAGGCACCGCCACGATGTAGGCATCGGCCTCCGGCATCTCGTCCTGGGCTTGGAGGAAGCCCTGGCTGACTGCCCCGGCCACGTGCACGGCGAGATCCGGCTCGACAAACGGCACCCGGCCTTCGTTGACGGCTTCCACGGTGGAGGGGTTGACGTCAACGCCCACTACCTTCAGGCCCTTCCCGGCCAGGATGGCGGCGGTGGGGAGCCCGATGTAGCCGAGGCCGACGACGGCGACCGTGGAGATCTCCGTGGCTGCCTCTCCGGCGCTATATGTCTGTGTGTTCACGTGGTCCCCCATAAAATTTCACGTCGCCGGAGGCCACCAGGGTGGCGTCGTCGACCTGCCAGGTATGTCCGGTTGATTCCCGGACCTGAAAATAGTTGAAACGGTCTGCCGAGTAAATGCGTTTGCCGGCGGCGCTTGCCTGCCGCAGGAAGCCGGTGTCCTCGCCAAGCCCCAGTTCAGGGAAGGGCAGGTCCAGCACCAGGCTCCGGCGGGCCACGATGGTGGGCCCCATGACGAAGTCGGTGTACCGGTGTTCCCGGTGGCCAAAGCGCAGCACCGTGGCGTTGGAACTGCGCAGGTGCATGTAGTGCGCCTGCTTGCCCACGATGTCCGCACCGGAGTAGTGCAGGGCGTGCAGCTGGTCGCTGAGGTAGTGCGGGCCGTAGTGGTCGTCGTCGTCCATTTTTGCCACCACCTCGCCGGTGGCTGCGGCTGCGCACCTGTTTAGGCACTCCCCCAGGGAAACGTCGCTGCCGGCGGTCAGCAGCTGCACCTTGTCCAGCCCGTGCTTGGCCTGCAGCTGCTCCAGCGCCTCCGGTTCCAGCGTAAAACCGTGGGTCAGCAGGATCAGTTCGACGTCGACGCCCTGCTGCCGGGCAAGGGTGGCAAACACGTTCTCCAGCTGGTGCGGCCGGATGGTCGGCACCAGGGCGGAGACGGTGGGCCGGCGAAGGGGACGGGCGCGGTCCGGAAGAGCCGCGGCCAGGACGGTTTCAGCCCGGTGGGCATAGGTGTGTTCGTCCCAAATACGGCGCTGGGCCAGGTGGACGGTGCGGTCGTTGTACTCCGGGTTGCCGGCCAGTCCGCGGCTCAGTGCCGCCGCTTCCTCCCGGGTGCGGGCCACCGGAACCTCGGAGGGCGCAAAGAACTCTTCCACGGCAACGCTGGGGGTGCTGATCACGGGGGTGCCCGCGGCGCTGATTTCGAAGATCCGCCGGGCACACATGCTCGGCGAGTCCACCACGGAATTGACGTTCAGGAACACTTTGTACGCCTTGTAGGCGGAGAGCATCTGCGGATAGCTCAGGGAGCCGACGACGCGCGAGTCCAGCGGTGCCGGGAACTGGTAGTTCGGATCGCCGCCCAGCTTCCGGGAGAAGATTTCCAGCCCGGTGGGGAGTTTCGCCGAGGCATCCATGGCTCCGCCCAGCAGCAGGTCCATCTGCTCCCGGCGCTCCGGATACTTGTGCGCAAAGTACATGCCGGCAAACGCAATGTCGCGCGAGTGGCGCCCGTGGCGCGGACGGACCGGATTGTGGATGGCAGGCTGCGCCGCGAAGGGCAGAACGCCTACGTTGTCATGGCCGAGATCCCGGCGGTAAAACGGCACCCTGCGCACGTCGGAGGTAAAGACGTAGTCAAAGAGCGCCGCCGTCGGCAGGAAATCCTCGTAATGGGGCGGATCTTCCTTGTTCCAAAAAACCGTGGGGATGCCCTGCCCGCGGCTCCACTCCAGGAGCCTGACCAGCTCGGGTGCCGGACCGGCGGGGCCGCCGAGCTTTCCGCGCCAGAGCCGGCTGTTGCCTGCCCAGGCGGATTCGATGAAGACCAGCTCCACTGCCTCCTCGCTCATCTGGCGCTGCCAGGAGACGGGATCGAGGGCAACGGTGTTCCACTCGTGCGCAAAGGCCATGGCGGAGAACTCATCCAGGATGACGCCCACCGTGAGGTCCTTCCGGCGGGCCTCCGGGGCCGGCAGGACAGCTGCCGGGATGGACAGCCTGCGGTTGGAGCCGCGGCCGATCCAGCCGGCCTCGACGCCGCGCGCGTTGGCCGGGTCGGCGAATCCGCGTTCGGCGCGGCTCCGGAGTTTCCAGTCCCGGACCTGGGCGGGGCCGCCGGCACGCAGGTGCCAGAGACCGGTGCGGACGTCTGCGAGCATTCCCATCTATTGGGCCCTCGTGCTGCGGCGTCCGGTGGAGCGCTCCAGCACCCGGGTGACCGTGAGGGAGTCCATGGCCTCGGCACGCTTTCTCGCAGCCGTGATGTTGTTGCCTTTGGAGAGCTCGCGGGTGAAGTCCTTGTAGGCCTTGACCACGGTTTTCGGGTCGCCGTCCATGAGCAGGTCGCCCTTGTCCATCCACACCACGCGGGTGCACATCTCAAGAATGGTGTCGAGGCTGTGGCTGACCAGGAAAACGCAGCCGGCCTTGGCGCGCAGTTCGTCCATGCGCTTCTTGCTGCGGTCGGCGAACTGGGCGTCTCCCGTGTTGAGCGCCTCGTCGATGAGGAGGATTTCGGGGTCGATGCTGGCGGCGATGGCAAACCGCAGCCGCGATGCCATGCCCGAGGAGTAGGACCTCATGGGCAGGTGAATGGCCTTTTCCAGGCCGGAGAGTTCCACGATCTCGTCAAACTTCCCGGCGATCTCCGCCCGGGTCATCCCCATGGCCAGGCAGCCCAGCACCACGTTGTGGTCACCCGGCAGTTCCGGGACCAGCGCGGCGTTGACGCCGAGCATGACGGGGGTGCTGACCGCGTAGACGGCGCCGGTGGTTGGCTTGACCTGTCCGCTGATCAGCTTCATGAGGGTGCTCTTGCCCGAACCGTTGCGGCCCACGATGCCGATGGATTCACCCCGCACCGCCACCAGCGACATGGGGTTCAGCGCGTTGACGGTCACCAGGTTGGGCTTGGCCATGACCCGGCGCAGGAGCCGCGCCGGTTTGCCGGCGGTGTCGTCACCGGCCGGTGCCTCGCTGGAGGGCACGCGGTAGCGCATGCTGACATCGTCAATGACGATGCAGGGGTCTTCCCGGAGGTATTCCAGGTCCTTAGCCGCGTCCATAGGTTTCCTCCGCCCGCCAGAAGTAGACGGCTCCGATCGCCAGGGCCCCGAGGGACCAGCAGCTCAGGATCGCCCAGGACTGCCAGTCGGGCACCGTGCTGTACAGCAGGACGTCGCGGACAATGTCCAGGACGTTGAACAGCGGATTCAACTGGATGATTTCCAGCAGCAGCGGCTGGTCAATGAACTTCTCGTAGGAGTAGAACACGGCCGAGGCATACATCCAGGCCCGGAGCGCGAAGCTCAGGAGGTGGACCACGTCATTCACCTTGGAAATGACCCGGGCCAGGATCAGGCCCACGCCCAGGTTGAAGATGCTCTGCAGCAGCAGTGCCGGAATGATCAGCAGTCCCAGCCAGGTGATTTCCTCGGTGGGTGGAATCACCAGGACAATCAGCACCATCACGATGAACACCGGGATGTTCGCGAGCAGCTCGCGCAGGTTCACGGCAATGGGCAGGGTGGCCCGGGGAAAGCTGAAGGCCTGAATCACGGCCCGGTTTTGCTGGATCGAGCGTGCGCCGTTGGTGATGGCGCGGGAGCTGTACTGGAACAGGAAAATCCCGATCACCAGGTAACCGATGAAGTTCTCGATGCCTCCGCCGGTTCCCAGCAGCAATCCGAAGATCAGGAAGTAGGTCAGTCCGTTCAGCACCGGGTTCAGGATGAGCCAGATGCTGCCCAGCCGGTCCCGGCGGTTTCCGCTCTGGACGCGTGACTTGGCGTCATAGAACACAAACTCGCGGTAGTTCCAGACCTGGATGGCGTAGTCCACAAAGCCGGGCCGCGCGCCGACGCGCTGCAGTCCGCGGACGTCCACCGACACGGGCTTCACCTGGACGTCGGTTCCGGGTCCCGTCTTGGTTCCGGCCATCAGGCAGCCACCGTCAGGGAGTCGTATTTCTCCAGGCAGAGCCGGGCATTTGCCTGCCAGGTCCGGGTGTCCAGGACAAAGCGGCGTCCGTTCCGGCCCAGCCGCTCCAGCAGGTCCGGGTCCCCGAGCAGGCGGTCCAGCGACGCCGCCAGGGCGTCCGGGTCCTCTGCCGGTACCAGGGCACCGTTGCCGCCGTCGTTCACCAATTCCCGGAGCGCCGGCAGGCTGCTGGCGACCACGGGGGTGCAGCAGGCCATGGCCTCCACGGGTTTCAGCGGGGTTACCGCTCGTGTCACGTTCAGATCCTTCCGGGGCACAACGAATACATCGAGTGCCTGATGATACAAATGTGCGCTCTCGCGGGATACGCGGCCCGGAAACAAGACCCTGCGGTCTATTCCCAGCTCGGCTGCAAGGGCCTTCAGCCCGGGTGCGGACGAGCCGTCGCCGGCGATGAGGCAGGTCAACCGTGGATGCTTCGGCGCGAGCAGTGCAAAGGCCCGCAGCAGGTCATCCAAGCCCTCATAGTCAACCAGACTGCTCACGGTTCCAATAATCTGGCCCGTCTCCGGCAGCCCCAGTTCCCGCCGCGCCGCGGACGGTGCCAGGGGTTCGTTGAGGTAGTACTCCCCCACCGCGTTGGGCAGGAGGACCAGCTTGGCGGGGTCCACTCCGGCCGCCTCGATTTCTTCTGCCATGACCGTGCCCAGGGTGGGAACCAGGGAGGCGCGCTTCATGACGCGTGCTTCGCAGGCCTTGAAATCGAGGTAGCGCCGGCTGCTGCGGGCGGCGTCGGACCGGGTGGAAGCCCAGGTGTCGGCGAGCTGTCCGCGGACCTCATACACCCAGGGAATGCCCAGCGCTTCGGCCACGGCGGCGGTGACCAGGCCGTTGGTGAAGTGGGTGGTGGTGTGCAGCACGGCCGGCCGGAGGGTGAGGGCCAGCGCCAGCATGTCTTCTGCCTGGCGCTGCAGCCGGCGGTCCATGCCGAACGGCATCTTGGCCGGCAGAAGCCGGTGGTAGGCAACGCCGTCGATCACGTCGGTGTCCCGGGCGGCGAGTTTCCCCACCTGCACCGGATAGCCCAGGCGGGTGACGGCGTGGACGTCCCAGCCGAGCTCGAGCTGGGCCTTGAGGATGGAGTGGGTGCGCTGCGCGTATCCGCTCTGCGTGTGCGGCAGCGAGTTTGTGAGCACATGGAGCACGGTCCGCGGTTGGGGCCGGTACTCCGGCACCGGTGCCAGTGCGGGCTGCCAGCCGTCAAAGACCCGTGCTTCGGCTGCTAGCCGGCGCTGTTGCGCGGATTCCCGGGCAGATCCGCCGTCCAGGGCATCAACCGCTCCCGCCATGTCGCCGTTGTACCAGTGCAGGCGGGCTGCTGTTCCCCGCCGGCCTGCGGTTTCCGGGCGGACGCCGTCCAGCAGTTCGGCCGCCGCTTCCGGCAGCCCCGCGGCCGTGGCCAGGTCCGCCATCCACAGCCGCCGGCCGTCAGAGGCGCTGCCCTGCGCACAGCTGCGCAGGTTGGCTTCCAGCCGGTGTTTGTTTCCGCTGAGCAGGGCCACCAGCGAGGCAGGGGTTCCCTGGCCGGGGATGCGGGCAGCTGCCTTCAGGAGCGGGCGGAGGATACGCGGGGGCAGGCGGCGGGAGATTTGCAGTGCCAGCACCACGGGGTCGTCGCCGAGGTGTTCGACGGCGGTGCCGCCAGCCAGGGAGAGGTTGCGCAGGAGTGTGGGCAGACGGTTCACGGAGTGGAAACACCGTCCACCAGCGTGGTCAGCAGCTCGGCGTAGGTGTCAGCCAGGGCGTCCACGTTGGCGTTGTCATGCACCCAGTCCCGGCCGGCGGTTCCGGTCAGCAGCCGGGTGCGGTCAGCGGCCAGTTCCCGCCAGAGGTCGGCAACCTTTTCCGGGTGGGCCGGCACGACGTCGCCGGCCCCCGCTTCTTCAATGATTTTGCGGGCTTCCCCCAGGACAATCCCGGTGACGTGCCGGCCCACGGCGAGGACCTCGTAGGTCTTGGACGGAATGGTGGTCTCGAAGGACTTCCAGTCATCACGCAGCGACACCACGCAGGTGTCGGCCTTCCGGTAGTGCTCCATCACCTCGGCACCCACGGCGGGGTCGTGGAAAACCACCGGCGCGTCAAGCGCCAGGGCGAGGGCCTTCAGTTCGCGGCGCTGGACGCCGTGCCCCACCAGGCTCAGCCGCACGCAGTCTTTGGCCAGGGCGGCAGCACGGATGACGATGTCCAGGCGCTGGCTCTCGCCGTGGTTGCCGAGGTACAGCACGTTCAGGAACTCGGACTCGGCGGGAGGGGGCATCAGCAGTTCGCGGGTGGACACGTCCACTCCGTTGCTGATGGTGGCGACGTTGCCCAGTCCCCGGTCCCGCAGCGTTTGTGCGAAGCCGTAGGTGACAGTGACCACCAGATCCGCCCGGTCCTGGATGGCGATGATGATGCGCTCGGCGAGTCCTTTGGCACTGCCCGGAACCAGCCGTGCATCCCGGGCGATGTCGGGCCACGCGTCGCGCATGTCAACCACCAGGGGTTTACGCAGCAGGCGCGCAGCCGCATATCCCGCGCCGAGGATCGGGAGGCTGGGGACGGTGACGATGACGGCGTCGGGCCTGGGCCCCAGCAGCGCCGCCGGGACGCTGCAGGCCGCTGATATCAGATGGTCGGCCAGGCGTCCCAGCCGGGTGGTGCGGTGCCAGAGGTAGGGGACGCGCCGAATGCGTTCGCCGAAGACGCCGGTGTCGCGGCGGAAGGCGCGGCCTGCTTCAGCTTTGGGAAGGGTGCGCCGGCCGTGGGGCGCGTGCGCTACGGGTGCGACGACGTCGACGTCCCAGCCCTGCTGCCGGAAGGAGCGGATGATTTGGGTCCACCGACGCTGCGGGGGGCTGTGCTCCGGCGAGTAGGAGTGGGTGAGCAACAGAACTCGCAAGAACTTCCCCCCGGTATGGCGCGGCAGGCCGCGCATCTTGATAAGACCGTGACAGTCTACCGCTCTGCCCTGTTATCTGCTCAAAGCGCCTTTGGCCGACGATCCGCGGAGCTTAACGTAATAAAGGGCACCGGCTCCGATCAGTCCCAGAATGACCAGGCTGCGGACCAGCCATCCGGTTCCGGAGGTGCCGCCCGTGTCGGCGCTGGGCGCCGCGGCCAGAGCGCTGGCGGAGGGTGTTGCCGACGCCGTCGGGCCGGCGGTTGCCGAGGGTGACGGGGTGGGTGTTGCTGTGGCGGATGCCGACGGCGAGGGAGACTCAGACGGCGACGGCGACGGCGAGGGGCTGCTCGTTTCCTCGTCCGCGGCAATCTCGGTTACCAGCCCCGTGGCCGGATCCCAGCGGAAATCCGTGTACAGCATGCTGGCGGCATCGATGAGGTAGCCGCTTCCGCTCTCGATCAGCCAGCCGGTGCCCGGATGGATCAGGAAACCGGTGCTGCGGTCAATGGCGTAGCCGGTGGCCGGATCGATCACGGGGGCGGGCGGTGCGGGTGCGGGCTGGGGCGCAGGAGCAGGCACGGGGGCGGGCTGCGGAGCGGGGGCCGGCGGCGGTTCTACGGGCGGCGCCACGGGCGGATCGGGAACCGGGGCCGGATCCGACGGAACGGGAGCGGGAGGGGCAGGGCTTTCGGTCCCCGGCGGGGGCGTCTCCACCGCAAGTGCCGGTCCCACGGCCGCGGATGAGAGGAGGACGGCCACCGCCGCGGCGGTTACCGCCCGTCGTCGCCAGTGCCCTGAATCCACGTTATATTCCCCCGTTATGTGCAGCCGCATATCCGGCCATGTCATCGTTGTCGACGGCCTCCGCAATTTCTGCGATGGCCGTTTCGTCCTTGATCACAATAGACTGTCCGTCGCTTGACGTTCCCGCGCCCAGTGTCGGGAGCGTAAACATCGTCAGGTCGTTCCCCCGCAGGCCGCGCAGGGAGAAGGCCAGCTTGCCAGCGGCAGCGGCATCCAGCTCCTCATCCACGCTGAGGTAGGGAGAGATCTCGGAGACGGCCCTGCTGACCTTGACCGGATTCAGCAGCGTTTCCCTGGAGAGCACCTGGGAGACCAGTCCGCTCAGGAAGATCTGCTGGTTGCGCACCCGCTGGTAGTCGCCGTCGGCGAAGGCGTACCGCTCGCGGACAAAGTTCAGCGCGGAGTCCCCGTCCAGGGAAACGGCACCGGCCGGGAAGTGGTCATCGGCGATGCTGGAGGAAAACGCAGCCGGGTTGTTCACCTCCACGCCGCCGAGCGCGTCGGTCAATCCGCTGAACCCTTCAAAGTCCACAATCGCCACGTGGTCAATCGGAGCGTCCAGCAGGGTCTGCACGGCACCCACGGCCAGCGGTACGCCGCCCCGGGCCATGGCCGAGTTGATCTTGCCCTCCCCGTAGCCGGGAATTTCGGTCCAGGTATCGCGCATGATGGACATGACGTAGGCGGTGCTTCGGTCACCGGGCAGGTGCACCAGCATCATGGTGTCGGAACGGGAGGCCTCTGATCCGGGATCCCGGCTGTCGGTGCCGATCAGCAGGATGTTCTGCGAGTTGCCGGCCGCCGGATCCTTGGCGGGGCTGTCCGCGGGCAGCGCGTTCTCGATGGTGGTGGTGCCGTTGTTGAAGCTCCGCGCCAGCGACCACAGATAGCCTCCGGCCACCAGCGCCGCCAAAAGGAAGAGCACCAGCACCGCGGTCAGGAAGGCACGGACCGGACGCCGCCGGCGCCTGGCCGGCTGTTCGTAATCCTCGAAGTACTGCGTCAAGATCTTCTCCTGTTCTCGCTGGACAGAAGCCTAGCGGTCCGGGCCCCGGCTTCGATTCCGGCCCTGCCGGGTTGGACCGATAACCTTGGAGGCATGTTGCTATCCCGCGCTGCCCTTCCGGCAGCGGTTCTTACCCTTGCAGCCGGCCTGACCGCCTGCACTCCCGTGGCCGACGTCGAACCGGCCCCCGACGCCGCCAATCCGGACTGCGCCACCGTCATGGTGGCCCTGCCTTCCGAGCTTGCCGGCGAGCAGCAGCGTGAGACGGACAGCCAGTCTTCCTCCGCGTGGGGGGATCCGTCGAAGATTATCCTGCGCTGCGGCGTGCCGGTGCCCGGCCCCACCACGGAGCAGTGCGCCACGGTCAACGGCATCGACTGGATCCTGCAGGAGGATGAGACCACCTGGACGGCTACAACATACGGGCGGGAGCCGGCCATTGAAGTGATCTTCAACCCGGAGGAAGTCTCCTCCTCCACGCTCCTGGTGCAGCTGGAGAACTCGGTGTCCCGGATCCAGCCGACCCGCGAATGCGTCAGCAGCAACGACCTGGAGCTGCCCGCGCAGTAGCGCCGGGCAGCTCGGTGCGCCGAGCGGACCGCCTGCCGTTAGCGCAGGCCGGTTTTGCGCTCCAGCGCCAGCGAAATCAGTTCATCGATGAGCTCCGTGTACGGCAGGCCGGATTTGGCCCACATCTGCGGATACATGCTCACGGGCGTGAAGCCGGGCATGGTGTTGATCTCGTTGATGATCAGGTCCCCGCCGGGGGTGTAGAAGAAGTCCACCCGGGACAGGCCCTCGGCGCCGACGGCTTCAAAGGCTGCGGCGGCCAGCACGCGGACCCGTTCCGAGACTGCGGCGGGAAGGTCGGCGGGGCAGCTCAGCTCGGCGGCCGCGCCGTCAACGTACTTGGCGTCAAAGTCGTACCACTCGTGGTCACCGTTCTGCACGGCGATTTCCCCCGGATGGCTGGTGCGCGGATCCTCGGTGCCGCGGCCCTGCAGCACCGCCACTTCGATTTCCCGGCCGATGATGCCGGCTTCCACAACCACCTTGGGATCGTGCAGGCGGGCCGCTTCAATGGCGGCGGTGAGGGCGGAGGGTTCGGCAACCCGGGTGATGCCCATGGAGGAGCCGGCCCGTGCGGGCTTGACGAAGAGCGGGAACTGCAGTTTCGCGGCGCGCTCCAGGCACGCTCCGGCGTCCTTCTGCCACTGGCGGTCGGTGATGACTTCGTAGGGGCCCACCGTCAGGCCGGCCGCTGCAAACACGACCTTCATGTAGTGCTTGTCCATCCCCACGGCGGAGGCCAGGACACCGGCACCGACGTAACGGATATCGGCCATTTCCAGCATTCCCTGCAGGGTGCCGTCCTCGCCGAACGGCCCGTGCAGGACGGGGAACACGACGTCGATGCGGCCCAGGCTGCGCGGCAGTGTGCCCTCGGCGTGCGCCACAAGGTCGGAGCCGGAGCCGTCGGCGGACAGGACGACGCTTTCGAGGCCGGCAGTGACCTCCGGCAGGGACTCGGAGCGCAGCGACCAGTTTGCCGGATCGGCGGAGACCAGGGTCCACTGCCCGTCGCGGGTGATCCCCACCGGAACGACGTCGTACTTGCTGCGGTCAATGGAGTCCAGGACGCCGGCTGCGGTCACGCAGCTCACGGCGTGTTCGCTGGAGCGTCCGCCGAACAGCACTGCCACGCGCGGCCGGCTGGAGCCCGCACCGGTGCCGGCGGTTTCAGCGGCGTCGCCGGAGGCGGTTACCGAGTCGGGAGTCAGCGGTTCATTGGTCACGGGGTGTGCACACCTTCGGATTTCAGTTCGCGGGACAGCAGTCGCGGTCCCAGTTCGTCCACAGAAATAACGCCCTGCAGAACGGCAACAACATTTTCGGTGATGGGCATGTAGACGCCCAGCTGAGTGGCGCGGTCCAGCACGGCCTGGGCTGACTTGATGCCTTCGGCTGTCTGCTTCATGGAAGCGTTGACCTCCTCCAGCGTCAAGCCCTGGGCCAGCAGCCGGCCTGCGGTGTGGTTGCGCGACAGCGGCGAGGAGCAGGTGGCGATGAGGTCGCCCATGCCGGCGAGGCCGGACATGGTTTCGGCGCTTCCGCCCAGCGCCAGCGCCAGGCGCGTGGTCTCCGCCAGGCCGCGGGTCATGACCGAGGCCTTGGTGTTGTCCCCCATGCCCTTGCCTTCGCAGATGCCCACGGCCAGGGCAATGACGTTCTTGACGATCCCGCCGATTTCCGTGCCCACCACGTCGGTGTTGGTGTACGGCCGGAAATAGGGTGCGGTGCAGGCGCGGGCAATCCAGCCGGCGGTCTCCAGGTTCGAGCAGGCCACCACCGACGCCGTCGGCTGGCGGCCGGCAATCTCCATGGCCAGGTTAGGGCCCGAGACAACGGCAACCCGGTCCTCGGGCCAGTGCAGTTCCTCCTCGATGACCTGGCTCATGCGCGAGTCGGTGCCGACTTCCAGGCCCTTCATCAGGGAGACAACGACGGCGCCTTCCGGGATGAGCTCCCGGACGCTGCGCAGCTGGGCGCGCAGGGTCTGTGCCGGGACGGCCAGCACCACCAGTTCGGCGCCGGCCAGAACCTGGGCGGGGTCCGCCGAGGCCGTGAGGTTGGCCGGGAGGACAGTGTCCTTCAAATACTGGCTGTTGCGGTGGCTCTCGTTGATTTCCGCTGCGACCTCGGGCCGCCGGGCCCAGACGCGGACGTCCGTCTGCCGGGAAGCGCCGGCGTCGGCCACGATCTTTGCGAAGACGGTTCCCCAGCTGCCTGCCCCCAGGACAGCAACTACCTGCGGGGGCGTGTTAAGCAAGCTCATTAGTGTCGGTCCCGTTCTTTTTCTTGTTGTGGCTGTGTTGCGTGTCAGCGCCCGGGTCAAAGTTCCGGCCGATGGCCGACTGGCCCTTCTGCGCCGGATCCCAGCGCACTGCCGGGGGCTTTTCATTCCGCAGTTCCGCGACAAGCACCGTCAGGCTGTCCATGATGCGTTCCGTGGCAGTGTCCAGCACTGATTTGGTCATGGGCTTTCCGCGGAGGTCCGAAAGGTCCACGGGAGTCCCGACCCGCAGCCGGACCGTCTTGCGCGGGAAAAGGGAAAGGCGCTTGCTGTAGCGCGGCAGTACCGCTTCGGCACCCCAGTGGGCTATCGGAACCACGGGGGCTCCGGTTTGCAGGGCAAGCCGGGCAGCGCCCGTCCGCCCGCGCATCGGCCAAAGCTCGGGGTCGCGGGTCAGCGTTCCCTCCGGGTAAACAATCAGGGCGCCGCCGGCGTCGATAACCGTCCGGGCGCCTTTCAGCGACGCCGAAGCGCCGGCCGTGATGCGTTCCACCGGCACCTGGTTGGTGGCGCGGAGGGCCGGGCCCAGCACGGGCACCTTAAAGAGGGACGCCTTCGCGAGGTAGCGGGGCATGATCTTCTGGTTGTAGAAGAAGTGCCCCACCACCACCGGGTCGATCTCAGTCACGTGGTTGGGGCAGGCAATGAACCCGGTGTCCCGGGGAAGGTTTTCCATTCCCTCCCACTGCTTGCGCAGCAGGATGTTCATTACCGGCCGCATGGTGTTCGCCAGCAGGGCGAACGCCACCCGTGACTTGACCGACTCAGGCATGCCGGCCTCTACTTCGTTCCGGCAGCGACGGCAGTGACGTCAAAGTCGGCGCCGAGGCCTTCGAGCTTCTCGAGGAAGTGCTCGTACCCGCGGTTGATGAGTTCGATGCCCGTCACCCGAGATGTTCCTTCGGCCGCCAGGGCCGCAATGAGGTGGCTGAAGCCGCCCCGCAGGTCCGGGATGTCGATTTCGGCACCCTTCAGCTGTACGGGGCCGGAGATGACGGCCGAATGGAGGAAGTTCCGCTGGCCGAACCGGCACGGCACACTGCCGAGGCATTCGCGGTGCACCTGGATGTTGGCTCCCATGCGGATGAGCGCATCGGTGAACCCAAAGCGGTTCTCGTACACGGTTTCGTGGACGATGGACACGCCCTGGGCCTGGGTCAGGGCAACCACCAGGGGCTGCTGCCAGTCGGTCATGAACCCGGGGTGCACGTCGGTTTCCAGCACCAGCGGGTTCAGCGCGCCGCCCGGGTGGTAGAAACGGATGCCGCCGTCGTCGACGTCGAACGCGCCGCCGATCTTGCGGTAAGTGTTCAGGAAGGCGGTGAGGTCCTGCTGGGAGGCACCCTCAACGTAAATGTCGCCCTTGGTAACCAGCGCTGCGGAGGCCCAGGATGCGGCCTCGTTGCGGTCGGGCAGCGCACGGTGGTTGTATCCGGACAGCTCGGAGACGCCCTCAATGCGGATGACGCGGTCCGTCTGGACCGTGATGATCGCGCCCATTTTCTGCAGCACGGCAATGAGGTCCAGGATCTCCGGCTCCACGGCAGCGCCGCGCAGCTCGGTAATGCCCACGGCCTTGACCGCGGTCAGCAGCACCTGCTCGGTGGCGCCGACGCTCGGGTAGGGCAGTTCCAGCTTGGCGCCGGTAAGGCCCTTGGGGGCCGAGATGGAGATGCCGCCCGGGCGCTTTTCCACGACGGCACCGAAATTCCGCAGCATCTGCAGGTGGAAGTCGATGGGCCGGTCGCCGATCTTGCAGCCGCCGAGGTCAGGAATGAAGGCCTCGCCGAGGCTGTGCATCAGCGGGCCGCACAGCAGGATGGGGATCCGGGAATCGCCCGCGTGCGCATCAATATCCTTGGACGCCGCGGTCTTGGCGTTCTGGGGATCCATGGTCAGGTCACCGGTCACCGGGTCCTTGGTGACTTCAACGCCGTGGAGCTTCAACAGCGAGGTGACAACCTCAACGTCCTTGATTTCCGGGACGTTGCGGAGCAGTGACGGGCTATTGCCCAGCAGTGCCGCAACCATGGCTTTGGGAACGAGGTTCTTCGCTCCGCGGACGGGGACTTTTCCTGTCAGAGGAACTCCACCACGGATGGTTAGAACGCTACCCATGAACACCTAATTTCTTTTTTCTATAATGCCCCAACAGCAAAGAGAGACTGCACTCAAGCATAGGAGCTAGCGTCCGCATACTGAAATATCGGCACCCCGCCGCCGGAGTTTCCGCGCCGCTTCCGGCGCCGGAACGGTGCCGGTGCCGTGGTGGTGCTCACCGGCCCGAGGACGCGGAGAAATGCCGATGGGCCCCCGTGTGGGGGCCCATCAATAATACTGAGTGCCGCTGTGCGACACGAAACTCACCGGAGTCCGGCGCGCCGGAGAAAAATGCGGTTTAGGCCCGGGCTGGAAGGGTTGTTGGTTTGAAGGCGGGGCGCTGTGCTTCAAACTTTGTGATATCCGACTCACGCCGCAGCGTGAGGGAAATATCATCCAATCCTTCGAGCAGCCGCCACCGGGTGTATTCGTCAATGGTGAAGGGAGCCGTGACGGCGCCGCAAATGACGGTGCGTGATTCCAGGTCCACGGTGACCTCGGTGCCCGGAGAGTTTTCGAGCACCTTCCAGATGAGTTCAATGTCATCCTGGGCCACCTGCGCTGCGACAAGTCCCTGCTTGCCGGAGTTGCCCCGGAAGATGTCGGCGAAGCGGGAGGACAGGACGGCCCGGAACCCGTAGTCCTTCAGCGCCCAGACCGCGTGTTCGCGGGAGGACCCGGTGCCGAAGTCGGGGCCGGCCACCAGTACCGAGCCGGCGGCGTACGGCTCGCGGTTCAGGATGAAGTTCTCATCCTTGCGCCAGCCGGCGAAGAGGGCGTCCTCGAATCCGGTGCGCGTGATCCGCTTGAGGTAGACGGCGGGGATGATCTGGTCGGTGTCGACGTCGCTCTGGCGCAGCGGAACGCCGATGCCGGTGTGCGTGGTGATCTTTTCCATGGCGGGCTCCTAAACGGCAGACTGGGCGGATGCGGCGTGTTCGGCGGGTTCTGCGGGTTCTGCGGATGCCGCGGACGTACCGGAGCGGGGCTCGAGGTCCGAGGGTGAACTCAGGGTGCCCCGGACCGCCGTGGCAGCGGCGACCACGGGTGAGACCAGGTGCGTGCGCCCGCCCTTGCCCTGGCGCCCTTCAAAGTTCCGGTTGGACGTGGACGCGCAGCGCTCCCCCGGTGCCAGCTGGTCCGGGTTCATGCCCAGGCACATGGAGCACCCGGCAAAGCGCCATTCCGCACCGAAGTCCTTGAACACCCGGTCCAGGCCTTCGGCTTCGGCTTCGAGCCGGACCCGTGCCGAGCCGGGGACAACCATCATCCGGATGTTCGGGTCCTTCTGCCGGCCGCGGATGATGTCCGCGGCAATGCGCAGGTCCTCGATCCGGCTGTTGGTGCAGGAACCCAGGAAGACTGTGTCCACGCTGATGTCCTTCATGGGAGTTCCCGCGGCGAGATCCATGTACGTCAGCGCCCGCTCTGCGGCGGCCTTCGCATTCTCGTCGGCGAAATCTTCGGGGAACGGAACGGAGCCCGAGAGCGAGACGCCCTGACCGGGGTTGGTTCCCCAGGTGACAAAAGGCTCCAGCTCGTCGGCGTCCAGGAACACCTCGGCGTCGAACACGGCGTCGTCGTCCGTGACCAGTGACTTCCAGTGCTCGACGGCGGCATCCCAGTCAGCGCCCTGCGGCGCGTGCGGCTTGTCCTTGAGGTAGGCGAACGTGGTTTCGTCCGGCGCCACCATGCCGGCACGGGCGCCGGCCTCGATGGACATGTTGCAGATGGTCATCCGGGCTTCCATGGACAGGGAGCGGATGGCGGATCCGCGGTATTCCAGGACATAGCCCTGCCCGCCGCCGGTGCCGATCTTGGCAATCACGGCCAGGATAATGTCCTTGGACGTGACGCCGGGGCGCAGGGTTCCTTCCACGGTGATGGCCATGGTCCGGAAGGGCTTCAGCGACAGCGTCTGGGTGGCCATGACGTGCTCCACCTCGGAGGTGCCGATGCCCATGGCCAGCGCGCCGAAGGCTCCGTGGGTGGAGGTGTGCGAGTCCCCGCAGACCACGGTCAGGCCCGGCTGGGTCAGGCCCAGCTGCGGGCCGACCACGTGCACGATGCCCTGCTCGGCGTCGCCGAGCGGATGCAGCCGCACCCCGAATTCCGCACAGTTGGCGCGGAGGGTTTCGATCTGGGTCCGGCTCACCGGATCGGCGATGGGCTTGTCGATTTCCAGCGTGGGAGTGTTGTGGTCCTCGGTGGCGATGGTCAGGTCCGGGCGGCGCAGCTTCCGGCCGGCCAGGCGAAGCCCCTCGAAAGCCTGCGGGGACGTCACCTCATGGACAAGGTGCAGGTCGATGTACAGAAGGTCGGGCGCTCCGTCCTCGCCCTTGACCACTACGTGCTCGTCCCACACTTTCTCCGCAAGCGTCCTGCCTGCTGCGTGCTCACCCATGCCCGATGCTCCTTGTGAAGTGTCTCCCGCAGGCCGAAAAACGCGGCCGCGCAAAGTCGATGGGTTAAGACAACCAGCCCCGGCCGCGGACACGCCACTATTTCAATTTGCATCTCAAATAATGAGACGGCAGTATCAACACATGGACACACTGGGAAACGCCGCCAGCGGCGTGGGAGTCATTGATAAGGCGGCACTGGTGCTTGATGCACTGGAAGCCGGACCTACCACGCTGGCACAGCTGGTGGCGGCCACCGGGCTGGCCCGTCCCACGGTGCACCGCCTCGCCGTCGCGCTGGCTCACCACCGCCTGGTGGGCCGGGACATCCAGGGCCGGTTTGTCCTGGGCGGCCGGCTCGTGGAACTGGCATCGGCCGCCGGCGAGGACCGCCTGATCGCGGCAGCCGGACCGGTGCTGCTGTCCCTGCGCGACGCGACCGGAGAAAGCTCGCAGGTTTTCCG
Source organism: Arthrobacter sp. G119Y2 (assembly GCF_038069765.1). NCBI lineage: Bacteria > Bacillati > Actinomycetota > Actinomycetes > Micrococcales > Micrococcaceae > Arthrobacter > Arthrobacter sp. G119Y2. The sequence continues at coordinate 6,633 of NZ_JBBPFS010000005.1, read as the reverse complement.
CCGGCAGGGGGAATGGCGGGTCTGCGTGGCTTCCGCCGAGCGTCCCATCGGGTTGCGGGACACCATTCCCGTCGGCACGCAGCTGTCCATGAAGGCCGGATCCGCTGCTCAGTGCCTGCTGGCTTGGGAAGACCACGACCGGCTGTTCGAAGGGCTGCACAATGCACGGTTCACCCCCACTGTCCTGGCCGGCGTGCGGCGCCGCGGCTGGGCGCAGAGCCTGGGTGAACGGGAACCGGGAGTGGCGTCGGTTTCGGCACCGGTGCGCGGTCCCTCCGGCCGGGTCATTGCCGCCGTCTCCATTTCAGGGCCGATCGAGCGGCTGACCCGCCAGCCCGGACGCATTCACGCCGAAGTAGTGACCCGGGCAGCCGCCTCGCTCACCGAGACCCTGCGGAAGACCGCGGACTAGGCCTATTCTGGGACTCCCATCCAGGGAACGGGGCTGAGCCGAGGGGTCGCCATGAAACGGGTGCGCTTGCTGTGGAACATCATCCGTGCCACCGGCGCCGACGGGGTTTTCACCGGTTTTTTGCTGGTCCTTGCCGGCGGTTCCCTGATGCTGGCGCGGTTTGAACCCGGCATCAACAACTTGGGCGATGCCCTCTGGTTCCTGTTTGTCTCCTTCACCACCATCGGCTTCGGCGATATTGTTCCGGTGACCATGCCGGGCCGGCTCATTACGGTTGTTGTGTCGCTGTACGGCATCCTGGTGGTGGCGCTGGGAACCGGCGTGATTGTCGGGTACTACAGCGAAATCCTGCGGGCCCGGGCGAACACCAGCCTGGATGAGCTCATCAGCGAACTGGAGCAGCTGCCGGAGCTGTCGCGGGAAGACCTTCTCGCGCTGGCCGAGCGGATCCGGCGGCGGCACATCCTGCGGTAGCAGGCCGGCCGGTCCGGCGATACTGTCCCCGTTAGTACCAGCCCGGTGCCGCTAGCCCGTGCTGCCAGCCCGGTGCCGCTAGCCCGCGAAGTGGTCCCAGCCCGAGGTCCGCGGTGCCTCTCCCCCATAGGTGACGCCCTCGCCGTCGTGCACTGTTCCCACCGGCAGGAAACCCTCCGGCAGTACAGTGCCGGCCGGGAACGAGGCAAGCAGTCCGTGGTCCTCGCCGCCGCCGAGCACCCAGTCCAGCGCTTCCGCGCCCAGCAGCTGCGCTTCGCGCTGCAGGCGGGCGGCCCGGGGAGCGAGAAGGGCGGGGTCCAGATCGATCGCCACGCCTGAAGCCCGCGCAATCCGCCCGGCATCGCGCACCAGTCCGTCGGAAATGTCCAGCATGGCGGTGGCTCCGGCCGCTGCTGCCCCGGGGCCCTGCAGCAGCGGCGGCCGCGGACGGCACTGGGCCGCAGCGAGGGCAAGCAGCGCCTCATCCATCTGCGCATACGCCAGGCTGCTCTCCAGCGCCGCGAGCCCGCCGGCGGCCAGCCCCAGCGCTCCGGCATGGGCGAGCTGATCCCCGGGGCGGGCGCCGGAGCGCAGCACGGGGGCCCGGCCCTGCAGGTTCCCGGTGACGGCTGCCGTCACCACGATTTCCCGCCCCCGGCCCAGATCCCCGCCGACCACGGAGCACGGCCCGGTGCCGGCGGTGAGCGTCCGGATGGCAGCGGCGAGTCCGTCGGCGAGGTCTTCCACCCATGACACCGCAGTGCTGCCGGGCAGGGTCAGGCTTACCACCAGCGAGGTGGCAACGCCTCCCATGGCGTTGATGTCCGAGAGGTTCTGGGCGGCGCATTTCCAGCCCACGTCATATCCGCTGGTGCGGTAACCGGAGGGCCAAACCAGCCGAAAGTCCGCGTCCTGGACCAGGGTGTCAATCGAGATGGCGGTGCGTCCGTCGGGGGAAGCGATGACCGCCGCATCATCGCCGGGTCCGAGCAGGGCGTTCGGCTGTCCCAGGCGGGGAAAGATACGGGCGAGAAGGGCTTTTTCGTCGAGGTCCGCCACTGTGGGCGCGTGCGTGGGCACTGGTGGTGTCCTTTGGATCAAAGTCTTGGAACGTTTTCCGGCTCCGAGCGCGAATTTATCACGGACCGAAGATGAGCCACGGGTCGGGAACCGCCCGGCTCTGTGCCTGAGAACGACAAACGAGCACAAAAAACCGGTCCCGGACAGTGTCCGGAACCGGTCTATATTGGTGACCCCAGCGGGATTCGAACCCGCGTTACCGCCGTGAGAGGGCAGCGTACTAGGCCGCTATACGATGGGGCCAGGTACAAGCATTCTGCCCCTAAAGGCGTCTTGCTTCCTTTTGCTCAATCTGAAATTAAGCTCAATAAGTTTTTCACACTTACTGCTGATCTTCAAATTGATAATTTCTTATCATTTGAGAACCGCTGGGATACCAGGACTCGAACCTAGAATGTCGGTACCAGAAACCGATGTGTTGCCAATTACACCATATCCCACTGCGCTTTTCGGGCCGTTTAGGAGAAGTTTTTCCCCGCTGCAACCCCTCAGCACGAGATATAACTATACACCGGTTCCGGAGGAAGTACAAAACGGTTCCGGGCGCCCCGCTGCGGCCCTCATGCGGCCAGGAGCCGCGGAACTTCAGCCAGCGACTTCACCACGGAGATTTCCTTTCCCGGCAGGCCCCCGGCATCCTGTTGCGCCGGCTGCGGGTTTCCGGGGCGGTCCAGCCAGACGCCGCGCAGGCCTGCCGCGGTTGCACCCTCGGCGTCCACCCTGAGATTGTCTCCAATGTAGAGGGTCCTGTCCGCGTCAGTTCCCAGCAGCCGCACACCTTCACGGAAGATAGCGGGATCGGGCTTTGCCGCTCCCACGGCGTCGATGCCCACCAGGATCCGGATCCGTTCCAGCCCCGCGGCGTCGAGCTTGGCCCGCTGGTAGTCATGGACGTTGTTGCTGACAGCTCCGTAGGCGATGCCGCTGGCATCCAGTTCGTCCAGCAGCGGCACCACGTCGTCGAACGCCCGGAAGTGCAGCGGCAGCGTTGCCTCATAGGTGGTGTTCCACGCCCTGGCCGTGTCGTCGTCGAGCAGCGGACGGCCGGTGCTTTGGCGGGCGTGCTGCACGCGGCGGACCCGCTGGTCCGCGAAGGAGAGCTCTCCGGCCAGATACCGGTCGTAGTACCCCTGCGGGTCAGCGGTAAAGAGGGCAGTGAATGCGGTCCAGTCATCGGCCGTGAAATGTGCGAGATCGTGCCCGCCCAGGGCTTGAAGTGTGGTGCCCATGGCGGCACGCAGGTCCACGAGGGTCTCGTCGATGTCGAAAAGTACTCCGTGGACCTGCGTACGCTGCATTGTTGCTGTTCCTTAGCCTGCGTCAGCCCGCGTTGCGGAACGCGCGGAGGCGGGCCAGCGAGGAGTCCTTGCCCAGGATGACCATGGACTCGAACAGCGGCGGAGAAATCCGGCGGCCGGAAACGGCAGTGCGGACCGGGCCGAAGGCCAGCCGCGGCTTGATCCCCATCTCCTCAACCAGTGCCGTGCGAAGTGCTGCCTGGATGTTCTCCGCGGTCCAGTCCTCGATCGGTTCCAGTGCGGCCAGGGCGGCGTCGAGCACCTCGGTGAGGTTGGCGGGCAGCCCCTTCCGCGCGTCGTCGGCCACGTCAATGGCGTCGTCGGCCTTGAACAGGAAGCCCAGCATCTCCGGCGCCTCGCCGAGCAGGGTGATGCGTTCCTGGACCAGCGGAGCTGCCTCGGTGAGGATTTCCTCCTCGCGTGCGGTCAGGGTCTCCCCCACCAGCCCGGCCTGCTGCAGGTACGGCACGAGGCGGTTGCGGAAGTCTTCGGCATCCAGCATCCGGACGTGGGTGCCGTTGATGGCCTCGGCCTTCTTCAGGTCAAAGCGTGCCGGGTTGGCCAGCACATCGTGGATGTCGAACTTCTCCACGAGCTGGTCAACGGTGAAGATGTCCTCGTCTGCGGACATGGACCAGCCCAGCAGCGAGAGGTAGTTCAGCAGGCCCTCGGGGATGAAGCCGCGTTCGCGGTGCAGGAAGAGGCTCGACTCCGGATCACGCTTGGAGAGTTTCTTGTTGCCGCCTCCCATCACGTAGGGCAGGTGCCCGAAGAGCGGCATGTACTGAGCCACTCCGACGTCGATCAGTGCGCGGTACAGCGCAATCTGGCGGGGTGTGGAGGACAGCAGGTCCTCGCCGCGCAGCACATGGGTGATGCCCATGAGGGCGTCGTCCACGGGGTTCACGAGCGTGTAGAGCGGGGCGCCGTTGGCGCGGACGACGACGAAGTCAGGAACTGTCCCGGCCTTGAAGGTGATCTCGCCGCGGACCAGGTCGTTGAACGTGATGTCTTCGTCGGGCATGCGCACGCGCAGCACCGGCTGCCGGCCTTCGGCTTTGAAGGCTTCGATCTGCTCGGGTGTCAGGTTCCGGTCGTAGTTGTCGTAGCCGAGCTTGATGTCGCGACCGGCGGCGCGGTGCCGGGCCTCGATCTCTTCGGGTGTCGAGTAGGACTCGTACAGGTGGCCGGCGTCCTTGAGCTTGGTGATGACGTCCTGGTAAATGTCGCCGCGCTGGGACTGGCGGTACGGCTCATGCGGGCCGCCCACGTTGACGCCCTCATCCCAGGTGATGCCCAGCCAGTCGAGCGCGTCGAGAAGCTGCAGGAAGCTCTCTTCGCTGTCACGGGCGGTGTCGGTGTCTTCGATGCGGAACACCATGGTGCCGCCGGTGTGCTTGGCATAGGCCCAGTTGAACAGGGCGGTCCGGATCAGGCCCACGTGCGGGGTACCTGTGGGGGAAGGACAGAAACGCACGCGCACGGGTGTGCTGTCATCGACGGTGGGCAGTTCGGCAAGTGAAGGCAGGTTAGTCATGATGCTTTCAGTTTAGTCTCTTGATCCGCCGGGCCCGACGTTTGGCGGCCCTGCCGGTCAGACGCCGTACTGATCAGACGCTGTACTGCAGCAGCCAGACGAAGATGCCCGCGGAAACCACGCCCGCAGCCGCCGCCCCCGCCGTATTGCGGGCGGTCCGGGCTTTCCCGCTGAGCAGCGCTGCGATAAACAGTGCCGCAGCGGCAAGCGCCGCCGCTATACCCGCAGCTCCGGGAAACAGCAGGAACAGCAGAACCGGGAGCACGACGGCGGACGCCGCATAGGTGACGTCGGCCCAGTCCAGTCGGATGACCTTGGCGAACACTGAAGTGAGGGCGTAGGCGGTAGTCATGGCAAAAACGACGGCGGCCAGCGCCCGCGGTCCGTCGGTCCAGCGGATGACCCGCAGGACCATGAAGCACGCTCCGGCGGCGCCGAGGATGACGGGAGGCGCACCCAGCCGATCCAGCCCGCGGCGCAGATCCCCGCGCCGGTCCAGAATAGTGACCAGCGCCCAGGGAAACAGGCTGACCAGCACTGCGGCACCGGCACCCCAGAGCAGGGCCTCGCCGCCGTCGTCGTTCAGGAAAGGGGCGGCGAAAAGAATTGCTGCCCACACCGCTCCGGGCAGCAAAAGGCGCCGGACCTGGACGCTGCTGCGCCTTGGTCCGGCGCCGGGGACGCTCATGCCTAGCTGCGGGCGGTGTTCAGGAGGCGGCCGATGCCTTCGATGTCAACCTCGTAGCGCTGGCCGTCGGAGATGAGGCCCACGCCGGCCGGCGTACCGGTAAGGATGACGTCGCCGGGCAGCAGAGTGAAGGCCTGGGATACGTAGGACACGAGTTCCTTGACGCTCCAGATCATCTCTGACGTGTTGCCGTCCTGGACCAGCTGGCCGTTGAGGTAGCCGCGGATGGCCAAGTCGTCGGTATCCAGCTCAGTCTCGATCCAGGGGCCAAGCGGGCAGGAGGTGTCAAAGCCCTTGGCGCGTGCCCACTGGTTATCGGTGCGCTGGGCATCGCGGGCGGTGAGGTCGTTGGCACAGGTGTAACCGAAGATGACCTCGTCCACGCGGTCCAGCGGAACGTCTTTGCAGATGCGGCCGATGACGACGGCGAGTTCGGCCTCGTAGGAGACCTCGTCGGAGAAGGAGGGCAGCACCACGGGATCGTTCGGGCCGATAACCGAGGTGTTGGGCTTGAGGAACATCAGCGGTGCCGGCGGAACGTCACCGCCCATTTCCGCTGCATGGTCCGCGTAGTTTTTGCCGATGCCAACGACCTTGCTGCGCGGGATGATCGGCGCGAGGAGGCGGACATCCTCAAGCTTGTGCCGCTCCCCCGTCAACTGGACGCCGGAGAAGAACGGATCGCCCTTAATGACGGCTATTTCTTCATGTCCTTCGTCGCCGTCCACGACGCCGAAGGCTGGGTCACTGTCTTGTACAAATCGAGCAATACGCATCCCTCAAGCCTAGTAGACGAAAGCTCGCCTCCGGTGCAGATTCCGGGTAGATCCTCCCGCGAGATGGCAGCAAGTGCACGTACCAGGCCCGGGAAGCACAGTTACTGCCATCTCGGCGGAGGGCCGGGGAGCACTTAAACACGTAAGGCCCCGCCAACCAGGACGGGGCCCCACCCAAACGGGTGCGTAAACAGCTGAGGCCCGCACCACACGGTGCGGACCTCAACCTCTCTGCCAGAATTTGTCCGGCGGTGACCTACTCTCCCACATCCTCCCGGATGCAGTACCATCGGCGCTGTGGGTCTTAGCTTCCGGGTTCGGAATGGGACCGGGCGTTTCCCCCACGCTATGACCGCCGTAACCCTTCC